>VSCG01000006.1:0-50857 GCA_047459115.1 Micromonosporaceae bacterium
CCGCTCACCGCACTCCTGGGACTTCACGCCGGTCGACCGGTAGCGCACGCCCGTCGGCGACCGGCGACCGGAGACCGGCGACCGGCGACCGGAGACCGGCGACCGGCGGCAGACGCCGGCGCCCCCAGTGTTCACCTGTCGGTACTTGTTTTGACGCCCGTTGCGCTTATGCTCCGTCAGATCCCCCCGTTTGGAGGTCCGACGATGCGTCGACGTGGACATTCCCGCCCGCTGCGTCTAGTGGGTGCACTCATCGCCAGCACCGCGCTTGCCTTGGGCAGCATCGGCACGGCGTACGCCGCCGAGGCCGCCGATACCCCGTTCATCAGCGAGATCCACTACGACAATGTGGGCGTCGACACCGGTGAGGCCATCGAAATCCAGGCCCCGGCCGGGTTCGATCTGACCGGCTGGCAGCTGGTCCTCTACAACGGAGCCAACGGCGCGGCGTACAGCACGCGGACGCTGAGCGGCACCGTGCCGGCGGCCGGGGTCGTGGTCGAGCACTACCCGACCGACGGCATCCAGAATGGATCGCCGGACGGGGTGGCGCTCGTCTCCGCGAGCGGCGACGTGGTGGAGTTCCTGAGCTACGAGGGCACCTTCAGCGCCGTCGGCGGGCCGGCCGACGGGCGGACCGCCACCGACATCGGCGTGGCCGAGACGTCGAGCACGCCGATCGGGCACTCGCTGCAGAAGATCGGCGGCGTCTGGCGGGCACCGGCACCCAACACGTTCGGGGTTCGCAACGGTGACACAGGCTCCGATCCGGACCCGCCGGTCGGCTGCACCGCCCCGGTGGACCACACGATCGCGCAGGTGCAGGGCACCGGCGCGGCGACGCCGATCCCGGGCGCCACGGTGACCGTCGAGGGCGTGGTCACCGCCGATCACCGCACCGGTGGATACAACGGCATCTACGTGCAGACGGCCGGCAGCGGTGGTGCGCGCCCGGTCGCGGCCGGTGTCGCCTCGGACGGCATCTTCGTCTACCTGACCAGCGACGCGGCGAACCACCCGTCGGTCGCCATCGGCGACCGGGTCCGGGTCACCGGGACGGTCAGCGAGTTCAACGGGCTTACCCAGGTGAGCATCGCCAACCGGGACGCGGTTCAGATCTGCGAGCGGGCGGTGCCGCTGCCCGAGCCGGTGCCGCTGACCCTGCCGCTGGACGACGCCGCCCGCGAGTCGGTCGAGTCGATGCTGGTCGCCCCGGTCGGTGCCTTCACCGTCTCCGAGGTCTACAACCTCAACCGGTTCGGCGAGGTGGTGCTCGCTGCCGGCGACCGCCCGGCGGCCATCCCGACCGACCGCGCCCGCCCCGGATCGGACGCGGCCCGCGACATCGCCGCCGCCAACAAGCTCGGCCGGATCCTCGTCGACGACGGCAAGACCACCAACCTGTCCACCGCTGGCCTGCTGCCGCCGTACCTGTCCAAGGACAACCCGCTGCGGGTCGGCGACGCGGTGGAGAGCTTCGGCCCGAGCGTCCTCTCCTACAGCTTCAACGAGTGGCGGTTGCAGCCGACCACGCCGGTCAGCGCGGACACCCCGGCGGCTGCGCGTACCACGTTCAAGACCGTCAACCCGCGTACGGCCGCGCCGGAGAACGTCGGCGGCGACATCCGGGTGGCCTCGTTCAACGTGCTGAACTACTTCGTCCACTTCGGCGGCGAGGCGCGCGGTGCGGCCAACGAGGCGGAGCTGGCCAAGCAGGAGGCGAAGATCGTCTCGGCGATCTCCGCGCTGGACGCCGACGTCGTGGCGCTCGAGGAGATCGAGAACTCGGTACGCTTCTCGCCCGACGACCCGCAGAAGGCGCTCAAGCGCCTGGTCGCCGCGCTCAACGCCGCCGACGGCGCGGGCACCTGGGACTACGTCCGCAGTCCGGCCGACCTTCCGGCGCCGGCGCAGCAGGACGTCATCACCACGGCGATCATCTTCAAGCCGGCCACCGTGCAGCCCAGCGGCCCGTCCCGGTCCATCAACGACGAGACGGTGTGGTCCAACGCGCGTGAGCCGATCGCGCAGACCTTCACCGCCGGGCCGCTGACCTTCACCGTGATCGTCAACCACTTCAAGTCCAAGGGCGGCACGGGCGCCGGCGACAACGCCGACACCGGCGACGGCCAGGGTGCCTTCAACGGTGACCGCGTCCGCCAGGCCCGGTCGCTGGCGGCCTTCGCCGGCCGGTTGGCGGCCGACAGCGGCAGCGACCATGTGCTGCTGCTCGGCGACTTCAACGCCTACACGTACGAGGACCCGATGCAGGTCCTCTACGACGAGCAGTACGTCAACCTCAACACGACCGGCGAGTCCACCTACGTGTTCAACGGCGAGTCCGGGTCGCTCGACCACGTCCTCGCCTCGCCGTCACTGGCGTCCCGGGTCACCGGCGTCGACGTCTGGCAGATCAACGCGGTCGAGTCGTACGCGTTCCAGTACGACGGGGTGGCCGCCTTCTACGCCCCGGACCCGTACCGGGCCAGCGACCACGACCCGATCGTCGTGGGTCTGCGCACCGCCGCGACCGGGCCCGTCGAGCTGCAGCTGCTCGGCATCAACGACTTCCACGGCAGGCTGGAGTCCCCGGCCAACTCGGACGGCCAGCCGGTCGGCGGCGCGGCGCAGCTCGCCGGGCTGGTCGGGCAGCTGCGGGCCGCCAACCCGAACACCGCGTTCGTCTCCGCGGGCGACAACATCGGCGCGTCCACGTTCATCTCGGCCATCGACGACGACAACCCGACGATCGACGTGCTCAACCGCGCCGGCCTGACGGTGTCGGCGGTGGGCAACCACGAGTTCGACAAGGGGTACGCCGACCTGGCCGGGCGGGTCGCCGACCGGGCCGCCTTCCCGTACCTCGGTGCCAACGTCTACCGGGGTGACGAGCGGGCGCTGCCCGCGTACCACGTCACCACCCTCGGCGGGGTGCGGGTCGGGTTCGTCGGCGTGGTCACCGAGCAGACCGCCTCGCTGGTCAGCCCGGACGGCATCGCCGGGCTGACGTTCCGCGACCCGGTGGCCGAGGCGAACCTGGTGGCCGGGCAGCTCAAGGACGGCGACCCGGCCAACGGGGAGGCCGACGTGGTGGTGCTGCTCGCACACGAGGGCGCGGCCACGGAGAACATCGGCTCGCCCGAGGATCTGGCCGCCGACCCGGTGTTCGGCCGCTACGTCCGGGTGGACGCCACGGTCGACGCCATCTTCAGCGGGCACACCCACCAGCCGTACGCGTTCCTCATGCCGGTGCCCGGCACCGAGCGGCTGCGCCCGGTGGTGCAGACCCAGGACTACGGCAAGAAGCTCGGCAAGGTCACGCTGACCGTCGACCCGGCGACGGGCACGGTCACCGACGCGCGCGCTGAGCTGCTCGACGTGGTCGGGGCGCCGGAGGACCCGGCGGTGGCCGACTTGGTCGCGGCGGCGAAGGAGCGGGCCGAGGAGCTGGGTCAGCGTCCGCTCGGGTCGATCACCGCGGACATCACGCGCGCGTTCACGAACGGCCAGGAGGACCGGGGCAAGGAGTCGGCGCTGGGCAACTTCATCGCCGACGTGCAGCTCGCCGGCACCCGGGACGCCGGTCGGGGCGGGGCGCAGATCGCGTTCATGAACCCCGGCGGTCTGCGGGCCGACCTGCGCTACGACCCGGACGGTGTAATCACCTACGCGGAGGCGTTCGCCGTGCAGCCGTTCGCCAACGACGTGGTCACCAAGACCTACACCGGCGCCCAGATCAAGCAGGTGCTGGAGGAGCAGTGGCAGCCGGAGGGGGCGTCCCGTCCGCTGCTGTGGCTCGGCGTGTCGAAGGGCTTCTTCTACACCTACGACCCCGAGGCGCCCAAGGGGTCGCGGATCACCTCGATGAGCCTCAACGGCACGCCGATCGACCCGGACGGGACGTACCGGGTGACGGTGAACTCGTTCCTCGCCGCCGGCGGTGACAACTTCTTCACCCTCGGGCAGGGCACCGACGTGGTCACCACCGGGGACAACGACCTGACCATGCTGGTGGCCTACTTCGCCGCCAACTCACCGGTGACCGCGGACACCGAGCCACGCTCGGCCGTCGGCCGGCCCGGCCCGCAGTGCACCACGACCATCACCGGCGAGCGGCGCGGACCGCTGACGGTCTCGGCCGGGGTGGCCTGCCTGGCGGGCGCCACCATCAACGGCCCGGTCACCGTCCGGTCGGGTGCGTCACTGGTGGTCACCGACGGGCAGATCAGCGGGCCGGTCAACGCCACGGGCAGTCTGCTGATCACGTTCACCGGCGCCACGATCGGCGGGCCGGTGACGGTGACCGGCGCGACCGGTGCGGTCACGATCGACAACAGCCGGGTGACCGGCCCGCTGTCGGTCACCGGCGGAAGTGGCGGGTTGCGGATCGACGGCACCACGGTCAGCGGCCCGGTCACCGTGAACCGGCACACCGGCAGCGCACCGGTGGTGATCGCGGACAACACGATCAGCGGTCCGCTGTCGTGCTCCGGCAACGATCCGGCGCCCGTAAACGAGGACCGGCCGAACACCGTTCGCGGCCCGGCCGTCGGGCAGTGCGCTCGGCTGTAGGGGTCCTACCCGGTCGTGCGCCTGGCACATGGCGACTCCGCCATGTGCCAGGCGCGCCGCCGCCAGCTCCTACCCGGCGCCCGGGCGCCGGTCGCTACCCGGCCGGTGCGGCGGTGGTGAGCGGGGCGAGGGTCGCCGAGGTCAGCCGGATCAGGTCGACCGGGGCGAGTTCGACCTGAAGCCCGCGTCGGCCGGCGGAGACGAACACCGTGTCGGACCGGTCGACCGACGAGTCGATCACGGTGGGGAGTCTCCTGCGCTGGCCGAGCGGGCTGATGCCGCCGCGCCGTAGTCGGGGGTGTCCACCGCCACGTCGTACGGGTGCAGCGTGTGGGCGACCCGCTGCCTGGCCAGCAGTACGGTTGCCGGCGTGCCCTGCCCCGCCACGATCGCGACCCTAACGCTTGTACCGGCTATGACAACCGGAGGTAACAGGCCGCGCGACGGCCAAACTGGGTTCAGTCGAGGCCTGGAGCTTCCACCGGGAGGCCGACGGACCGAGCGACATCGCGCATGCGCTTGTCGTAGGTGACTAGTACCTCGAGCGCCTCACCGATGATCTGAGCGCTGGCGATGTGCACGGCGTCGAGAGTCCTGACTCCTTTCGGAAGTAGCGCGGCGGCGTCGCGCACCTCTTCGGTTATGAGGATTTCGGTGAACTCACGGGCAAGGTCCTGCATGATCGTGGGATACTCCCCGACCTGGTCGAGGGTCCGGACCGTTTCGATGAAGCCCAGCGTGCTCGTGGCCATCGGCATCGCGGGCTTCGCGGCCAGGAACTCACGCAGTTCCTTTGCGTACGAACGTCCGGAGATCAGCGTGACCAACGCCGAGGAATCGAGGTAGATCAATGATCTTCCTCGGCCCGGGCGGCGAGGAGAAGGTCCAGGGGTGACGCGCCGGGGGGTACCTCGTACCGGGGGATCCGATCAAGGTCGCTGGTGGTGGTGGCCTTCAGCCTGACGAGCCCTTTGGCCACCAGTGACGAATATCTCCCCAGGGCTCCGGACCCTGGCAACAGCACGGCGATGACCTTGCCGTGACGGGTTACCTGGATTGTCTCGCCGCGTTCGACGCGGGCAAACATCGAACTGGGGTTGTAGGAGAACTCGCGAACCGACACCGTGCTCAAGACCACCACCCCGTATGCCTATAACTAAAGAATTGTACCTACATGCTGCCCGCGTGTCATGGTAGGCAGCTGGAGTGGCCTTCAACCCGGGTTGCCCACGTCCTCGACGCGATCGACTCCGGATCATGGAAGTCGCGTGGAAGTCGCGGCCGGATCAGCCAGGGCCCGGCCCGGGGCGTGGCTGGCCGGGTCGGCCAGCGGTCCGGCCCCGGGTGCGGCCGGACGGCAGAGCAGCGCCACCGGGGCGCCGGCGACCCGGGTCAGCACGACGATCGCGGAGCCGTCCCCGGCGAGCCGCAGGTCGCGCCGCAGCGCCGCCGGGTCCAGGGCCGAGCCCCGCTTGCGGATCTCCACCCGGCCGACCCCGCGCTCGCGCAGCGCTGCCCGCAGCCGCTTGACCGAGAACGCCAGCACCTCGTCGACCTGAAAGCAGTGCGCGTACGGCGTCGGGGCCGCCGAGTCGGCGTACACGTACGCGATCATCGGGTCGGCGAGCATGCCGTCGACGGTGGCCGCGAACTCGGCCACCAGGTGCGCGCGCACCACGGCCCCGTCCGGGTCGTAGAGGAACGCGCGCGGGCGGTCCACCGGGGCGAGCCGCTCGCCGGTTCCGGTCAGCTCGGTGACCGCACCGGCGCGCAGCAGGCTCGCCCGCCGGGGCGCCTGGGCGAGGGGGCCGCACCAGAACGCCGCCTCCACCACCTCCCCGTCGACCGAGACCCACTCGGCCTCGGCCGCGGGCGGCACGAGCGCATGGTCGATGCCGGGGGCGAGCTTGAGCACGGTGCGGGGTACCCGGCGTGGCAGTTCGGCCACGAACTCCCAGGGTGGCGAGAACGCGGCCGGGTCGAACACCCGCCGACCCTGGGGCGAGCGGCGCGCGGGGTCGCAGAAGACCGCGTCCACGTCGTCCAGCGGCGCCCTGGTCGCGTCGCCACAGTGGACCGACACGAGATCCGCCAGCCCCAGCGCCTGCGCGTTGGCCTCGGCCACGGCCGCGGTCGCGGGGTCCGCCTCCACGGCGTACACCCGGATGCCGGCGCGGGCGAAGGCGAGGGCGTCGGCCCCGATGCCGCAGCCCAGGTCGGCGATCGTGCGGACCCCGGCGGCCCGCAGGCGTGCGGCGCGCCGGTCCGCCACGACGGCGCGGGTCGCCTGCTGCATTCCGGTACGGGTGAAGAACATCCGGTGCGCGTCGTCGCCGAACTTGGCGACCGCCCGCGCGCGCAGTTCGGCCTGGGTGAACGCGGCCGCCGCGGTGGCGGGCGGCACGCCGCGGGCGCGCAGGGCGACGACGGTTTGCCCCGCCGCCAGCGCGTCGCGTGCCGCCGCCAACGCGGCGGCCCCTTCGGGAGTACGCAGTACCGCCAGGTGCCCGGGATCCATCCCGCCGTCAGGCGGGCGATGCGGCCGGCTCGACCACGCTGTCGGGGCCGGGGTAGACGATGCTGGTACGCCCGTCCGGGTAGCGCACGACGTACGGCGGCGAGCCGTCCTTGCCGCGCACCTCGATGATCTCCGCGATCTTGCTGCCCAATCCGACCGCGTTGCCGCGGATGTGCAACCGGTCGCCCACTGATGCACGCATGCCCATACCATGCCCGATCCGGTCCGTCCGTGCAGCTGTCCGCGCGAACGGTGTCCCACGTCGGGGCGCATATTGGCACTCTCCTTGACGGAGTGCTAGCCGGCGGAATAACCTGCGGGTTAGCACTCTCAAGCCGAGGGTGCCAGCTCGTCGGCCGGTGACGGCTGATGGGCGCCACGCCCGGCGGTCCGGCACCCGCGACGACGGTTCCGCCCGGGCGGTCTGAGCACGCATACGGTCGCCGGCTCCGGCCGGCAACGAAACCATGTACCCCAGGAGGGTATGCCCGTGACTACCGCGACGAAGGTTGCGATCAAGCCGCTCGAGGACCGCATCGTGGTCCAGGCGAGCGAGGCTGAGACGACCACGGCGTCGGGCATCGTCATTCCCGACACCGCCAAGGAGAAGCCGCAGGAGGGCGTAGTCCTCGCTGTGGGCCCGGGCCGCATCGACGACAAGGGCAACCGGGTGCCGATCGACGTCAAGGTCGGCGACAGGGTCCTCTTCTCCAAGTACGGAGGCACCGAGGTCAAGTACAACGGCGAGGAGTACCTGGTGCTGTCGGCCCGGGACGTCCTCGCGGTCATCGAGAAGTGACCTACTGAAGTTACTGCCGCCCCGGGTTCCGGGCGCTTTCGGGCGCCTGGCCGGGGCGGCAGTGCGTGAAGGGACTACACAGAGACATGGCGAAGATCCTGAGCTTCTCGGACGACGCCCGGCACCTGCTCGAGCACGGTGTCAACACGCTCGCTGACGCGGTCAAGGTCACCCTCGGGCCCCGTGGGCGCAACGTCGTGCTGGACAAGAAGTTCGGCGTCCCAACGATCACGAACGACGGCGTGACGATCGCCAAGGAGATCGAGCTCGCCAATCCGTACCAGAATCTCGGCGCGCAGTTGGTCAAGGAGGTGGCGACGAAGACCAACGACGTCGCCGGCGACGGGACCACCACCGCCACCGTGCTCGCCCAGGCGATGGTCCGTGAGGGCCTGCGCAACGTCGCGGCGGGCGCGAACCCGATGGGGCTCAAGCGCGGCATGGACGCCGCGGTCTCCCGGGTCAGCCAGGCCCTGCTCGACAAGGCCGCCGAGGTGGCCAGCCGCGACGACGTCGCCCACGTGGCCACGGTCTCGGCCCAGGACTCCGCCATCGGCGACATGATCGCCGAGGCGATGGAGAAGGTCGGCCGCGACGGCGTGATCACCGTCGAGGAGGGTTCGACCCTCGCCACCGAGCTCGAGGTGACCGAGGGTATGCAGTTCGACAAGGGGTACATCTCCCCGCACTTCGTCACCGACCCCGAGGCCGGCGAGGCGGTGCTGGAGGACGCTTACATCCTCGTCACCACCGAGAAGATCTCCGCGGTCGAGGACCTGCTGCCACTGCTGGAAAAGCTCGTCCAGGACGCCAAGCCGCTGCTGATCGTCGCCGAGGACGTCGAGGGGCAGGCGCTGGCCACGCTGGTGGTCAACTCGATCCGCAAGACGCTGAAGGTCTGCGCGGTCAAGGCCCCCGGCTTCGGCGACCGGCGCAAGGCGATGCTGCAGGACATGGCGATCCTCACCGGCGGCGAGGTGGTCTCGCCCGAGCTGGGCTACAAGCTCGACTCGGTCGGCCTCTCAGTGCTCGGCCGGGCGCGCCGCGTGGTGGTCACCAAGGACACCACGACGATCGTGGACGGCGCGGGCAAGCAGAGCGACGTGGCCGCCCGCATCGACCAGATCCGCACGGAGATCGAGGCCACCGACTCCGACTGGGACCGGGAGAAGCTGCAGGAGCGGCTGGCCAAGCTCTCCGGCGGCGTCGCGGTGATCAAGGCCGGGGCCGCGACCGAGGTCGAGATGAAGGAGAAGAAGCACCGCATCGAGGACGCGATCTCGGCGACCAAGGCGGCCGTCGAGGAGGGCATCGTGCCCGGCGGGGGTGCGGCGCTCGTGCAGATCGCCTCGGTGCTCGACACCGACCTGCCCGCCGACGCCGACGAGCGGACAGGTGTCTCCATCGTGCGTAAGGCGCTGGCCGAGCCGCTGCGGTGGATCGCGCAGAACGCCGGCCACGACGGCAACATCGTGGTGGCCAAGGTCCGCGAGATGGGCTGGGGCGAGGGTCTCAACGCGGCCAGCGGCGAGTACACCGATCTGCTCAAGTCCGGCATCGTCGACCCGGTGAAGGTGACGCGCAACGCGGTCGCCAACGCGGCGTCCATCGCCGGGCTGCTGCTGACCACCGAGAGCCTGGTGGTGGAGAAGCCGACGGAACCCGAGCCGGCGCAGAACGGGCACGGGCACGGCCACGGCCACCAGCACGGCCCGGGCTTCTGACCGATCCGTACGAAATCCGGGCGGCCGGCACGGCCGCCCGGATTCTTTCTTCGTGCTCCCCCGGCGCGCTCCAGCCGGCCGGTCGGCCCAGACCCGCCGGGTTGACCGGCGACTAGCCGCGCGACTCCGCGAACCGTCTCCCGGCGTCGGCCGCCCGCTCGGGTCGTGGGGCACGGGGCCTGGGCAGGGCGACCGGGGCGCGGGGGTGCAGCCGCGCCGCCAGCCGCGCGATGTCCACCCGGGTGCGCCGGCGGTCGGCCAGGTCCTCCCAGCCGGCGGCGAGCAGCCGCAGCCGTTCGCCTTCGGTGAAGCCGCCCCACACGCCGTACGGTTCGCGGGTGGCCAGCGCATGTGCCGCGCACTCCGGGCGCACCGGGCAGCGGCCGCACAGGGCCTTCGCCCGGGCCTCCCGTCTGTCCCGGGACGTCCCGCGTTCGCCGTCCGGCTGGAAGAACACCGTACTGTCGCTGCCCCGGCAGGCGCCGAGCCGCTGCCACTCCCAGGCCTCGGCGACCGGCCGGGGTAGCCTGCGGATGTTCACCATGTCCGAGCCCTTCCATATGCCGCGGACCGCACTGAGCCGAGGTGATCGCCGCTCGGCGGTCCGGATGCTCTCCTGGCACCGGTTATCGACCGGGCTTCTCCCATACCCCGGAAAGCGCGGATCCAACCGTCCAGAACTCATCGGCCGATTTAGTGTGTTTTCCCCACTCATGGCCGGAAAATGCGTCATGCTTAGGTGATTCACCGGTCTTCTCCGCACAGGAGTGGGTCATCGCCACGGCTGGATGGGGGATCACGTGCGCACGGTCCTCGTGTGTGTTCGGACACCGCTCGCGGCTCAGGCCATCGCGTCCTGCGCCGCGCGGCTGGGCGTCGCCGCCGCGGTGCGCACCGCGGTCTCCGAGATGGAGGTGATGGCGCGGCTGGCCGAACGGCCTACCGACGTCGTGCTTGTCGACGCTGCGCTCAGCAAACCCGACCCGGTGGCGTTCACCCGGAGGGTGCTCAACCGGGCACCCAAGGCGACCGTCGTGCTGCTCGGCGACCAGGAGCCGCGTGCCGCAGCGGCGGCGGTGGCGGCGGGCGCGCGCGGGGTGATCCGCGGCACCGGCCAGGACCTGGTCACCGCCGTCACCAAGACGCTGCTGCTGGTCAGCCCGCCGCTGCTCGACGGGGCCCCGATGCCGCCCGCGTCCGGATGCCCCGCGCCCCCGGGTGTCGGGGTGGCCTCGGCCGGACGTGCCGGGGATCCCGCGGCCACCGAACCGGCCGCCGCCGGACGCCCAGCCGTTCCTGCCGCGGTCGCGCCGATCTCCGGGAACAGCAGCGCCACGGTGGTGCCGCAGCAGCGCACCGACCTCGTCGCGGAACGCGGCCGCAACGCCAAGCGGCCGGCCCTCACCGAGCGGGAGCTGCAGGTGCTGCGTGGCATGGCTGACGGCAAGAGCAACGCGGAGATCGGGCGGGACCTCTATGTCTCGGAGGACACCGTCAAGACGCACGCGCGGCGGCTGTTCCGCAAGCTGGGGGCGCGCGATCGGGCGCACGCGGTGGCGTCCGGCTTCCGGGCCGGGCTGGTCAGCTGACGTCCGCTGCGGGCGAGCTACAGTTCGTGGTCCTCGGCGCTCTCGGCGAGCGCGTCGTGCACCCCGTCGGCGTAGCCCCGCGCGTACTCCCACGTCACGTAGCGTTCCGGGTCCGGGTCGTAGGCCGGCTCGTGGATGCGCGGGCGGCCGGAGTCGAGCAGGTGCTTGAGGTTGCCGCGCAGCAGGTCCCAGTCGAAGTAGTGTGGCTCGTGGCAGTCCTCGCACTCGATGACGAGCCCGCGGACCCCGGCCGGGGCGAGCAGCGTCTGGTAGATCTCCAGATCCGCCAGGTCCTCGAGCACGTCTTCACGTTCAGTCGGCGACAGCGGCTCCATCGCCTCGGACTCGAGGTCGTCGAGTTCGGCGGCCGGGTCGGCGGGATCGCCCGTGAAGGGGTCGAGCGGCTCGTCGTGCACGCCCTAACCGTATCCCTGAACACCCGTCGCCGCCGCCCTGACGCCAACGAGTCGGGGCAGGTCGGGTGGGTACCATGAAATCCACGTCCCGAGGGAGGCTGATCGTGGATCTTTCGCCCGGCTCCGCTGGCGAGTCGCCCGTCGTCGGCGCCTACGGCGGGACGGACGCCGGCCTGCCTCTCGGGTTGACCTTCGACGACGTGCTGCTGCTGCCGGCGGAGTCCGACGTGGTGCCGAGCCACGTCGACCCGGGCACCCGGTTGTCGCGGCGGGTGCACCTGTCCATCCCGTTGATCTCGAGCGCGATGGACACGGTCACCGAGGCACGGATGGCGATCGCGATGGCGCGGCAGGGCGGCATCGGGGTGCTGCACCGCAACCTGTCCATCGAGGAGCAGACGCTGCAGGTGGACCTGGTCAAGCGGTCCGAGGCGGGCATGATCACCAATCCGGTGACCTGCTCCCCGGAGGACACCCTGCACGACGTCGACCATCTCTGTGCGCGGTACCGGATCTCGGGCGTGCCCGTGGTCGCGGGGGACGGTGCGCTCATCGGCATCGTTACAAACCGTGACATGAGGTTCGTTACCGACAAATCGGTCAAGGTGCAGGACGTGATGACCCGCATGCCGCTGGTCACCGCGCCCGTCGGCGTGACCAAGCAGGACGCGCTCGCCCTGTTGCGCCGGCACAAGGTCGAGAAGCTGCCGCTGGTCGACGAGACCGGCCGGCTGCGCGGCCTCATCACCGTCAAGGACTTCGCCAAGAGCGAGCAGTTCCCGTACGCCACAAAGGACGACGCCGGCCGGCTGCGGGTCGCCGCCGCGGTGGGCGTCGGGGAGGACGCGTACAAGCGGGCGCGCAGCCTCGTGGACGCCGGGGTGGACGTGATCGTCGTGGACAGCGCCCACGGGCACAGCCGCAACGTGCTGGAGATGGTCGCCCGACTCAAGCGCGACGTCCCCGAGGTCGACGTGATCGGCGGGAACGTGGCGACGTACGAGGGCGCGGAGGCGCTCGTGCGGGCCGGTGCGGACGCGGTGAAGGTAGGCGTGGGCCCGGGCTCGATCTGCACCACCCGGGTCGTCGCGGGGGTCGGCGTGCCGCAGGTGACCGCGATCATGGAGGCGGCGCGGGCCTGCCGCCCGGCAGGCGTGCCGGTCATCGCCGACGGCGGCATGCAGTACTCCGGCGACATCGCCAAGGCCATCGTCGCCGGCGCCGACTCGGTCATGCTCGGCTCGCTGCTCGCCGGCTGCGAGGAGAGCCCCGGCGAGCTCATCTTCATCAACGGCAAGCAGTTCAAGGCGTACCGGGGGATGGGCTCGCTCGGCGCGATGCAGGCACGCGGTGGAGCCCGGTCCTACTCCAAGGACCGCTACATGCAAGACAACGTGCTCAGCGAGGACAAGCTGGTGCCCGAGGGGGTCGAGGGTCAGGTGCCCTACCGGGGACCGCTCGCGGCCGTCGCGCACCAGCTCGTCGGTGGGCTGCGCCAGGCGATGGGGTACGTGGGCGCGCAGACCGTGCCCGAGCTGCAGCGGCGGGGCCGGCTGATCCGGATCACGGGCGCCGGGCTGCGCGAGAGCCACCCGCACGACATCCAGATGACCGTCGAGGCGCCGAACTACACCGCGCGCTGATTGCCCCGAGGAGCGCCGTACGTGCGTGACAACGTGGAGATCGGGCTGGGCAAGGTGGCCCGGCGGGGCTACCACCTGGACGACGTGGCCATCGTGCCGACCCGCCGCACCCGCGACGTGGACGATGTCTCCACGTCCTGGCAGCTCGACGCGTACCAGTTCCAGATCCCCTGCGTGGCGCACCCCTCCGACGCCACCATGAGCCCGGATTCGGTGATCGCGCTGGGCCGCCTCGGCGGGCTGGGCGTGCTCAACGTCGAGGGCCTGTGGACCCGCTACGAGGACCCCTCGAAGGTGCTCGCGGAGCTCGCGGAGCTGGGCGGCGACGGCTCGGCCACCCACCGGCTGCAGGAGGTGTACGCCGAGCCGATCAAGCCGGAGCTGGTCGGCGAGCGGGTCAAGCAGATCCGCGACGGCGGGGTGCACGTGGCCGTGCGCGTCTCGCCGCAGCACACGCTCGCCCTCGCGCCGGTGATCCTCGACGCCGGGGTGGACCTCCTGGTCATCCAGGGCACGCTCGTCTCGGCCGAGCATGTGTCCAGCGTGGATGAGCCGCTGAACCTCAAGGAGTTCATCGCCGATCTCGACCTGCCCGTGGTGGTCGGGGGCTGCACCAACTACCAGACGGCGCTGCACCTGATGCGCACCGGGGCGGCCGGCGTCATCGTGGGCGTGGGGGCGGACCGGTGGTCCACAACAGACACGGTGCTCGGCATCCGCGTGCCGATGGCCACCGCGATCGCCGACGCCGCCGAGGCGCGCCGTGACTACCTGGACGAGACCGGCGGCCGGTACGTGCACCTGATCGCCGACGGCGACCTGCGCACCAGCGGCGACATCGCCAAGGCGCTGGGGTGCGGAGCCGACGCGGTGATGCTCGGCGAGCCGCTGTCGGCGTGCACCGAGGCGCCCGCGGGCGGGGCCTGGTGGCACTCGGCGGCGAGCCACCCGAAGCTGCCCCGGGGCGCGTTCCGCGCGGCACGCGAGCCGCTCGGCTCCCTGGAGCAGATCCTGTACGGACCCGCCAACGACCCCAGCGGTCAGCTCAACCTGTTCGGGGGCCTCAAGCGCGCGATGGCCAAGTGCGGCTACCGGGACCTCAAGGAGTTCCAGAAGGTCGGCCTGGTGCTGGACCGCTGACCCCGACCGGGAGTCGGGTTGGCGACAGTCGCTCGCCGTCCGGTCCGAATGCCCGGATCATCACGCCAAGCCGGGTCTGTCCCGGGCATGAAGGGCTGATCATGGAGTTCGGATTCGGATTGGTGCTCGTCCTGCTGAGCGTGTTCGCCTGCCTGGTCGTCGTGGCCCTGCTGGTGTGGCTGGTCATGGCGTACAACCGGCTGATCCGCCGGCGCAACCAGGTCGAGGCGTCGTGGGCCCAGATCGACGTGCAGCTCAAGCGGCGTACGGATCTGATCCCGAACCTGGTCGAGACGGTGAAGGGGTACGCGGCCCACGAGAAGGGCACGCTTGAGGCCGTGATCCAGGCCCGCAACTCCGCGGTCGCGGCGGCCGGGTCCGAGCCCGCGGATCGGGCCGACGCGGAGAACATGCTCACGCAGGCGCTCGGCCGGCTGTTCGCCCTCGCCGAGGCGTACCCGGACCTGAAGGCGAACCAGAACTTCATGGCGCTGCAGACCGAGCTGACCGGCACCGAGGACAAGATCTCGTACGCGCGGCAGTTCTACAACAGCGCGGTGCAGACGTACAACACGGCGATCCAGTCGCTGCCGGCCAGCATCTTCGCCGGAATGATGGGCTTTCGGCCCAAGGATTTCTTCCAGACCGCCGAGGCGGAACGGGGCCCAGTCCAGGTCCGGTTCTGACCCGTCGTGCCCAGGAGGCGCCATGAACCCGTGGCTCATCGAGATCGGCCTGGGGGCGCTACCGGTGGCCGTGTGGTTCGGGCTGTACGGGCTGGCTCGCCTGGCCACCCGTCCGCGCGGCGTGCAGCCGTTGCCGGCGACGCCGGAGCTCGGCCCGGAGCCTCCGGCGTTGGCCAGCCTCGTCGCGAGCAACTGGGACCTGACCGAGGACGCTGCCGGGGCGATCCTGCTGGACCTCGGCGCACGTCGGATCATCGAGTTCCGGCAGCCGGACAACGACCCGAGGCACACCACGGTCCACATCGTTCAGACGAACCCGGCCGGCCTGTCCAGATACGAGCAGCGCATCTTCGACCGGGTGCGGGGTCTGGCCATCGACGGGGTGGTGCCGCTGACCGCGCTGACCTTCCGGGACAAGCGCAGGGCGCGGAACTGGTGGAAGCACCTGCGCGCGGAGATCGTGGCGGACGCGCGCTCGCGCGGGCTGTCCCGGCCACGGTTCGGACGAGGCCTGGTCGTCGCCCTGGTGCTCGCGGCGGCGGTCGCCGCTCTCGGGGTGGCCGCCGGTGTCCTGCGCCACGAACTGCGGGTGGACGGTGAGGAGCCCTTCGAGGCGGCGTGGTCGGCCGGAGTGGTCGCCTGGTTGGTGCTCAGCGGTGTCGCCGCGCGTCGGCCCGGGGAGCGGGAGACCCCGGCCGGCGTGGTGGCGGCGGCGCGGTGGCTGGCCGTGCGGGACTGGCTGCGCGCCCACGAGTCGTTCGCCGACCTGCCCCCGGCCGCGGTCGCGGTCTGGGACCGCTACCTGGCGTACGGCGCGGCGCTCGGCACGACGAGGGTCGCCAGCGCGGTCATCGACATGGGGATGGGTGACCGCAAGCGTGTCTGGTCCTCCTACGGCGGCACCTGGCACCGGGTCCGGATCCGCTACCCCCGCGGTGGCCGCTACGGGGCGACCCCGTGGCAGGTCGTCCGCCCGCGCCTGCTCGCGATCGTCGTCGGATTCGTACTGCTGCGCTGGTGGTGGACGGTCATCGGCGACCTGGCCGGCGTCGGCCAGGTGCCCGACACCGCCGTGCGGTGGTCCGGGGCGGTCCAGGTGGCCGGGGTCGCGCTCGGGCTGCTCCTCCTGGCGCGCGGGGTGCACGGCCTGATCCGGCTGGCCGTCGACGTGGCCACGCCGCTCACCGTCACCGGGCAGGTGCTGTGGATCGACGTATGGAAGGTCGAATCAGGCGGGGAGGACTCGCCGTCCCGGCCGCTGGTCTACTACCTCGCCATCGACGACGGCACCTCGGACCAGACCACGGCCTGGGCCCTGCCCGCGCGCCTGCTCGGCACCTGCGACACCGGGGACACGGTCACCGTGACCGCACGCCGGTGGACCCGCAACGTCCTCACGGTAAGCCTGGTCGAGCGGGGCGCCGCCGGTCACCGGGACGGCAGCCAACCGGCGACCGAGGATCCGATCGTCGCGTCCCTGCTCGGCATCGATACCGCTGGCGACCGGCAAGCATCCGCGGCACCGGCCGGGCGCCGGCTTACCGCAGGGGTCCTGCTCACCGCCGAGGAGGTCAGCCAGGCCCTCGGGCGGCCGGTGGTCATCGTGGACACCGGCGCCCCCAGGTTCCTGCGCATGACCGCGTACGCCAGCGCGGGCACCAGCAAGCCGGTCATGGTGCTCCAGGTCATCGAGGGGGTGCTCGGCCGGGCGGCGTGGCAGAACCACACCCGGGGCACCCGGCTGCCGGGCATCGGCGACGACGCCTTCCTCGACGGCGACCGGGCTGTCGCCCGGTGCGGCACCGCCACCGTGCTGCTGATGCTGGTGGGCGAAGGCGAGGGGCGCGGTGCGAGCCTGCCGGAGCTGCTCGGCCAGGCGGTTGCGCGGCTACCCGCCGCCGCCGCCCGGTAGCGTTCCGCGGCGGGGCGGCCAGCAGCGGACAGCACTAGGGTGGCCGGCGTGAAGACACGGGGTGTGATCGCGGCCGTCGTGTCGGCCGCCATGCTCGTACTGGGCGGCTGCACCGGCGAGCCGTCGGAGCAGGTCACCGAGCCTGCGGCGGGCGGCTTCCGGGCGGGCGCGGCGGGCATCGGCGACCCCTACTACCCGGCGCTCGGCAACGGTGGCTACGACGTCGTCAACTACGACCTGCGCATCAGGTACGACCCGCGGACGGACCGGTTGAGCGGCCAGGCGGTCATCACCGCGCGGGCGACCCAGAATCTGTCCCGGTTCAACCTCGACTTCAGCGGGCTGGAGGTCGAGTCGGTGCGGGTCGACGGCGCGCACGCCACGCACCGGCGGGACGGGGACGAGCTCGTGGTGACTCCGGCGACCGGCCTGCCCGACGGCAGCCGGTTCACCGTGGACGTACGCTACGCGGGTGTGCCCGAGCCGGCCAGCCTGGCCGGGCTCGGCGCGGAGGGCTTCATCCACACCTCCGACGGCGCCATCGCGATCGGCGAGCCGCGGTCGGCGAGCACCTGGTTCCCGGTCAACGACCACCCGTCCGACAAGGCGACGTACACCATCGCGATCACCGTGCCGGACGGCCTGGCCGCGTTGAGCAACGGCGTGCCGGTGGGCACGACCGCGGCCGGCGGCTGGACGACCTGGCGGTGGGCCGAACGCTCGCCGATGGCCAGTTACCTGGCGACGATCGTGATCGGTGAGTACCGGGTCAACAGCACCACCCACAACGGCCGGCCGATGGTCACGGCTGTCGCCGAGAGCCTGCCGGAGGGTACGGCCGACCGGGCGCTGGCTCGCACCGGCGAGATCGCCGACTTCCTCGCCGAGAAGTTCGGGCCGTACCCGTTCGAGGCGTACGGGGGTGTCGTACACAACGAACGCCTGGTGAGCTTCGCGCTCGAGAACCAGGCGCGCCCCGTCTATTCGCCGGGCTTCTTCACCGATGACGCCCGGGCCACCGGGGTCGTCGCGCACGAGATCGCCCATCAGTGGTTCGGCAACAGTGTCTCGGTCGCGCGCTGGCAGGACATCTGGCTCAACGAGGGCTTCGCGCAGTACGCGCAGTGGCTGTGGACCGAGCACTCCGGCGGGCCGTCGGTCGACCAGCAGTTCGCCCGGCTGTACTCGTCGGCCGGGGACCGGATGTGGAGGGTGCCGCCAGGCGATCCGGGCCCGGACATGTTCACCAGCGGCGGCTGGGCGATCTACCAGCGCGGGAGCATGGCTGTGCACGCGCTGCGCAAGACGGTCGGCGACGACGCGTTCTTCCGGATCCTGCGGACCTGGGCCGAGGAGAAGCGCGACGGCAACGCCACGATTGAGGAGTTCGTCGCGCACGCCGAACGGGTCTCGGGTAGATCGCTGGGCGCGCTGTTCGACGCCTGGCTGTTCGGCACCGAAAAGCCGCCCCGGCCCTGACGGAAGCCGGGCCGGCGACGACCGGCGGGCGGCGGGCTGGACACAGCGTGGATGATGTTTGCCGTGGGGATGAGCGATCAACCGGAGGCGTCCGCGCTCGGCGCGGCCGGACTCGAGGTGTCCAGTGGTTCCGCCCGCGCCGTGGCCCGCATCGACCGGTCCATCCTGGTCGGCCGGGATCCGACGTGCCAGCTGGTCATCGAGGACAGCCGGGTGTCCCGACACCATGCCGAGGTGTGCTGGGTGGACGGCGGGTGGCTGCTGCGCGACCTGGAGAGCACCAACGGCACCTATGTGGACGGCGAGCGCCGGTCGTCGGTCACGGTGACCGAGGGCATCGAGGTCCGTCTCGGTGGTGCCGACGGACCCGTACTGCGTTTCACCGTCGCCACCGACGCGATCGACGGCGGGGTGCCCGACGTCGACGCCGATGCGGCCCCGGCCGACGGGCTGCCTGCCGAGGCGTCGGGCGGGCCCGCGGTGGCCGCCGACGCCCCGCAGCCGCAGCAGGCCCCCGGCCCCGTACCGCAACAAGGCGCCGTCGCGGGCGCAGCGCGGCAAGGGGCCGCCCCGGGCGGCGTACCGCGGCAAGGTGCCGCCCCCGCTGCCGGGGCCGGGGCGGGGTTGCCCGGGGTGGGCCGGGTCACGGCCACCGCCGCCACCCGTCCGGAAGCCGGCCAGTACGAGATCGCCACCCGGCTGCGCATCGGCCGTGACCCGGACAACGACGTCATCCTGGACGATCTGCTGGTCTCCAAGCACCACGCGGAGGTACGCCACGTCAACGGGACGTACCTCGTCGTCGACCTGGGCAGCCGCAACGGCACCTTCCACAACGGGCGGCAGGTGCCCCGAGCTCTGCTCGCCCCCGGCGACATGATCTCGATCGGCCGGTACGAATTCGCCTTCGACGGGCGGCGGCTACACCAGTACGTCGACACGGGGCCGACATCGCTGCTCGCCGATGACCTCACCGTACAGATCAAGGACAAGGTGCTCCTGGACGACGTGAGCTTCGCGCTCGCCGAGGGGCAGATGCTCGCGCTGATCGGGCCGAGCGGCTGCGGGAAGTCCACCCTGCTGCGGGCGTTGACCGGCATCCGGCCGGCGACCATGGGCACGGTGCGCTACGCCGGCCGGGACCTGTACGCGGACTACGCCGAGCTACGCTACCGCATCGGCATGGTGCCGCAGGACGACGTGCTGCACCGGCAGTTGACCGTACGTCGGGCGCTGCGCTTCGCCGCCTCGCTGCGCTTCGCCGACGACGTCCCGCGCCGGGTGCGCAAGGCGCGGGTCGACCAGGTGATCGAGACGCTCGGCCTCACCGAGCGGGCCGGGGCGCGCATCGACACCCTCTCCGGCGGCCAGCGCAAGCGCGCCTCGGTGGCGATGGAGTTGCTGACCGAGCCGTCCCTGCTCTGCCTCGACGAGCCCACCTCCGGACTGGACCCGGCGCTGGACAAGGAGGTCATGACGGAGCTGCGGCAGCTCGCGGACCGCGGTCGCACCGTCATCGTGGTCACCCACAATGTGCTGCACCTCGATCTGTGCGACCGGGTGATGGTGCTCTGCCAGGGCGGCCGGCTCGGCTACTTCGGCCCGCCGGAGCGGGTGCTGGAGTTCTTCGATGCCGCCGACTACGCGGAGGTGTTCGCCAAGGTCACCGACGAGCCGGAGGTGTGGGCGCAGCGCTTCCGGGTCTCGAACTTCTACCGGCAGTACATCATGGAGCCGATGATCTCGGTGCCGCAGGCGGAGCCCTTCCCCGCCGCATCGGCGCGCGAACTGCCCGCGTCGTCGCCGTCGGACACCCCGCTCGCACAGCCGACCCGGCCGACGGGTGGCACGGCGCCGGGCGCGTCGGCGGCGACACCGGCCAAGCCCGTGCGCCTGACGCTGGGCCGCCCGCCCATCGCCCGCCGAGCGCTGCACCCCAGCGCGCTGCTGCGGCAGTTCGTCACGCTGTGCGGGCGGATGGCCGCGGTGATCGGGGCGGATCGTGGATACGCGCTGTTCCTGCTCGGACTGCCGCTCGTGCTGGCTCTGCTCACCCACTCCGTACCCGGTGAACTCGGCCTCGGCACGCCACCGCCCCGCATGATCAGCCTGGAGGCGCAGCGGTTGCTGGTCGTGCTGGTCGTCGGCGCGGCGTTCATGGGCATCGCGCCCGCGATCCGGGAGATCGTCGCCGAGTCGTCGATCTACAAACGGGAGCGGGCGGTGGGCCTGTCGCCGAGTTCGTACCTCGCCTCGAAGATCGTCGTGTTTACCCTGATCAACACCGCCCAGGTGATCATCTTCGTCCGCCTCGCGCTGTGGGGCCGGGGCGGCCCGGACCGGGCCCTGGTCTTCGACTCGCCGATGACCGAGGTCGTCGTCCCCGTCGCGCTCGTGTCGATCTCCTGCACGGTGCTCGGGCTGTGCGTCAGCGCGCTCGTCCGTACCCTCGAGCAGACCACGCCGGTGCTGGTGGTCGCGGTGATGACGCAACTGGTGCTCTGCGGCGGGCTGTTCGAACTGGAGGACGCGGGGCCGATCCTGCAACACGTCTCCTGGCTCGCGCAGACCCGTTGGGGCCTGGCGGCCACCGCCTCCACCGTGGACCTGCTCAGCATGATCCCGTTCAGCGACAGCCTCTGGGAGCCCACGGCCTCGGCCTGGTGGCGTTCGATGCTCGTCCTCGGCCTGCACATCGTCGCGCTCGCCGGCGCGGCGCGCCTGGCGCTGACGCGCCTCGAACCCGGCCGGTCGTGACACCCGGTTGACCGCACGCCCCGCTGGGCCGGCACGACCCGTGGTTGCGCCCGGCCGGCTGTCCAGTGCGCCGGGGCTGTCGGCCGCTCGCCCACCACCTGGGTCTTGCCGACCGGTTACCCGCGGGTAATCATGCGGTATGGCGTACGACGTGGTGGTGATCGGCTCCGGATTTGGAGGCAGCGTCGCCGCGCTGCGCCTGGCCGAGAAGGGCTACCGGGTGGCCGTGCTGGAGGCCGGTCGGCGGTTCGCCGACGACGAGTTCCCGCAGACGTCCTGGCGGATGCGCCGCTGGCTGTGGGCCCCCAGACTGGGCTGTTTCGGGATCCAGCGCATCGACCTGTTGCGCAACATCCTGGTGCTGTCCGGCGCCGGGGTGGGCGGCGGCAGCCTCGTCTACGCGAACACCCTCTATGAGCCGCTGCCCGACTTCTACGACGACCCCCAGTGGCGCGACATCACCGACTGGCGCACCGAACTCGCGCCGTACTACGACCAGGCCAAGCGGATGCTGGGCGTCGTCACGTACGCCCGGAGCACGGCCGCGGACCGGGCCATGCGGGCGGTGGCCGAGCGGATGGGGGTCGGCGACACGTTCCACCCCACGCCCGTCGGGGTCCACTTCGGACCGCCCGGCGAGACGGTCCCCGACCCGTACTTCGGCGGCGCCGGCCCCGAACGCGCCGGCTGCCGCCACTGCGGCTCGTGCATGACCGGCTGCCGCTACAACGCCAAGAACACACTGACGAAGAACTACCTCTACCTGGCCGAGCGGCTCGGCGCCGAGGTGTTCCCGCTCACCACGGCCACCGCGGTCCGGCCCCGGCGCGGGGGCGGTTACACGGTCGAGACGGTACGCACCGGCGCGTGGCTCGCCAGGCGCCGGCGGATCTTCGAGGCGGACCAGGTGGTCTTCGCGGCCGGGGCGCTCGGCACCCAGCGGCTGCTGCACCGCATGAAGGCGACCGGCGCGCTGCCCGACCTCTCGCCCCGGCTGGGCGCGCTCACCCGGACCAACTCGGAGGCGATCCTCGGCGCCGCGGTCCCGCGCCGGCAGGCCCGCCGCCGCGGGCTGGATTACACCGACGGGGTAGCGATCACCAGCTCGTTCCACCCCGATCCGCGCACCCACCTCGAGCCGGTGCGGTACGGCAAGGGCGCCAACGCGATGGGCCTGCTGCAGGCGACCCTGGTCGACGGCGGCCCCTGGCGGCTGGCCCGGGCGATCGGCGAGCTGCTGCGCCATCCACTGCGCTACGGGCGGGTGCTCACCCCGCGCGGCTGGTCGGAACGCACGATCATCGTGCTGGTCATGCAGTCGCTGGACAACTCGCTGCAGGTCCACTACCGCCGGTCCTGGTACGGCCGCCGCCGGCTCACCACCACCCAGGGGCACGGCGCCCCCAACCCCACCTGGATCCCTCAGGGCCACCGGGCGGTACGCCTGCTCGCCGAGGAGATCGGCGGAGTGCCCGGCGGCTCGTGGAGCGACGCGGTCAACATCCCGATCACCGCGCACATCCTGGGCGGCTGCGTGATCGGCGCCGACCCGTCGCGCGGCGTCGTCGACCCGTACCACCGGGTCTTCGGCCACCCGGGCCTGCACGTGGTCGACGGCGCGGCGGTGAGCGCGAACCTCGGCGTCAACCCCTCGCTGACCATCACCGCACAGGCCGAGCGCGCGATGGCGTTCTGGCCGAACCGGGGCGAGCCCGACCCCCGGCCTCCGCTCGGCTCGCCGTACCAGCCGGTGGCACCGGTGCCACCGCGGCACCCCGCCGTACCCGACGACGCCCCGGCCGCCCTACGGCTACCGGCCGTGCGCTGATTGCGGCCCCGATCAGCTGGTGGTGGGTGCCGGGGTGGACGTCGGCTCGGCCAACACGGACAGGTCGCCGAGGACCAGGGTGGACAGTAGCCACAGCAGGGGCGGCAAGCACAGCAGCGTCACCGAGATCACGACGGCGATGATCGAGCAGATCCGGCCTGGGCTGCCACGCGGATACCGGGCGGAGCCGACGATGCCGAGGATCAGGCCGATCGGCATGCAGGCGAACGAGAAGACCAGCGCGGTCACGCCGAGCCCAACGCCGGGTGGCGGCGGGGCCGGCACGTGATGGGGCGGGGCCGGCACGTGATGGGGCGGGGCCGGCACGTGATGGGGCGGGTAGGCCGGATGTGGCGGGTAGGCCGGCGAAGGATATGAGTAGCCCGGCGAGGTCTGGACCGGCGGGCGATACCCGGTCGGGGCCGCGGTCGGTGCGTCGGCCCGCCAGTACGCGTTCGGCGACCGCACGGGACCGGGGAAGGACGTCCTCGCCGTCCCAGGCCGACGGCGGTTCGGCCGCGCCGCCGCGCACGCCGACGTCCGCGGCGCCCCCGGCCGTCTCGGCCCCGCGGCTGGCCGAAGCGCCTCCCGCCGCCTCCTCGGCCCCGCGGGTGGCCGAAGCGTCGCCGGCCGCCCTCTCGGCCGCGAGACGGTCGTACTCGGCGCGGGTAATCGGGTTGGACAGGATGTCACGGGCCACGTTGAGCAGCGCCGCAGCGTCCGCGTCACCGGTCGGCGAGTCCGGGTGGAGCCTGCGCACCAGGCGGCGGTGCGCGGCGATGATCTCCTCAATGGTGGCGTTCCGCGGCACCTGGAGGATCTCGTACGGATCCCGGCCGTCGAGGTCACGGAGGAACGGATGCATTCGTACCGCCCCCTGGCCGGGGCGTGGCCTCGGCCCGCCAGCAGGTCAGCTCCCACCGCCGGGCGCCGACACCCTCGACGTAGCCGTGGCCGACCCCGGCGAGGAAGGTCAGCACGCGTCGGTCCGTCAGGTAGCACCAGACGCGGACGCTCGCCCCCCTCCAGGCTCTGCACGTCGCCTGTGGCGTACGCGTACCAGTCCCGTTGCAGGGGCCTCGCGTCGGTCACAAACGGCTCCTGGAGCAGCACCTGGGCGCGAACCGGAAGCACCCGCAGGAACGCGTTGACGGTCTCGTCCAACCGTCTGGATCCTGCGGACAGGACTGGGGCGTCCGCAGCGGTCGGTGGCCGCGGGGGCATGCCGGGGGCATGGATCGGCGCGGAGCGGAACGAGGACTCCCGCAGATGCACGGTCACCAGTTCGTACGCCGGACGGCCCGCGGCGTTCACGGTCGGGGTGACCACAACCAGGGCCCGCGTGCCGAGCACCACCGCGTTGACGCGGCCGCTCTGGTCGGTGGCCCACCAGTCGAGCCAGGTGCCGGCCCGCTCGTGGACCCGCCGCTGGATCCCCGGGCTGAGCCGTTGCCAGCACTCCTCGCGGCTCGGCCCCATCGCCCCCCATGCGATCGCGCCGGGTTGAACCGCGAACGGGGGTGGTTGGGGAACCGGAACGTACTGTCCGTGCGGGACCGGAACGTACTGTCCGGGCGGGACCGGCAGGTGGTGTGCGGGCGGCGCCGGCGGCCGAGCCGGGCGGGGGCCGGCGGTTCGGCGCGGTACGGCACCAGTGAGTCGTCGGCCATGGGCGACCCCCGGGTGGCGGTGGAGACTTCGAGTCTAGGCAATGTCCTCCTGGGGTGGGATCCCCGCCGTCGGGCGCCGGGGCCGTCGGCTGGCTACGCTTTTCGGGTGAGCACACCCCGTCCGGTTCTCGTCGTCGACTTCGGCGCCCAGTACGCGCAACTGATCGCGCGTCGGGTGCGCGAGGCCCGCGTCTACTCCGAGATCGTCCCGCATTCGACGCCGGTGTCCGAGATGCTCGCCCGGAATCCGGCGGCGATCATCCTGTCCGGCGGCCCGTCCTCGGTCTACGAGACCGGGGCGCCGCAGGTCGATCCGGCGCTGTTCGACACCGGTGTGCCCGTCCTCGGGATCTGCTACGGCTTTCAGGCCATGGCGCTGGCGCTCGGCGGCACCGTGGCCCGTACCGGACAGCGCGAGTTCGGCGGCACGCCGCTGCGGGTCGCGGGCGGGGGCGGGGTGCTCTTCGCCGGCCTGCCCGCTGAGCTGGACGTGTGGATGAGCCACGGCGACTCGGTGACCGAACCGCCCGCCGGCTGCGTGGTGACCGCCGCCACGGCCGGTGCCCCGGTCGCGGCCTTCGAGGACCCCGCGCGGCGGCTGGCCGGCGTGCAGTTCCACCCGGAGGTCGCGCACACCCAGCACGGCCAACGGCTGCTGACCCGGTTCCTGTACGACATCGCGGGGATCGAGCCGACCTGGACCAGTCAGAACATCATCGACGAGCAGGTCGCCGCGATCCGGGCCCAGGTGGGGGACCGGCGGGTGATCTGCGGCCTGTCCGGGGGTGTGGACTCGGCGGTGGCCGCGGCGCTCGTGCACCGGGCGGTCGGCGACCAGCTCACCTGTGTCTTCGTCGACCACGGGCTGCTGCGGGCGGGCGAGGCCGAGCAGGTGGAGAAGGACTTCGTGGCCGCGACCGGCATTCGGCTGGTCGTGGTGGACGCGGCGGACCGGTTCCTCGACGCGCTCGCCGGAGTGGTCGACCCGGAGCAGAAGCGGAAGATCATCGGGCGGGAGTTCATCCGGGTCTTCGAGCAGGCCGCCCGTGACCTGGACGCCGAGCGGCACGTGGACTTCCTCGTCCAGGGCACCCTCTACCCGGACGTGGTGGAGTCCGGCGGCGGCGCCGGCACCGCCAACATCAAGTCGCACCACAACGTCGGCGGTCTGCCCGACGACCTGCGCTTCGAGTTGGTCGAGCCGCTGCGCACGTTGTTCAAGGACGAGGTCCGGGCGATCGGCGAGCAGCTCGGCCTGCCCGAGGCGATCGTGTGGCGGCACCCGTTCCCCGGACCGGGGCTGGCGATCCGCATCGTCGGCGCGGTCGACCGCGAGCGGCTCGCGACGCTGCGCGCGGCGGACCGCATCGCCCGCGAGGAGCTGGCGGCCGCCGGGCTGGACCGGGAGGTCTGGCAGTTCCCGGTGGTGCTGCTGGCCGACGTGCGCTCGGTCGGCGTGCAGGGCGACGGGCGCACCTACGGGCATCCGGTGGTGCTGCGGCCGGTCTCCAGTGAGGACGCGATGACGGCCGACTGGTCTCGGCTGCCGTACGACCTGATCGCCCGCATCTCCACCCGGATCACCAACGAGGTGCCGGCGGTCAACCGCGTGGTGCTCGACGTGACCAGCAAGCCGCCGGGCACCATCGAGTGGGAGTGACCGTCCCCGCCGGCCAGTTGTCAGGTCGCATGGTTCGGGTCAGAATGCGCTGTGTGACCCGTACCTTGGAGCCTATCCGGCGGATCGCTGCGTACGCCGTTTGTACCGACTCGTCGGACCGCATTCTCCTGGTGCGGGCCTCGCCCCGGTCCGGTACCCCCGGCGCCTGGTCGCTGCCGGGCGGCGCCGTGGACCACGGTGAGGATCCTGGCCACACCGTGGTGCGGGAGACCGCCGCCGAGACCGGCCTGTCGGTCACCGTCACCGGGCTGCGCGACATCCTCGCGGACATGCGTGCCCTGCCGCACCGGGGGATCACCCTGCACACCGACCGCCTGATCTATGAGGTCGCGGTGCGCGGGGGGCGGCTGGTCGACCGGGTCGGCCAGCCGACCGATCTCGTCCGCTGGTACTCGCTGGCCGAGGCCAAGGAGCTGCCGCTGCGTCCGTTCACCGCGCTCGCGCTCGGCCTGCCGCCTGCGGTGGTGGACATCCAGCCCGACGAGCCGCCGGAGTTCCCGTCGTTTCACGCCGTGCCCGGTCCGGACGGGCTGCACCGCGCGCAGCGCTTCGCGGCGTACGCCGTCGCCACGGACCGCGACGGCCGGGTGCTGCTGACGCTGGTCGCGGACGGCTACCCGGGTGCCGGCTGCTGGCACCTGCCGGGCGGTGGCACGGAGTTCGGGGAGCAGCCGGGGATCGCGCTCATCCGGGAGCTCGAGGAGGAGACCGGCCAGGTCGGCGAGCTGGTGGAGCTGCTCGGCGTCGCCAGCCACCGCGACGCGGCGTCCCTCGGCCCGGAGGGGTACCCGATCGACTGGCACGGGGTGCGCGCATTCTACCGGGTCGCCGTCGACCGGCCGACCCCGCCGGTGGTCGCGGACCGGACCGGCTCCACCGCAGAGGCGCGTTGGTTCGCGCCGGCCGAGCTGGCCGGACTGCGGCTCACCGAGGTGACCGACGAGGCGCTACGCGCGGCCGGGCTGAACTGAGTCGGCCCGGACCTGTCGCGGCCCCGCCCCGTTGCGCTGCTCGTAAGCTCATGATCGGTTGACCGGCGGCGGTCGGCCCACGGGCGGGAAGGACGAGGAGATGCAGCGGCGGCGCATCGCGGCGTACGGCCTGTGCCGCGACGACTGGGGCCGGGTGCTGCTGGTGCGAACGCCCGCCGCGACCCCGGGGCGGGAGCGCTGGCTGCCGCCGGGCGGTGGGGTGCGCCAGGGTGAGCACCCGGCGCACACGGTGGTGCGGGAGGTCGCCGAGGAGACCGGCCTGGCCGTGCGGGTCATCCGGCTACGCACCGTCGTCGCGGATGTGGTGACGCTGCCGGAGGTGGCGGTCCACGTCGACCGCATCGTCTACGACGTCGAGGTCCACGGCGGCACGGTGCGTGACGAGGTCGGCGGTACGACGGACCGCGTGCGATGGGTGCCGCAAGGGGACCTTGAGCGGTTGCCGCTGGTGGCCTTCGCAGCCGAGACGCTCGGCGTGCCCGGGGCCGCCGCGCTCGCCGCGGAGCCGGTCGGCACCCTCGCGGACCTGGCCCACGACCTCGACGAACCCGAGCCCGTCGAGCCCGGCGTCCAGCGGGGCCAGCGGTTCGCGGCGTACGGCCTGGTCACCGATCCGGCCGGGCGGGTGCTGCTGACCCGGATCGCGCCCGGTTACCCCGGCGCCGGTCGCTGGCACCTGCCGGGTGGCGGCACCGAGTTCGGGGAGCAGCCCACCGCCGCGCTGCTGCGCGAGCTGGCGGAGGAGACCGATCAGGTGGGGACGGTGACCGACCTGCTTACGGTTTCGCACCTGCACAATCCCCGCGCGCTCGGGCCGGAGGGCCACCCGATCGACTGGCACACGGTGCGCGCGCTGTACCGGGTGCGGGTCGACGTCCCGACCGTGCCCCGGGTGACCGAGGCGGCGGGCGGGTCGACGGCGGCCGCCGCCTGGTTCACGCGTGCCCAGACGGCGCGTCTGCGCCTGACCGGAATCGCGGCGAGCGCGCTGCGTGAGCTGCGCCACAGATGACAAGCGTGAATCACGCTGTGCAGTAGGCTGGCATTTGCCGATTACACGGAGTGATCGGCAATTTGCGTGTTTAGGGCCATAAATGCGGAGGGCCGTGATCGGCCTATCGCCAAGGCACACCCTCGTGTGCGATGGTGTATGCCGCATCACAGGGTTGCCGGTCGATCAATCGGCCGGCTGAGACAGCCGGACGGCCGCCGGCGGCGGACGGCCCGGCCATGGAGGGACCGTGCCGAGAACCCCTTGGCGTCGGCGTCGTACGACGGACAGTCCCCGTCCGGCGGGACGGTGGGCCGGTCGGCTCCGCCGGGGCAGCTCGCTCGCCCGGCGGGTGCTCGTGATCCATCGTCGTCGTGACCCGATGACCCGCTCGGTGACCGCCGGCGTGACCCACCTGCCCGAGCCGCCGCTGGAGCCGCACCCAGATCTGGTGGCACTCGACGTCGGCGCGCTCGCCCCGGTCAGCCCGGCGGTAGGCACCCACGCCCAGCCTCCCCCCGCCGGCCCGCTGACGGTGCCGCTGCTGCCCGGCGAGCACACCCTCGCCCGTCGGCTGCGGTTCGCCGTGGTCAACCTCACCACGCTGGCCAGCCTCACGCTGGGTCTCGTTGCGATCTTTCTGGCGATGCGCGGCGACGTTCGCAGCGCCGCGCTCTGCCTGATCGCGTGCGTGGCCTTCGACGGTCTCGACGGGGCGTTGGCCCGCCGGCTCGGAGTCGCCAGCCCGTTCGGCGCGCAGATGGATTCGCTCGCCGACATGTGCTCGTTCGGGCTGGCCGCGCCGGTCGTCGTGTACGCCTCGCTCGTCGGCCGCGTGCCGCCGGCCGCCGCCATGGTCGCGTGCGCGCTCGTCGCCGCCTGCGCCGCGATCCGTCTGGCCCGGTTCAACGTGTCGCCGAAGGACGGCCGGTTCTTCTGCGGAGTGCCCACCACGATGGCGGCCGGGGTGCTCGCCCTGGCCGTGCTGATCGGGCTGCCCGTTTCCGGGCTCTGGCAGTTGGCCGGGGTGGCGCTGCTGGCCTTCGCGATGGTGTCCAGCTTCCCGTACGCGAAGCTGGCCCGTCTGCTGCGGTTGCCGCCATGGCTGTGGGCGCTGCCGGTGCTGGGTGCGCTCCTCGATGTCCGCGTAACCTTCGCCGTGGTCGTCGCGGCCTACCTGGTCAGCGGTCCGGTCATCTGGCTGCACCAGCGCCGCGCCGCCTAGCCTCCGCGGTCCCGGGCTGGTCTGCGCGCAGCCGCTGTTGCAGAGCCGCGTACTCGATCGGGGTGTGTGACGGCCGCTGGCCGTCACGGGCGGCGCCCGCGACGGCCAGCGCCGCGGCGAGCGCGTGACGGTAGAGCGCCGACCCGGTGCTGACGCGGGCGACGCCGGCGGCGGCGAGCCCGGCGAGGTCGACGTCCGGGTGCCAGAGCACGTTGAGCGGCAGCGCCACCGTCCGTGCGAGGGCCGCGATCCCGGCGAGGTCCGTGAGGCCGGGGACGAACACCCCGGATGCGCCGGCGTCGCGGTACGCGATGAGTCGCCGGATCGTCTCGTCGAGCCGGTCGCCCGCCGCACCGACCTGCAGCCAGTACGTGTCGGTGCGGGCGTTGACGAACAGCCCGGGCGCGGCGGCACGGACCGCGCCGACGATCGCGGCGTGCTGGTCGATGGGCCGCAGCCGCCCGTCGGTTCGGCCGTCCTCCAGGTTCACTCCCGCCACGCCGAGGTCGGCAAGCCGCGCGGCGAGGTCGGCGACGGCCGCCGGGTCGTCGGAGTACCCGCCTTCGATGTCGACCGTCAGCGGCACCGCGAGCCGCGCCGTGAGATGCCCGGCGAGATCGACGGTGAGCGCCGCACCGGCTCCGGCCCCGTCGGGCAGGCCGGCGGCGGCGGTCACGCCGAGGCTGGTGGTGCCGATGGCCGGGAAACCGGCGTCGGCCAGCAGCAGCGCGGAGGCGACGTCCCAGGCGTTGGGGAGCACGAAGGGATGGCCGGGGCGGTGCAGCGCGGCGAATGCGGACGCATGGGTCACGCGCGGAGTGCTCGACATGCCGCGACGGTACGGGACAGCCGGTTCGGTGGCCGCCGAACGATCCCCGGCCTACCGTAAACCGCATAGCGGAAGGGGCTTGAAGGGTGCAGACCGCCCAGTCGATCGCCCGGTTCGCCGGCCTGCTCGCCGATCGCAGCCGCGTCGCCATCTGCCTGGCGCTGCTCGACGGGCGCGCCTGGACCGCTGGGGAACTCGCGCGCCATGCCCGGATCGGCCGCTCCACCGCGAGCGAGCACATCACCCTGCTCGTCGGCGCGGGCCTGCTCACCGAGCGGCGGCAGGGCCGTCACCGCTACCTGTGCCTCGCCGGTCCCCACGTGGCGCAGCTCATCGAAGACCTCGGCGCCGCAGTCGGCGAGCCCGAGCGCCCCATGTCGCTGCGTGCCGTGCGGGCCGCCGGCCAGCTCGCCGCCGCCCGTACCTGCTACGACCACCTGGCCGGAGCCCTCGGGGTCGCCCTGTTTGACGCGCTCGTCGCCGCCGGGTTCATCGCGGTACGCGACGGCCTCGTGCTCACGCCGGCCGGCCGGGACTGGTTCACGGGTCTCGCCGGTGACGCGGCGCTGCGGGCCCGCGGTTCGCGTCCCCTGGTGCGCGCCTGCCTGGACTGGACCGAGCGCCGCGACCACCTGGGCGGCCTCCTCGGCGCGGTGCTCTGCCGCCAGTTCGTCGAGCGCGGCTGGCTCAATCAGGTCAGGAACAGCCGGGCGGTGACCGTCACACCCGCCGGGGGTCGTGCTCTGTCGGGTCTCGGCGTGCGGGTGCCGGCTGTCTGCCAGGCTGCCTAGTCACGAGCCGCAGCTGTGAGGTAACGGGGCGGCACCGGGGTGCTGCCTGTTTGTCATGAAACCGTCATATGCCTGCGGAATGCCCGCCACATCCCTGTCCCAGGCTCGTTGTGCCCAGCCTGATTCCGATCTGAACGGAAGATGCCATTGCATTCATCTCCGACTACCTGCTCTCCGGCAATGTACGGGGTGGCCGACTTGGTCGACGAGGGCGGTATCGTCACTGGGTTCCCATTGACGCGCGGCGTGCTGCGGTCAGATCTGGGCAGCCGATGAAGTGGCGGACCGACTGCTAGTCAATGACCGCGTCCGGGACTTGGCGGAAGCCCCGCGCCGAGTACCTTGGGGAGCTTCCGGTACAGAACGACGCCGACCGGTTCCTGTCCGCAGCGGAGTGGTTTCCTGCCCGGCCAAGGCGCGGACCCCGTCGATTCAACGACTCCCCGAAGCACTGCCCGCGCACGTCACACGTTCTTGCCCGGCACTTACCTGGGGGTGGCTTGGTCATGAAACAGCTGACTCGGCGTTTTTGCCAGGAAACCGATCAGATGCAAGGTTTGCCACATGACAAGCTGGCGGGTAGGGTCGAGTTCCTACGTTGCGATCTTGGATGCTGACGCTGGGTGATCGGCCGGCGTGACCTTGATCGATGCACGCGACGAGCGCCCTTTCTGGCGCCAGCGGCGGAAAAGCGCATGGATTGGAGATCGTGTCCGCATTAGCTGTTAACTCCCTCTACAAAGTCTTCGGCCCGGACGCGGAGAAGGCGTTGAGCCGGCTGCGGGACGGCCAGCACCGGGACGAAGCGCTAGCGGGGTTGCGCGCGACCGCCGCCGTGATCGACGCCACTTTCACGGTCGAGCACGGCGAGATCTTCGTGGTCATGGGCCTGTCCGGGTCCGGGAAGTCGACCCTGATCCGGATGCTGAACGGACTGCTCACCCCCACCCACGGCAGCGTCAAGGTCGACGGCGTGGAACTCACCAGGCTGAAGCCGGCGGCACTACGGAAATTGCGCCGGGAGAAGATCAGCATGGTGTTCCAGCACTTCGCCCTCCTGCCACACCGGTCGGTGCTTGAGAACGCCGGTTACGCGCTGGAGATCGCGGGCGTGCCCCGTGCCGAGCGGCAGGAGAAGGCCTACGAGGCGCTGCGCATGGTCGGCCTGGCCGGCTGGGAGCAGAAACTCCCGCTGCAACTGTCCGGCGGCATGCGTCAGCGGGTGGGCCTGGCCCGTGCCCTGGCGGCTGGCACGGACATCCTGCTGATGGACGAGGCGTTCTCCGCACTCGACCCGCTGATCCGTCGGGAGCTGCAGGACCAGTTGCTGGAACTGCAGGGCGAGCTCGGCAAGACCATCGTCTTCATCACCCACGACCTGAACGAGGCGATGCGGCTGGGCCATCGGATCGCGGTCATGCGGGACGGGCGGATCGTCCAGATCGGCACCGCGGAGCAGATCCTCACCGATCCGTCCAACGACTACGTCGCGCAGTTCGTCGCCGACGTCGACCGGACCCGGATCCTCACGGCCTCATCGGTGATGGAACGCCCCCTCTGCACCGTCGACGTGAACGTCGGACCGCGGGTGGCAGCTCGGGCGCTACGGGAGAACCAGGCTTCGGTTGTCTACGTCACCGGCCGCAACAAGCGCTTCCTCGGCACAGTCACCGACGACGCGGTCGACCACGCCGTACGGGAAGGCCGGCAACAGCTCGCCGGGATCGTGTCCACCGACAACGTGCGCTCGGTCTCCGTGAGCACGCCGGTCGCCGATCTCTTCGCCACCTGTGCGGAGAGTCCACATCCGGTTGCCGTGGTCGATGAGAACGGACGCCTGGCCGGGGTGATCCCGCGGATCACCCTGCTCAACGCACTGGGCAGCATCGGTGCTGACAACGGCACGGGGACCACCTCCGGCGCCGCGGCCGAGCCGGTGACGGCGGGCGTGGCAAGCGGCGCAGGCGCGAACGGTGATCGACGTGCGGCGACTCCGCCCGCCCAGGTGGCGCGGCTCGCGGAGGACTCCCAGGTATCCGGGAAGGGACCGGCATGAACATCACCGCCAGCCCGCTCGACGACCGGCTGCCGTATGTGCCGATCGGTGACACCTTCAAGGCCCTTGTCGACTGGGCGAAAACCAACCTGAAGCCCGTCTTCAGGGGCATCTCCGACCTGGTCGATTCGCTGGTCGATCCGCTCGCGGACCTGCTCACCGCGCCCCCTGCGATCGTCGTGGTGCTGATCTTCGCGGGGCTCGGGTGGTGGCTGCGCAGCTGGAAGTTCGGCCTGGGCACCCTGGTCGGGCTGGGTGTCGTCGCCGGCATGCCGTTCTGGGAAGAGACCATGGACACGCTCGCCGCCGTCCTGGTGGCCAGCGCCTTCGCCGTGCTGCTCGCCGTCCCGCTCGGCATCTTCATCGCGGAGAACCGCCGGGCCTCGGCGATGGCCCGCCCGGTGCTGGACCTGATGCAGACCCTGCCCGCGTTCGTCTATCTCATCCCGGCCATCTCGTTCTTCGGCATCGGCGTCGTGCCCGGGGTGCTGGCCACCGTGGTGTTCAGCATGCCACCAGGTGTCCGCCTCACCGAACTCGGCCTACGGCAGGTCGACCGCGAGGTGATCGAAGCGGGTGAGGCGTTCGGCGCGTCCCCGTGGCTGATCCTGCTGCGCACCAAGCTGCCCCTGGCCATGCCGACCATCATGCAGGGCGTCAACCAGGTGATCATGTTGGCGCTGTCGATGGTGGTCATCGCGGGCATGGTCGGCGCCGGCGGCCTCGGTGACGTGATCATTTTGGCGCTCGCCCAGCTCCAGGTCGGCACCGGTTTCGAGGGCGGCCTCGCCGTGGTGACCCTGGCCGTGGTGCTGGACCGCCTCACCGATTCGATTGGCGCCCGGTCCGCGGCCGCGAAGGCGCAGCGGGTCATGGCCCAGAAGGTGTGAGCGAATTAACCAAAGCCCCGAAGGGGGGACAGCGTCAGGCCGCGACTGTCTCTCATCGACGCAGGTCCTGTTCGGTGTCCCTGATGTTCCGAATACCCGTAGGGAGAGCGATCCCCCGTAAGGAAAGTGATCCCCCGGGAGGGAAAGCGATACCCCCGTAGGGAAAGGGAGTGGAAGTTCATGTGGAGTACGAAGCTGGTGCGTCGGATCGCGTTGGCGGTCGCGGCCAGCCTGGCCCTGGTCGGCGTCGCGGCGTGTGGCGACAACAGCTCCGGCTCAAACGGCGATCAGGACGACAAGAAGATCACGATCGCCTACATCCCGTGGGACGAGGCCATCGCGGCGTCGTACCTGTGGAAGAACATCCTGGAGGACCAGGGCTACGAGGTCGAGCTCAAGAACGTCGAGGTCGGCCTGATCTACCAGGGGCTGGCGGATGGCGACGTTGACCTGTTCCTCGACAGCTGGCTGCCGCAGACGCACGAGTCGTACTGGGCGGAGTACGGCGACAAGGTCGAAAAGATCGGCGTCTGGTACGACAACGCGACCCTCAGCATCGCCGTGCCGACGTACGTGAACCAGGTCAACTCGCTGGCCGATCTCGCCGCCAACGCCGACCTGTTCAAGGGTGAGATCATCGGTATCGAGCCGGGCGCCGGGCTGACCAAGGCCACGCAGGAAAAGGTGATCCCCACCTACGGTCTCAGCGACAAGATGAAGCTGAGGACCTCGTCCACCCCGGCCATGCTGGCGGCGTTGGACAGCGCCATCGCCGACAACCAGCCGATCGTGGTGACCCTGTGGCACCCCCACTGGGCGTACGCGAAGTACGACCTGAAGGACCTCGAGGACCCGGAGGCCACCCTCGGCGGGGCTGAGGAGATCAACGTCCTGGCGCGTGCCGGTTTCCGCGACGACCACCCGGAGATCGCGCAGATGCTGGAGAAGTTCAAGATGGACGACCAGCAGCTCGGCTCGCTGGAGGACCTGGTGTTCAACGTCCACAAGGACAACGAGGAGAAGGCCGTCGAGGAGTGGCTGGCCGCCAACCCTGACTTCCTCGGCACCCTCTCCTGAGATCGCCGAACGACTGAGCCGACCGGCCGGTCTGTGAAAGGGTGGGGCGTCGTCGAGGCGCCCCACCCTTTTCTCAGTTGCCGAGCCGGGCTCGGCCGCGGGCCACGCGCGCGGCTGCTACCGGGCGACGATCCCGGCGAGTACGGCGTCCACCACGCGTTCGGCCAACGTGGCGTCGTCGATGCCGGGGTGCCAGCGCACCATCGCCTGCACGATCGCCGGGGCGCTGAGCAGCAGCGTCGTCAGTTCGATATCGAGGTCCGCGCGCAACTCCCCGGACGCCACCCCCCGGCGCAGCACCTGGCGCAGCACCTCGCGGCGCTGCTCGACGAAGTCCTGGTACAGCCGGTAGTGCGCTGGGTTGTGGTGTACCTGGGGCACCAACCAGGACATGATCGTTCCGGCGCGCGGATCCGGTGCCTCGGTGAGCGGTGTGGTGAGCATGATGAGGTCCTGGCGCAGTGACTCGCCCGTGGGCTCGGGCGGCGTGCCTTTCAGCGTGCGGATCGCGTCGAGCAGCAGCGCGTCCTTGTTCGGCCAGCGCCGGTAGATCGCCGCCTTGCCCACGCCGGCACGGGCCGCGATCGCCTCGATCGAGATGCTGTCCACCGGGGTGCGCGCGGCGAGCAGGTCGAGCACGGCCTCGATGACCGCTTCGTCCACGCGGGCGCTCCGCGGCCGCCCGGGCGGCCGCGCAGCACCCGCGCCCCTCGCCATGGGGGCATTATCCCCGCGGCGGTTCGGCCGGGTCGTTCCCGGTCGCCGCGGCGGCGATCGGCACCGGTGGGGCCGGCCGGGCACCATGTCCAGGCAGCCAGGCGAGGACCACGATGGCACCGAGGACGGCGGCCGACGCGGCGAGCACCGTCGCCGTGTGCACCCCGGTGACGAAGGCGTCGTTCGCGGCCGCGACGAGCGGCGCGCCGGCCGCTCCGAGGTCACCGGCGACCGCGTGCGCCCCGGAGATGGACTCAGCCGCGACCGGTCGGGCCGGGGCCGGCAGCGACGCCAGTGATCCGGTGACGCGATCGCGGTACGTGGCGGCGACGACCGAGCCGAGCACGGCGACGCCCAGCGCCGCCGCGACCTGGCGGACGGTGTTGCTCACCGCCGAGGCCACGCCGGCCTTCTCCCGCGGCACCGCTGACATGGTCGACTCGGTGGCCGGCGGCACGACGTTGGCCATTCCCGCGCCGTGCAGGAACAGCACTACGCCGAGCAGCCAGACGGGCGCGGTGGTGCCGAGGAGCAGCACGCCGCTGATCGCTGCGGCGGACAGCGCCAGGCCGGTGGCGCAGACGGCCTTCGCACCGTACCGCTTGACGAGCGCGGCGCTGCGCGGCGCGAAGAACAGTTGGGCCGCGGCGAGCGGCAGCATGAGCAGACCAGTCTGCAACGGCGTGAGACCGTGCACCAGCTGCAGGTGGAGGGAGAGGAAGAACAGCATGCCGATGCTGGCGAAGAAGATCAGGGCGATCGCGGCGGTCGCCGCGGAGAACCGTGGGTCGGCGAAGAGGGTGACGTCCAGCGACGGGTGCACGAGCCGCCGTTCGTAGGCAAGGAAGCCGGCGAGGACCGCGAGGCCGAGGCCGATCCACGCCCACACCGAGGGCCGGGCGAAGCCGTGCTCGCCGCCGTCGATGATCCCGTACACGAGCGCGACCAGGCCGGCGATGGACAGCGCCACGCCGACGAGGTCGATGCGGCCCCGTCGCGGGTCGCGCGACTCGGGCACGAGCACGGCCACGGCGACCAGCCCGCCGGCCACGATCGGCACGTTGATCAGGAACACCGAGCCCCACCAGAAGTGCTCCAGCAGCGCGCCACCGAGGACGGGGCCGAGCGCGGAGGCGATGCCGACGGCGCTCGCCCACACGCCGATCGCCCGGCCACGCTCCCGGGGGTCGAAGACGTTCGAGATGATCGACAGTGTCACCGGGGTGACGGCGGCAGCACCGATCCCCATGACGGCGCGAGCGGCGATGAGCTGACCGGGACTCTGGGCGTACGCCGAGGCGAGCGACGCCAGGCCGAACAGCGCCAGACCGCCGAGCAGGACCCCGCGGCGGCCCCACCGGTCCCCGAGCACGCCGCAGGTGAACAGCAGTCCGGCGAAGACCAGTGTGTACGCGTTGATGGCCCACTCCAGCTGGGCCTGGGTGGTGCCGAGTCCCTGCGTTGGGTCGGCAAGCACCCGCAGGGCGACGTTGAGCACGGTGTTGTCGAGCACGACGATGAGCAGGCTGACGACGAGGGCCGCGAGGATGGCCCACCGCCTCGGATGCCCCGTTTCCGATTCTCGCTCCATGCCCCGGACCTCCTATTGCGATACGGCATCGTTCCGTAATAGAGGTCAGCCTAGGTGCTCAGGAAATGATACGGTACGGATCCGTATCGTAAGTGACCAGCGTCACATCACTCTGCGGCGCAGTCGGCCGAGGCCCAGGCGACGGCCGACTAGCGGCCGTGGCGTGCCGACGACACGCCGCCGGACCGCCACTCAGCGGGCAGGGCGGGCGATCCCGGGAGCCGCAGATAGACCGGGATCTCGTCGAGCGGCACCGGCCGCTCCACCACCACCGGGCCCATGTGCCGTTCCCCGGTGAACAGGTCCGCCCACTCGCCGGCGGGCAGGTACACCCGCCACGTCGCCGCCCCCGGATCGGTCACCGGCGCCACGAGCAGGTCGTCGCCGAGCTGGTACTGGCGCGGGTAGGACCAGATCCGTTCGTCGTCGCCGTAATCGAAGAACAGCGGCCGCATCAGCGGCCGTCCACTCTCGACCGACCGGGCCGCCTGCTCCACCAGGTAGGGCACCAGCCGCTCGCGCAGCTTGGCGAACCGCCGGAAGACCGGCAGCACCCGGTCGTCGCCGGTACGTTCCGCGATGTTCCACGGCGTACGGTCGCGCGACGGAGACCGGTGGTGGTTGAACTCCGAGTGGTACTGCATGATCGGGCAGAAGCAGGCCATCGCGGTCGCGCGCAGGTACAGCTCGGCGTCCGGGATCTCGCCCGAGAAGCCGGCCAGGTCCCAGCCCCAGAAGAAGATGCCGCTGGAGGCGGCGGTGAGCCCGGCGGTGACGGCAGCCCGGTACGCCTCCCAGGTCGAGTCCTCGTCGCCCGACCAGTGGGCCGGGTAGGCGGCAGAACCGGTGAACCCGGCCCGGCTGAAGGTGACTCCGTCGACCCCGCATTCAGCGAGCAGTTCGTGGTACGCGGCCGCGTACCGCACCGCGAACAGGTTGTTGCCCGCGTCGCCGCGCGACCCGTCGGCGTAGCGCAGGTCGTGGCCCCAGGGGTGCTCACCGCCGTCGGTCTTGAACCCGTCGACGCCCACCTCGTCGAGCAGGTAGCGCCGCTTCGCCAGCCACCAGCGCTTCGCCTCCGGGTTGGTGAAGTCGGGCAGCAGCGCCCCGGGGAACCACCAGCCCCGGTTGCGGTACGGGCGGCCGTCCGCCTCCCGTACGCAGTAGCCGCGTTCGACCATGGTCCGCAGGTCGGCCGCCACCTGTCCGGTGTCGCCCCGGTCGGTGGGCACCAGCGGGATCTGCCACAGCAGGACGCGCACCCCCGCCGCGTGCAGCTCGTCGACCATGCCCTTCGGATCGGGCCACGCCCCGTCGGCGGGGAACTCGAAATCCGCCAGGCGGTGCGGCGCGCCGTCGGGGTGCACCGGGTAGCGTGCGTCGCGGAACGCCACGAAGGTCTGCTCGTCGCTCCACGCCTCGATGACCACCGCACCGACCGGGATGTCCTCGGCCAGGGAGCGGCGCACCTCACGCAGCACGCGCTCCTGGGTGTTCCACTCGTTGCCGCTCATCCACGGCCAGAAGACCCACGCGGGCGGCACCCGCGCCGGCCCGGTCTCGGCGAGGAATGCGCGCAGCACCGCGGCCGGATCGCCGGCGCAGAACCGCACCGGCAGCACCGGGTCGGCGGGGTCGACCTCGGCCTCGACGACCAGCCGCGCGGGATCGCTCGCGCCCACGTCGTACCAGGTGCGCCGGCTGGTGGCCACGTGGCAGCCCCAGCCCACCCCGACGGCGATGAAGAACGGCATCGGCAGGTAGGCGCGGTGCCCCTGCCGCTTGTACTGTTCGAACACCACCGCATCGAGCACCTCGCCGCGCTGGTCGAGGGCGTTGAACCGTTCGCCGAACCCGACCACGTGCGCGTCGGGCGTAAGCCGCAGCGCGAAACGGACCCGGCGCGGACCGTCGGTGCCGACCAGCCAGCGCACGCTGGCGGGGTCGAGCACACCCACCGCCCCGGGGTCCTCGACCGCGAGGCGCCCGCCGTCCAGGCACCAGCTCAGCGGCCGTACGGCGAACGGCCCCACGCTCACCTCCGCGCCGGTCACGGCGCGGCCGACGACGCGGTACGACGTGTCCGTGACCGCCCGGGCTGTGGCGACCCAGACCGTGCGCCCGCTGGTGTCCGGCGGGGCCGCGGCCGCCGCGGCCAGGTGCCCGTCGGAGCCGGCCGCCGGTGCCGGCGGTGGCCCGTAATCGAGGACCAGACGGCTCGGATCGGCCGGCGCAGCGGGCACCTCGGCGCCGTCGGCGAAGGCCACGACCACCTCGCGGACCGCCGGGTCTGCGAGCACCCGGATCTCGTACGGCTCATCCGCCCGCGGGTGGACGGGCACCCGCTGGTCGAGGTCGTGCCGGTAGGGGTGCTCACTCCCGTATGGACGGTGGCTCAGCATGGCCAGACCCCGCACTCCACAGCGAGCGTGAGGAACATGGCGTGCGACCACAGCAGCGGGGTGGCCACCGGGCCCCACCGCTCGGTCCATTCGGCGATGTAGGACGGCTGCTGGACGTCGCCGCTGATCTGCTCGGGCAGGTTGCCGTCGGGCGTGGCCTGCGCCGCGATCCAGTCGAGCCGGGTCAGGGCCTGCTCCCGGAGCCCGGTGCGCACCTCGTGCCAACCGAGCCAGGCGGTGAGGATCAGCCATTCCCCGCCGCCGTAGAACGTGTCTCCGAGATACCGGTAGACACCGCCGCGCAGTAGCTGGCGCCGGACCTCGTCATAGGTGCGCGGTTGACGTCGCGCAGTCGCGCCCCGGAGGTCGCCGTCACCTGACTTCCTTCCGTATCTATATTCGGTGTTCGAATAAAGTGCGTGAAGGCAGGGTGGCGATGTCAAGAGGGTGAGCGCGAGCCGGTGTGGCTAAGGCACACTAAGGCGCTGGGAAAGGGCGGTTGCCGGGCGCTACGGGGGCACCGGGCGCTAGGCGGTCCAGCGGGCGATCACGTGGTCCAGCGGGCGATCACGGTCGAGCCCCCGTGGACCCGGTCCCCGGCGGCGACCAGCGGCTCCGCGGCCCCAGCCGGCAGGTACACGTCGGTGCGGGAGCCGAAGCGGATCAGCCCGAACCGCTCGCCCTTCGCCAGCAGCGCCCCGACCGGCGCCCGCTGCACGATGCGCCGGGCGATCAGCCCGGTCCGCTGGGCCACGACGACCGTGCCGTGCGCGGTGTCCAGCACCGTGTACGCCGCGACGTTGTGCTCAGCTTCGGGCTTCATCGCGGCCGCGAACCCGCCGTCGGCGACGAAGTAGTCCACGACTCTGCCGGCCACCGGCGCCCGGTTGACGTGCACGTCGAGCACGGACAGGAACACCGCGATGCGCAGGAAATCCTGGCCGGGGAACCGGGAATCCACCACCCGCTCGACGGACAGCACCCTGCCGTCGCTGGCCGCCACGACGGCGTTCTCGTCCTCGGGCACGTGCCGTTGCGGGTCGCGGAAGAACGCCGCCACCGGCGCGGCGGCCAGCGCGGGCAGCAGCCAGAGCCGCGACGCGGGCCGGGCCGCCCGCACCAGCGCCGCCAGCCCCAGGGCGATCCCGGCCGCGGCGACCCCGTTGGAATCGATGTGCATGGTGCGGGTCAGCGGCACGCTCGACGGCCGGTAGGCCGGGGCGAGCCGGGCGGCGGTCGCCGTGTCCGCAGGGGAGAAGCGCAGCCGATGCACGCGCAGTGGCGGGACGTTGCGCAGCACCAGGTCGGAGCCGACCCCGTGCTGGAGCGCGAGCACGGCGAGTTCGGCGGCGGCCCCGCCGTCGAGCCCGGGCACCGCGACCACCGCGACGGACAGCACACCCCCCGGGGCGAGCCACTTCGTCAGGTTCTCGATCTCGGCGCGGACCTCGTCCGGGGAACCGGTCAGCGGCTGTGCGACGACGATCACGTCGACCGGGTCCGCGTCGGCGATCGAGTCGAGCAGCCGTACCCGGTCACTCGTCCGGTGGCCGGCCTGTCCGAGCTGTGCGCGTAGCTCGGCGGTGCCGCTGCCGGCCGACGGGACCACTGCGAGCCGGCCCTCGGGCCCGAGCCCGCCGATCGCCGCGGTCAGCACGGGACAGCCGGCGTACGCCCCGAGCACCAGCGCGGACTTGGGTCCGGCCAGGCGCCGCAGCTCAGCGGTGAGCGTGCGGGCGGCCACCGCGCCGACGCGTATCGTGACCGGGGGACCGGACCGTGCGGGGGGATGGGTCATGCTGGCCAGGATAGGCGCTGGGCACGGGCGAGTGCAGGCGTCGGTGGGCGGGTAGCGCCGGCGGCGGAGGTCACTGGGCTGCGGTATCGAGGACGAGGAGCAGCAACGCCGTGAGGACCGCGACCACCAGGATCGCGGAGGCCACCTCAGGACCGTAGCCGGGCCGAACGTCGCCACGGCCAGACCGAGGACCATCACGTTGGCCGACGTGCGCAGCCAAGCGAGGTGGGTGCGCTCGTTGGCCAGGTGCGCGCGCCGCTGCCCCGGATCGCCCGGGCCGTCCGCCTCGGTCATCGCCCGCTCCTCGTCGGCTGTTCTCCTCGGTGAGGTTTGCCCAGCAGGTCGCCGGCAATATCTCTAAGGCGGTTTAGCTTGGACGTCTGTTCCGCTCCGGAGGTGCGCGTGAACCCATTGATCAAGGAGCGGCCGAGCCCGATCCGGCCGCCGGGTGGGCCCAAGGGGCGCTGGCTAGCGACGCTGCAGCAAGGGGCAGAACTGTTGCAGGACGACACCCCACTGAAGGACTTCGACGTGTACGTCGTGGGCTTTCACTGCGCCAGGGACGAACCGGACATGCAGATGGAGGCGCACCACTACTGCCGGGTCATCAACGACGACCTGTTGCAGTGCGTGTTGTTCGACGGCAACACCCGCGACGCGAACCTGATCGGCGTCGAGTACATCATCTCGGAGCGGCTGTTCGCGACGTTGCCGGGACCGGAGCGGGCCTACTGGCACCCGCACAATTTCGAGATCCTCTCCGGGCAACTCGTGGCGCCTGGGCTGCCCGACGCTGTCGAGAAGGAGTTCCTCACGTTACTGATGAACAGCTACGGCAAGACCTGGCACACCTGGCACACCGGCCGGCACGACGGGCAGCCGGGCCACGCCCTGCCGGTCGGCGATCCGAAACTGATGTGGTCGTTCAACCGGGAAGGCGAGTGCGACGAGTCGCTGGAGCGAAACCGGGACGAGGCCATGCGGCTGAACACCGCGAGGAAGCGGGAGGCTCGGCAGGATCTCGTCGACGACGCGCATGCCCAGGAGGGGGTGGACGCGATGAAGGACCAGTTCACCGGGACCACCCCCATCCGTGGGGTCGTCGACGTGCTGGCCGTCGAGCCCGCCCGCTGATCCACCGGTCGTCGTCATGATCCACTGTAGTCGTCATTCGCCGGCGGTCGCTACGGCTCCGTCCGATCCTCGGTCGGGCCGTCGCCGGCGGCCGGAAGGCTGCCACTGGTCGGCTCATCGATGGCCGGCTTGTCAATGACCGGCTCATCGCTGGTCGGCTCTTTGCTGAACGGCTCGGTGCCGCGGTTCGGCCCGTGGTCGGTTTCGGCGGGACGGGTGGGGCGCAGCGCGCCGACGAGGCCGAGCAGACCGAGCAGGATCAGCGTGCCCGCCACGAACCACCCGGCGTTCGGCAGCGACAGGTCGATGAACTCCGCCACCAGCCACCAGGCCACGATCGCGAGGAAGATCAGTCCGAACGTCAGTGACAGGCCGTCCGTACGATGTGCCTTCATCGGGTTACCTCCATCTTGCCCGCGTCGATCTCGGCGTCGATCAGTAGCGTTCCGCCGCCGATCCCGTCCGCTCCCTGGTCCGTCACCTGCTGGCGCGGAGTGTCTATGCCGCCCCAGTCGGTGCCGAGCACGTGCGCGTCACCGAGGTTGACCCGCGCGGTCACGGTCACATCGACGTCCGGCGGCAGGAGCACCCGCAGGCGGCCGAAGCTCACCTTGACGCGGACGCGCACCGGATCCGGTTCGGTGGCGAAGTCGACGTCGCGCAGATCCAGCGTGGCGTCGCCGAAGTCGAGTTCGTAGTCGGTCTGGAGGTCCTCGATCACCTGCGGATGCCAGATGACCGGGGCGTGTCGGGCGATGTTCAGCCTCTCTGTGGTGCTCACGACCCCGAGGGTCAGTGTCAGCACCACGCCGAGTGCGATCAGCCACCGGGCGCGACCGAGCCAGGCGCCGACCAGCAGCCCCAGGCCGACCACGGCGAGCGCCGTCGCGACGTACATCGAAGCCCGGACCGTGTTGGTGATCAGGTCGACCACGACGAGCGCGCCGAGCGCAAGGCACATCAGCGACAGGACGAGGGCACCCAGGCGGGACGGTTCCCGCGGCGGTCGCGGCGGTGCCGGTGGTGTCGGCGGTGTCGGCGGCGGCGGGAAGCTCGCGTACGGGCCGTGCGGTGCGAAGGCCGGCCGGTACCCGCCGGGGGGTGGTGGCGGATAGCCGGTGGGCTGGGCCGGAGCGGGCTGGGACCCGGTGGGCTGGGTCGCGGATTCGGTCATGGTGGGTTGGGTCACGGTGGGTTGGGTCACGGTGGGTTGGGTCACGCTCTGTTGGGCCGCGCTGGGTCGGCTCGTCATCGGCGCGGTCACCGCGGCCGGCGGCCCAGGCTGGGCGACCGGTTGCTCCGCCCCGGTCGGCGGGGGGGCCATCGGGGATGGGGGCGCCTGCGTGGAGGGGCCAGCGGGAGCTGCGCCCGGCACACCCACCCCGGGTGCGGGTGGGGCGCCCGGAGTGCCCGGCCCGCCCGGCGGCGTGGGCCCCGTCTGCCGGCCGGTGCTCGAGCGTTGGAGCAGGAGCAGCAGGGCCGCGACCACCGCGAACACGCCGAGCACCAGGACCCGGGACACATCGGCCACGACGAAGAGAAAGACGAGAGCGGCGAGCACCGCCACCACCACGACGGTGACCGGGGAGGTGGTCGAGGTGCCCCGGCCGGCGAGGGCCTCGATCGGCGAGGCGGTGTCCCCCTCCTCGGGGATCAGCAGCAAGCCGAGAAGGTAGAGGAGCAGACCGATGCCGCCGAAGATCGTCAGAACCACCGCGAGCACGCGCCAGAGCACCGGGTCGGTGTTGGTCGCCCGCGCGACCGCCGCGCAGACGCCGGCCAGGTAGCGGCCGTGCAGCGGGCGCACCAGGCCGTCTCGTGCCGCAGCGCCGGGGTGCGGCGGTGGACCGGTGTACCCGGGTCCAGGAGGCGGAGCCGAGGGCGGCGGACTGGTGTCGTTCGTCATGCCTTGATCCTGGCTGCTCACCGGCCCTACCTGCCTCGGGCGGCGACCCTGAACCGACCCTGAGTTCCTCGACCCGCAACATGCGGGTCCTCCCCGTGGTCGCGTCGACCGCGGCGTGTGACTATCGGTTAGGACCGACTAACGACAAAGACCACCAGAGCGACGAAGACACCAGAGTCCGAGACGCCGCGACCGCCCAGATGTCCCGCCCGGAGGTTCCCATCACCGCTTCCGTCCACCCCGCCCGCCGCCTCTACCGGCGGCTGGACGACCGGGTCGTCGCCGGCGTCGCCTCCGGGATCGCGGCGCACCTCGGCGTCCCCGTGGTGGCCGTGCGGATGGTGTTCGTCGTGATGCTCGGCCTCAGCGGGCTGGGGGCCCTGCTGTACGCGGTCTACTGGGCGGTCCTGCCCGTGCAGCCGGAGGGCGAGGCACGCCACACCAAGCGGAACTGGGGCCAGGTGCTGCCGTACACGGCCATCGCCATCGGCGTCCTCATGATCCAGTCGCGCATCGGTTGGGGCGGGGTCAACGCGGCAATCGGCTGGCTCATCGCGATCACCGCGGTCGGCGCCGCCATCGTCTGGCACCAGGTCGGACCCGAGCGGTGGCGCCGCGAACCCGGATCGCGGACCTGGTCCGGTGGCGCCATCGACGCCGGTGACCGTCGGCCCTCGCTCCTGCTGCGCTTTGTCGGTGGTGCCGTGCTGGTGGCCATCGGCATCATGGCGATCGTCACGGTGATCTCGCCGGTCTCGCAGAGCGGCATCAGCGGCATCGCCTACAGTGTCCTGCTGGCCATGGTCGGGGTCGCCGCCGTGGCGCTGGTCTTTGCGCCGCTGCTGTGGCGGATCTTCGGCCAGCTCCAGTCCGAGCGGGAGGCCCGGGTTCGCGAGCAGGAGCGGGCTGAGCTCGCCGCCATGGTGCACGACCAGGTGCTGCACACGCTCGCATTGATCCAGCGCAGCGCCGCTGACCCGAAGACCGTGCTGCGACTGGCCCGCGGGCAGGAGCGCACGCTGCGCAACTGGCTCTACAAGCCGACCGGATCTCCGTCGGAACGGTTCGCGGCGGCGATCGAGGAGGTCGCGGCGGAGGTGGAGGACACGTACGGGATCGCGGTGGAGACCGTGGTGGTGGGCGACCGTGCGGTGGACGAGCGGGTGGGTGCCCTGGTCGCCGCCGCCCGGGAGGCGCTGGTCAACGCCGCCCGGCACGCCAAGGTGCAGACCGTGTCGCTGTACGCCGAGGTCGAACCGGAGCTGATCAGCGTCTTCGTCCGGGACCGGGGGACCGGGTTCGACCCGACGACCGTAGAAGAGAACCGGCACGGGGTACGCGGATCGATCATCGGGCGGATGCGCCGGCACGGCGGCCGGGCCGAGATCCACAGCGCGCCGGGCGAGGGCACCGAGGTGCGGCTCACCCTGCCGGTAACAAAGGAGGAAGCACAATGACCGAGCAGCGGCTTCGCGTATTCCTCGTCGACGACCACGCGATGTTCCGGGCTGGCGTGCGGGCCGAGCTCAGCGCGCACGTCGACGTGGTCGGCGAGGCGGGCACGGTGGCGGAGGCGGTCACCCAGATCAGCGCGCTCCAACCGGATGTGGTCCTCCTCGACGTGCACATGCCCGACGGCGGCGGCCGCGCCGTGCTGGACACGATCCGCCGCAGCCACCCGGAGATCCGCTTCCTCGCCCTGTCGGTCTCCGATGCCGCCGAGGACGTGATCGGCCTGATCCGGGCGGGTGCCCGCGGGTACGTCACCAAGACGATCTCACGGGAGGAGCTGGCTGACGCGATCCGCCGGGTGGCCGACGGGGACGCGGTGTTCAGCCCTCGGCTGGCCGGGTTCGTGCTGGACGCGTTCGCCGCGCGGCCGGACGTGCCGGTCACCGATCCCGAGCTGGACCAGCTGACCAACCGGGAGCGCGAGGTCCTGCGGCTGCTCGCCCGCGGCTACGCGTACAAGGAGATCGCCAAGGAGCTCTTCATCTCGATCAAGACAGTCGAGACGCACGTGTCGAACGTGCTACGCAAGCTGCAGATGTCCAACCGGTACGAGCTGTCGCGCTGGGCCGCGGACCGCCGCCTGGTCTGACCGAGGCTGGCCGTGAATCCTCGGCCGAGGCTCGGGCGGCACGAGAATCGGGTTCGGCGGCTACGCCGTACGGATGATCGTGAAGGCCTCGGCGAGCCGGCCGGCGGGCAGCCCGCCTTCGCTGGCGGTGGCTGCGAGGCGCTCCCGCAGCATCGGCTCCAGGTCGATGTGGGACGTCTGCGTCGCGTGGGCGCGCAGTGCGGCGAGTTTGCGGTCGAGGGTGTCGGTGATGTCGACCAGGTGGTCGGGGGCGGGACCACCCATGTACCAGACCTCGGGCACCGTCCACGGCTCCAGCCCCTGCGCGGCCAGTTCCGGGAAGGCGAACGGGTTGCGCGCGTCGGGGTAGATCGCGCAGGTGGTGGCTTCACCGACCGCGAGGTGGTCGGGGTGGCTGGGCCCCGCCAGGCGGTCCCACCGCCGCAGCGGCGAGTTCGTGAGTACGCGGTCCGGCCGGAACCGCCGGATGGCCGCGGTGATGTCGCGACGCAGCCCGAGCGTGGGGGTGAGGGTGCCGTCGGCGTACCCGTCCAGGAAGTCCACCTGCTTGACGCCGACCGCGGCCGCGGCGGCGCGCTGCTCGGCCTCCCGCAGGATCGGCATCATCTCCCGGGGGGTGGCGTCGAAGCCGCCCGCGTCGCCGCGGGTGACGATGAGGTACGCGACGTCGAGCCCGGCCGCGACCCACCGGGCGACCGTGCCGGCGGCGCCGAAGTCGACGTCGTCGGGGTGCGCGCACACGCAGAGCACCCGCTGCACGTCCGGCAGCGGCGGGACGGACGGGGGAAAGCCCATGGCGACCGAGCCTACAGCGGCCCTCGGCCGGCGCGCAGGATCAGCAGGCCGAGCTGGGTGCCGTCGGCGCCGAGCGCGGTACGGAAGCGGTCGAGGATCTCCCGTTCCCGGGATAGCACCAGCCGGGTGCCGCCCGCGGCCAGCCGGGTGGCGCCCACCTGCCGGGACAGCGCCGCGCGTTCCTGCCAGAGCGCGATGATCTGCGCGTCGATCTCGTCGATCCGTTTGCGCATCTCGTTGATGGCGGTCTCCGCCTGCGGGTCGGTCTCCTTGGCGGGTGCCGTGGTCGGTGTGGTCATCTCGTCTCCTCAGCGGTCTGGCTCCGCCTCGGGGACCTGGACCCGGAAGCCTGAAGCCCCGGGTCCTCGGGGGCCCGGGGCTTCGCAGGTCTTTTTGGCTCAGGCGCGACCTACGGCTGCCGGACTCCCGCAGCCGTAGAAAAAGTAGAAGCGCACCTGGTGGGTCACGGCGAGTAAGTATAGCGGCGACCGTGGTGGCGGCCAAGGGACGGGTGGCGGCCCGCGCGTGCCGGGGGATGTCCCCGTCGCGGCATAGACTCGCCACTGCGATGTTGCCTACTGATTCCGGCCCTGTGAACGCGCCCGTCCCCGGTCGGCTCGCGTGGGACGCGGCCGAGCCGGAACGGAGCGCCGGGCACGGCCTCGTCGAACCTCCCGCGGCCGGCGGTGAGCCTCCCGCGACCGGCCCGGCCCCCTCGCCCGCCCGGCACCGCTCGGCCGGCCCCGACGCGCTGCTGGCCGGCATGAACGAGCCGCAGCGCCAGGCGGTGACGCACACCGGCGGCCCGCTGCTGATCGTGGCCGGCGCCGGCTCCGGGAAGACCCGGGTGCTCACCCACCGCATCGCGTATCTGCTCGCCGCCCGGGACGTGCACCCCGGGGAGATCCTCGCGATCACGTTCACCAACAAGGCGGCCGGGGAGATGAAGGAGCGGGTGACCGCGCTGGTCGGGGGTCGCGCCCGGCTGATGTGGGTCTCCACGTTCCACTCCGCGTGCGTGCGCATCCTGCGCGCGGAACACGAGCACGCCGGGCTGAAGTCCACGTTCTCCATCTACGACCAGGACGATTCCCGCCGGCTCATGCAGTTGGTCGCCCGTGAGCTGGACCTCGACCCGAAGCGGTACCCGGCGCGTGCGCTGGCCGCGCAGGTGTCGAACCTGAAGAACGAACTGGTGGACCCGGACGAGTTCAGCGGCCGGGCGAGGGGACCGAACGAGCGCGCGCTGGCCGAGGCGTACCAGCTCTACCAGCGCCGGCTGCGTGAGGCGCACGCGCTGGACTTCGATGACCTGATCATGACGACGGTGAGCCTGCTGCAGGCGAAGCCGGCGGTCGCGGAGAAGTACCGGCGGCGGTTCCGCCACGTGCTCGTCGACGAGTACCAGGACACCAACCACGCGCAGTACGTGCTCGTCCGGGAGCTCGTGGGGCCGGCGGACGCGACGGATCCGCCGCCCGCCGAGCTGTGCGTGGTAGGCGACGCCGACCAGTCCATCTACGCGTTCCGCGGCGCGACGATCCGCAACATCCTGGAGTTCGAGCGGGACTTCCCCGACGCCCGCACGATCCTGCTGGAGCAGAACTACCGCTCCACGCAGACGATCCTGAGCGCGGCCAACGCGGTGATCGACCGCAACACCGAGCGCAAGCCCAAGCGGCTGTGGACGGACGCGGGCGCGGGCCCGCGCATCGTCGGGTACGTGGCGGACACCGAGCACGCCGAGGCCGACTGGGTGGCCCGCGAGATCGACCGGCTCGGCGACGAAGAGGGCGTACGCCCCGGCGAGGTCGCCGTCTTCTACCGCACCAACGCGCAGTCGCGGGTCTTCGAAGAGGTGTTCATCCGCATCGGGCTGCCGTACAAGGTGGTCGGCGGGGTGCGCTTCTACGAGCGCAAGGAGGTGCGCGACGCGCTGGCGTACCTGCGCGCGATCGTGAACCCCGACGACACGGTGAGCGTGCGGCGGATCCTCAACACGCCCCGGCGGGGGATCGGTGAGCGCGCCGAGGCCTGCGTCGAGGCCCTCGCGGCGCGCGAGCGGATGTCGTTCGGCGAGGCGCTGCGCCGCGCGGCGCAGGCGCCCGGCATCTCCACCCGTGCGGTGAACGCGATCGCCGAGTTCGTGTCACTGCTGGACGGGCTGCGCGAGCTCGCGGCGACCGCCCCGCCGGAGGAGGTGCTGGAGGCGGTGCTGCGCCGCTCCGGGTACCTCGACGAGCTGGAGAACAGTGTCGACCCGCAGGACGCCGGCCGGGTGGAGAACCTGCAGGAGCTGGTCAGCGTGGCCCGGGAGTACACGGAGCGGGCCGAGGCCGCGGCGGAGGCGGGCGATCCGGAGGCCGGTGCGACGCTGGCCGGGTTCCTCGAGCAGGTCGCCCTCGTCGCCGACGCCGACCAGGTGCCGTCCGACGATCCCGAGCATCAGGGCGTGGTCACCCTGATGACCCTGCACACCGCGAAGGGGCTGGAGTTCCCGGTGGTGTTCCTCACCGGCCTGGAGGAGGGCACCTTCCCGCACCTGCGCTCGCTCGGCGATCCGCGGGAGTTGGAGGAGGAGCGCCGGCTGGCGTACGTGGGGATCACCCGGGCCCGCCGCCGGCTGTACGTCACGCGGGCGGTGACCCGTTCGGCCTGGGGGCAGCCGCAGTACAACCCGCCCTCGCGGTTTCTCGAGGAGCTGCCCGCCGAGCTGGTCGACTGGCAGCGCACGGACGCGGGGTACTCGTCATGGGGCACGACCAGCGGCGGGGTCGGCGGCCGGTCGGCCACCCCCCGGTTCGCGGACGGTACGCCGAAGGCCGCCGGGATCGCCGGCCGGCTGGGTGTCCCGGTGGCCGGCCTGGCGACGGCGAGCGACCTGCCCGCGACGCCCAGCCTGGCCGCCGGGGACCGGGTCAACCACCAGCGGTACGGGTTGGGCCGGGTGCTCACCGTCGAGGGGCACGGGCCCCGGGCGCAGGCGCAGATCGACTTCGGCGACCAGGTGCTGTGGCTGGTCGTCCGGCACGCCCCGATCGAGAAGCTCTAGCGCGCACCGGCGCACCGGGCGGGTCCCCGGGGGCGGCAGGTTCAGCAGCCGGGGATGTGCACGCCGCGGTCACGCAGCCACTTGGCCGGCTCGATC
>VSCG01000007.1:0-49644 GCA_047459115.1 Micromonosporaceae bacterium
TCCCGCATTTTCGGGGAACGTGTGCTCCCCGGTGCCCGACAGACTGCATTTTCAGGGAGAGTGCGCGCGGGAGGGCATCCCGCGCTGCACTTTCCCTGGAAATGCCGGGCGGGTCACTCGGTGCGTAGGCCCTCGGGGCGGGCCAGCCGCATCAGCGGCGGGAGGCTCGCCGCGGTGACGAGCAGCAGAGCCGCGGCGGCGATCCCGGCGTACAGGCCCAGCATGGACCAGTCGACGACGACCGACTCGTCGGCGATGCGAAGCACCGCCGCCCCGAGCGTCAGCCCGAACACGCCGGCCAGCGCCATCCCGAGGGTGATCGGCACGGCGGCCTGCCACAGGACCGACCAGGCGAGCGTGCGCCGCCGGGTGCCGACCGCCACCAGGATCGCGAGCAGCCGCCGCCGCTCCCGCAGCTGCTCCAGCATCGTCACCAGCAGGCTCGCGCCGATGACGAGCAGCGTCAGCGCCGCGCCGGCGTAGATGCCGCGCTGCAGCTTTTCGTACCGGTCGTCATGTTCGTACGCCTGCACCAGCCACACCGAGGCGAACGGACTCATCGCCCACACCGTGTTGCGCACCCGGTCGATGACATCAGGCACCGCCGCGTCGACGGTGAGGTCCGCGCTCACCCGCGTACCGGCCAACGGGTGCGCCGGTGCGGCGGACGGTGTGGCGAGCACGCCGATCCGGCCAACCTGCTCCGGGTCGACGCGTGGCCGCACCGTCTGCGCCTCGGCCGGGATGGCCCACTGGCTGTCGTCCTCGAACCGGGCGACGGAACCGGGCATCGGTGTCGGGCCGAACCGGGGGTCGGCGGCGTCGACGACGAAGACGTCCCCGTCGGCGCACCGCTCGATGACCGCGATGTCCTGCAGGGCCGGGCAGTCGGCGATAATCATCGAGGTCCCCGGATCCTCGCCGACGGCCTCGGGAGTGCCCGGTTGCGGGGTCACGGAGAGGTGCAGATACATCGTGCTGCGCACGCCGGTGACGCCTGGCGTCCCGCGCAACCGGTCCTCGGCCGCGGCGACCCGCGACCATTCGTTCAGATGTGGAAAGTAGACGCTGACCTGCGCCCGCGACGGATCCTGACCGGTGGCCTGCACGAAGTTGTGCTCGACCGCGGCGAACACCATCTGCAGCCCGATCGCGCCGGCCACGGCGACCACGATGCCGCTGACCGCCCGGGCCGACGCGCTCCCATCCAGCTGCAGGCGGCGGATCGCGAGCTGCCAGGCGACCGGACCGCCGGTGACCCGGCGTACCACCACCTGCACCAGCCAGGGCAGCAACGTCGCGGCCCCGAGCAGCAACAGGCCCACGCCGGCGACCACCTGGAGCGGGTCGACGGAGCCGCCGGGCTCCCCGAGCCGGCCGGCCAGTGGGGCGAGCAGCGCCAGACCCGCCAGCGGCAGCAGCAGCCGCCACCACAGCCGCCGGCGCACGTCACCGCTGCGACGGGTGACCCCCAACGGCTCGATCACCACGCGACGCAGCGAGAACACCGTCACCGCCACCGCGACCACCGGCGTGGCGGCCACGATCAGCGCGACGAGCGCCGGCTCGGGTGAGACGTCCGCGGGGAAGGCGCCGGGGTTCAACAGCTCGATCCGATCCACAAAGGATCGACCGAGGACGAAGAGCGCGGCGCCGACGACGACCCCGGCCACGCCGCTGACCAGCGCCTCACCGGCCGCGATCCGCCGGGCCATGCCCGCGTCCGCGCCGACCAGGCGCACCCCGGCCAGCCGCCGGTCCCGGCTCTCGCTGCCGAAGCGGACCGCCGACGCCGCGAACAGCGCCACCGGCAGCAGCAGCGCCACGCAGCCGAAGACCGCGATCAGCAGCAGCACCGGGTGGAGTGGCTGGCGCTGCCTCGAATCACCGAAGTGGTCGCGTCGGGTCACCCACCATGCGTCTGCGTCGAGTGCGTCGCTGCCCGCGTAGAACGCGAGTTCGTGCGGGCCGGACAGGCCGGCGTCGCCGATCGTGCCGACGATCCGGTAGTCCAGCCGCTCGCGCAGCAGCGCGCCCTCGGCCGAGTCGAGCAGCCGGGCCAGCGCGGGCGACACGACCATCTCCCCCGGACCGGGCAGCGCCTGCAGGCCCGGCGGAATGGGCGCGTGGGGGCCCTCCGGCTGCAGGATCCGGCCCCGGATGTTCTGGCCCCGGTAGGTCGTCTGGGCCCGCCCCACCAGGATCGTGTTGTCGGCCTTCGCGACCTGCTCGCCCACGTCCATGTCGCTGCGGGCCGCCTCGCGCGCGTCGCTGGCGCGCAGCATGTTGGGGAAGCTCGCCGCGCCGAGCAGCAGCGCCACGCCGAGCCCTACCCCGACCGCGGTGAGCACCATGCGCAGCAGTCCGGTCGGACCGCCGGCCAACGCCATCCGCGCGCCGAGCAGCACGTCGGCCCACCAGCGTGCCGGCCTCATCCGACCCGCTCCAGGTCCCGGGCCACGCCGTCGCGCACCACGACCTCACGGTCCGCGTACGCAGCGACCCGCGGCTCGTGGGTGACCAGCACGACCGCCGCGCCGGTCTCGCGGGCGGCCGTCGTGAGCAGCCGCATGACCTTCTCGCCGTTCAGCGAGTCCAGGGCGCCGGTGGGCTCGTCAGCGAAGATGACCGCCGGACGGGTCACCAGCGCGCGGGCCACCGCCACCCGCTGGCCCTGGCCGCCGGAGATCGTCCCCGGTAGCTTGTCCGCCACGTCCGCGACCTCCAGCTCAGCGAGCCGCTCGCGGGCCCGCGCCTCGGCCGTCCGCCGCCGCACCCCGTCCAGCCGGAGCGGCAGCGCGACGTTCTCCAGGCAGGTCAGCTCCGGCACCAACTGTCCGAACTGGAACACGAAGCCGAAGTCCTTGCGCCGCAGGGCGCTGCGCTCGACGTCGGACATTGCGGTGAGGTCGCGCCCGGCGTAGGTCACCCGGCCCGAATCGGGCGGCACGATGCCGGCCAGGCAGTGCAGCAGGGTGGACTTGCCCGAGCCGGACGGCCCCATCACGGCGACGATCTCGCCGGCGCGGACCGTGAGGGACGCGCCGGCGAGCGCCTGCGTCGGCCCGTACGCCTTGTGCAGGTCGGTGCCGACGAGCAGCGCCGGCCTGTGGTCGTTGGTCATTTCGGTCCTCCGGTCAGCGGCGCACACGCGCGGCGAGGTCGTCGAGGCGGGCGGCGGTGAGCTCCAACCACCGCAGGTCGGCCTCGAGGTGGAACAGGGCGTGGTCGCAGATCAGCTGGTCGGTGAGGTCGCCGGCGGTCTTGCGCCGGGTCAGCTCACGCATCAGGCGCAGGTGCTCGGCGCGCTGCACGTCGAGGATCTGCTCGGCCGACCGCCCGGTCATCAGCGCGAGCAGCACCTTCGTGTAGAGGACGTTCTGCAGGTACGGCTCGGGCGACTCCGGCTGCTCCAGCCAGGCGTTCACGTCGGCGATGCCGGCCTCGGTGATCGCGTACCGTTTCCGCTCCGGCCCGCCGCCCGGCTCGATGCCGTCCACCTCGACCAAGCCGCGCTTGAGCAGCCGGGACAGGGTCGCGTACACCTGCCCGTAGTGCAGCGGCCGGTCCGGGGAGAACTGTTCGTCGTAGGCCCGCTTGAGGTCGTATCCGTGGCTCGGCTGCCGTTCGAGCAGCCCGAGGAACGTGTGTCCGATCGACATGGCGAGCACTATACACACCGTGTATACACCACGTGCATAGCGCCCTCCCGCTCGCGTTGATCATGGAATGGACAGCACGACACGCCGGCACAGATGCTGCAGACCTCATGATCAACGCGGGTGGGGGCGGCCGAGGGCTCGTGGCGACCGCGCTGGCCTTTGCCGCCTGGTTCACGGGATTGCGCCACCTCAGTGCCGGAACCGTGGGGCTCATCGGGTTGCTCAACCCGGTAACCGGTGTTCTGCTCGGTACCGCGATCGCCGGCGAAAGACTCGCCACACACCAGGTCTACGGGCTTGCGCTGGTCTTCCTCGGCATTCTCCTCGGACAACCCGTCACGGCGAGCCCGGTCGCACTCCTGCACTCCGCACGAAGGCCGGCCGAGCACGGCTGCGGGCAGCGGGGACAGCCGAGGCAGCGCCGACGGCCGGCGACCGAGACGCGGCGCGCTAGGTCCTGCGAACCAGACCCAGCGACGTAGATCCGGCGCGCTAGATGCGGCGTATCGAGATCGTCGGCGCGTCGGACATCACCGAGCGCGGCTCGACCGCCCCGCCGGACCGCCACCGCGACGCCCGGGCCAGCTCGACTCCACTGTGGAGCTCCACCACGTCGGTGTCGCCGAGCACGTACGTGTCCCCACGCTCCAGCTTGACGTCTCCGTGCGCGCCCCGGATGACGGTGCCGTTGGTGCTCGTGTCGCGCACCTCGACCCCGGACGGGCCGAGCGACACGACCAGGTGGCTGCGGCTGACCCGAAGCAGCGCGTCACCGGTCAGCCAGGGGCCGAGGCGGACGCAGCCCTCGTCGGCCGGATCCCGCCCGACGGTGACCGGGACACCCGCGGTGACCGCGACCCGGCAGCGCACCACACCGTCCACGCGGACCGCGAGGGTTACCGCGGGCGGACGCGGGCCACCGTCGGCGAGCCGGTGCTCGTGGCGCGCGCAGGTCGGCACGCCGGCCCGCATCCGCGGCGGCGGCTGGCCCGCGGCGCGCCCCGGCCCGAACGACTCGCACCCGGGCTCGGGGCAGCGCCACAAGCGGGACAGCGCCGGGTGGGTGAGCGCGACCGGCGAGGCGACACCGCCCGGCGCCTTGAGCACCGCGCCACCGCCGCCGGCTACCGGGGTGAGCAGCCGCCCGGGGTCACCGACGAGCCACGGGTACGTGCCGGTCAGCCCGCGCAGGTTCCGACGGGTGATCACCGGCAGCCCGGTCAGGTCGGCGACCTCGAACAGCCGGTCCCCCGCGGACGCCAGCACCTCCACGAGCCCGTCGTCGGCCCAGCGGCGCAGCACCATGCGCTCGTTTGACGTGAGGTCCCCGTCGGAGAGCACCGAGCGGTCCACCACCGCGTACACCGCCACGCCCTCCTCGGCGACCTGGCGGGCGAGCGCGTCGATGACGTACCCGAGCCGCAGCAGACTCGCGGGCCGGCCGTTGTCGAGGTCGACGTAGCGGATGACCTCGCCGACCTCCACGACGCCGCGGGCCACCGCCGGGTCGGTGGTCAGGCGCCGTTCGATGGTGTCCAGTACCCGGCTGATCTCGAACCGCATACGCTCACGCCGCCGCGATGATCTGATCGACGCGATTGGCCAACGCGATGTCCCGGTCGGTCACTCCGCCTGCCGAGTGGGTGGCGCAGCGCAGGGTCAACGTCCGCCAACGGATGTCGATGTCCGGGTGATGGTCCATGTCCTCGGCAACCTTGGCGATCTCCACGACCGCCGCGATCACCGCCGGGAAGCTCGCCATCTCCACGGTCCGCGTGATGCCCGTCGCGTCTCCGGTCCATCCGTCCAGGTCGCGCAACGCCGTCGCCACGGCCACGTCGTCGAGCAGCTCAGCCATGCGCTGAGGCTACCGCGCCGGGGCATCCCCGCGATGGTGTGCGACCGCTTCGTGATGGTCCGTGTCCGCGTCCGGCTGCGGGTCCGCGTGCACGAACGCGAAGGTCAGCCTGGGTACGGCATGAATCAGGCGGTGTTCGGCGTCGACGGCGATCGCATGCGCGTCGACGATCGACAGGCGTCGGTTGACGACGATCTCGCACTCCGCGCGCAGCTGGTGGCCGATCCACCGCACGCGCACCGCGCCCACGTCGAGCACGCCGTCGGTGCCGCGCAGCGTCTCCTCCACCCGGTCGACGAGCTCCGGGTCGACCGCGTCCATGAGCCGCCGGTACACCTGCCGCACCACGTCGACGAGCACGAACAGGATCGCCACGGTGATCGCAAGGCCCACCACCGGGTCGGCCCACCGCCACCCGAGCGCCAGCCCACCGGCGCTGATGAGCACGCCGAGCGAGGTGAACCCGTCGGTGCGCGCGTGCAACCCGTCCGCGACCAGGGCCGCGGAGCCGATGCGCCGCCCCACCCGGATCCGGTAGCGGGCGACCAGTTCGTTGCCGGCGAACCCGACCAGGCCGGCCGCGGCCAGCCACGGCAGGTGGGTGACCTCGGCCGGTGTCAGCAGCCGCTTGACCGCCTCGTACCCGGCGAGCCACGCCGACGTGGCGATCACCGCGGCGATGACCAGGCCGGCCAGGTCCTCGGCGCGGCCGAAGCCGTACGTGTAGCGGCGGGTCGCGGGCCGGCGGGCGAGGAGGAACGCCACCCCGAGCGGCACGGCGGTGAGCGCGTCGGCCACGTTGTGCAGGGTGTCCCCGAGCAGCGCGACCGAGCCGGAGAGCGCGACGATCACCGCCTGGGCGGCGGCGGTGAGGCCCAGCCCGGCGAGCGACAGCCAGACCGCCCGCATACCCTCGCGGCTGCCGGCCAGGGCGGCGTCGACCGTCTCGACGGCGTCGTGGGAGTGCGGCATGAACAGGTGCCGGATCCGCTCGACCCAACCGTGCCGGTGCCCGTGACCTCCGTGCCCGTCGTGGCCATGCCGATGCCCGTCGTGAGCATGGCGATGCCCGTCGTGAGCGCGGTCGCGGTCGTGCGGCTCACCCATGGCTTCATTGTCCGGCCGGATCCGGTCCAGGTCGGCCCACTGCCCGGTTGATCATGGGGTGAGCAGCGCGACACGCCGGAGCGAGTGCTGCCCACTCCATGATCAACACTGCGAGGGCCGGGCCGGGGGACGCTGCGGGGGCCGGGCCGGGGGCGGCCGGCGCCAGGCGGATGCGAGGCAAGACCCCTTGTCTGCATCGGAGTTGCCTGGTGTAGGGTTCGGCGGCATGGAGGAGGGGCGTTTCCGGATCGGCGAAGCCGCCGCCCTGCTCGGCGTCAGCCCCGACACCGTCCGGCGCTGGGTCGACGCGGGCCGGCTCGCCGCCACCCGCGACGCGCACGGCCACCGGCTGCTGGACGGCCCGGACCTCGCCGCGTTCGCCCGTTCGCTCGCCACCGCTGGCGAGCATCCGGCGGGGGTACGGTCGTCAGCGCGCAACCGGTTCCGGGGCATTGTCACCTCGGTCACCCGGGACAGCGTGATGGCTCAGGTCGAGATCCAGGCCGGGCCGTTCCGGGTCGTCTCGTTGATGAGCCGCGAGGCGGTTGACGACCTGGATCTGCGGGTCGGCGCGCCGGCCTGCGCGGTGGTCAAGTCCACCAACGTCATCGTGGAGCGCGCGTGAGGACGATGCCGGCGGTGCCTCGTGCGCGCGGCCGGGCGCGACGCCGGATCCTCGTGCTGGCCCCGGTCATCGCGGCGGCACTCGCGGCCTGTGGGCCGGCAGCGGGGCCGGCGTCCGGGTCGCAACCGCCGGCGCACGGCGCGCCCACCGGCACGGTGACGGTGTTCGCCGCCGCCTCGCTTACCGAGGTCTTCACCGGGATCGGCCACGCTTTCGAGGCGGCCCACGCCGGCACCAAGGTGGAGTTCAACTTCGGCGCCAGTTCCACCCTGGCCCAGCAGATCAGCGCCGGCGCGCCCGCGGACGTCTTCGCCGCCGCCGGGCCCGAGCCGATGCGGCAGCTCGTCGACGCGGGCACGGTGGCCGGCGAGCCGGAGGTGTTCGCCCGCAACCGCCTGGTCATCGCCGTACCCGAAGGCAACCCGCAGCGCATCGGAGGCCTCGCGGATCTGGCCCGGCCCGGGTTGACGGTGGCGCTGTGCGCGCCGCAGGTGCCCTGCGGCGCGGCGGCGGCGACGGCGCTGGCCGCTGGCGGGGTGTCACTGGAGCCCGCGACGCTGGAGCAGGACGTCAAGGCCACGCTGACGAAGGTCCGCCTCGGCGAGGTGGATGCCGCGCTGGTCTACCGGACCGATGTCGCGGTCGAGGACAGCGACGTGGACGCGGTGGAGTTTCCCGAGTCGGGCCGGGCGGTGAACGACTACCCGATCGCGGCGCTGGCCGAGGCGCCGAACCCGGTCGGCGCGCGGGCGTTCGTGGCGTTCGTGCGCTCCCCTGAGGCCCGGCGGTTCCTCGTCGCCGGCGGTTTCCAGACGCCATGACCCGCCGCCACCGCCACTTCCGCCCGTTCGCCCGGGCGCACGACCGGCCACACGACAGCCCGCGCAACCGTCCGACCGTCGATACCCGCCCGCCGTTGGCGCTGCTCGTGCCCGCCGTGGCCGGGCTGGGGTTCCTCGTCCTGCCCCTCGTCGGCCTGCTGGTCCGCGCCCCGTGGTCCACGCTGCCCGGGCGGCTGGCCGAGCCCGCCGTGCTGGCCGCGCTGCGGTTGTCGCTGGTCACCGCCACGGTCGCCACCGCCGTCTGTCTCGTCCTCGGAGTGCCGCTGGCGTGGCTGCTCGCCCGCGTGCCCTTCCCGGGCCGGCGCATCGCGCGGGCCCTGGTGACGCTGCCGCTCGTGCTGCCGCCGGTCGTCGGCGGCGTGGCGCTGCTGCTCGTGCTCGGCCGCCGCGGCCTGGTCGGGTCCTATCTGGACGCCTGGTTCGGCGTGCGGCTGCCGTTCACCCCGGCTGCGGTGGTCGTGGCCCAGGCGTTCGTCGCGATGCCGTTCCTGGTCATCGCCGTCGAGGGAGCGCTGCGCGGCGCGGACCGGCGGTTGGAGGAGGCCGCGGCCACGCTCGGCGCCTCGCGCTGGACGATCTTCCGCCGGGTCACGCTCCCGCTGGTGGCGCCCGGCGTCGCGGCCGGCACCGTACTGTGCTGGGCGCGGGCGCTCGGCGAGTTCGGGGCGACGATCACGTTCGCGGGCAGCTTCCCGGGGCGCACCCAGACCGTGCCGATCGCCGTCTACCTGGCGCTGCAGACCGACCCGGCGGCCGCCGTGGTGCTCAGTCTCGTCCTGCTCACGGTCAGCGTGGTGATCCTCGCCGGCCTGCGCGAACGGTGGGTGGTGCGGTGAGCCCGGCCCCTGGAGTGAGTCCCGCCCCTGCGGTCGGCCCGGCGTTGCACGCCGACATCGCCGTGCGGCTCGGGGACTTCCGGCTCGACGTGTCGCTGCGCGTGGCGGCCGGCGAAGTGGTCGCCCTGCTCGGGCCGAACGGCGCGGGCAAGACGACCGCTCTGCGCGCGCTCGCCGGGCTGCGCCCGCTGGACGCCGGTCGGATAGCGCTCGGCGACACGGTGCTCGACGACCCGGCCGCGGGCGTGTTCGTGCCGCCCGATCGCCGGCCGGTCGGCGTGGTCTTCCAGGACTACCTGCTCTTCCCGCATCTGTCCGTCATGGACAATGTGGCGTTCGGGCTGCGGTGCCGGGGGGCCCGGCGCGCCGAGGCGCGCCGGGCCGCCGTCGAGTGGCTGGATCGGGTCGGGCTGGCGGCACAGGCGGCCCGGCGACCCCGGGACCTGTCCGGCGGGCAGGCCCAGCGGGTCGCGCTCGCCCGGGCCCTCGCCGTACACCCGCGCCTGCTGCTGCTCGACGAACCGCTCGCCGCGCTCGACGCCCGCATCCGATTGGAGACGCGGGCCCACCTGCAGCGGCGGTTGCGTGACCAGCAGGCGGCGACCCTGCTCGTCACGCACGATCCGCTCGACGCCATGGTGCTCGCCGACCGCGTCGTCGTGGTGGAGGACGGCCGTGTCGTGCAGGAGGGCGACGCCGCCGAGATCACCCGGCGACCGCGCACCGACTACGTGGCCCGGCTCGCCGGGCTCAACCTCTACCGGGGTACGGGCGACGGTGGGCACGTCGTCCTGCCCGGAGGGGTGGCGCTCGCGGTCGCGGACCCGGTCACCGGGCCCGCGTTCGTCGCGTTTCCGCCCACCGCCGTGGCGCTGTTCCGCACCCGGCCCGACGGCAGCCCGCGCAACACCTGGCCGGCGCGGGTCGACGGAATGGAACGGCACGGCTCACACATCCGGGTACACCTCGACGGCCCGGTGCCGGTCGCCGCTGACGTGACCCCGCCGGCCGCCGCCGACCTCGCGCTCGCGCCCGGCACGGACGTCTGGGTCGCGGTGAAGGCGACGGAGACCTCCGCCTACCCGGCGGCGTGACCGACGCGCGACCCGGCGGCGTGACGCGCGCCTACCCACCGACGGTGCGGCGGCCTCAGACGTCGTCCCAGCGGAACACGCGGGTGGCGACCGCGGTCACCACGAGGGCGAACCCGAGGAGGAGCCCGAGCGCGGGCAGCGCGCTCGCCGGCCCTTCACCCCGCACCATCACGTCGAGCATCGCGTCGTTGAGGTGCTTGAGCGGGAAGATTTCCGAGATGGTGCGCAGCCACTGCGGCGCGTCGTCGAGTGGGAAGAACGAGCCGGACAGGAACGCCATCGGCAGGATGACCAGGTTCGTGACCGCGCTCGCCGCCTCCGGCGTCTTTGTCCAGGCGCCCGCGAGCAGGCCGATCGACAGGAACGCCAGCGTCGCGGCGACGACCAGCGGGATCGCCATCCACCACGAGTCGGTCAGCTTCAGCCCGAAGTACGGCGTGCTGGCGATGCCGATGAAGATGGTGAGTTGCACCAGGGCGATGCCGACGCTGACGACCACCCGCGCGGTGACCACCGTCGCCGTGCTCACCGGGGCGAGGCGCAGCCGGCGCAGGATCTTCTTCTGCCGCCACGTCACCAGCGTCATCGACGCGCCGAACGCCGCCCCGATCGCCACCGCCCAACCGATCAGACCCGGGGTCATGTACTGGATGGGCTTGATCGACTCGTCCTCGACCTGCTCGGCCTGCAGCGTCAACGACGGCGGGACCCCGGTCGCGGCGAGGTTCGCGTGCTGCACGACCGACTCCAGCACGCCGCGCACGGTCCCAGCGGTGACCGGATCGGCGGCGGAGTAGTGCAGCGTCACCGTGCCGCCCTGCTGCTCGATGGCCGCGTCGACGTCGCCCTTGCGCACCTGCTCCAGCGCGCCCGCCCGGTCCTCGGTCCGGGTCACCTCGAGCACCTCGTCCAGGCCTTCGCGGGCGTCCGCGGGCATCTGGTCGAACACCGCCACCGGGCCGATCTGCAGCACCTCGGACCGGTCGCCGCCGGAGTCCTTGAACAGCACGCCGAAGATGAGCAGGAACATCAGCGGGAACAAGATCGTGAAGAACAGCGCTCCCCTGTCCCGCACGAAGCCGAGCGTCATCGCCCGGGAGAGGCTGGCGAGCCCACCCGTCATTCGCGGAACTCCCGTCCGGTCAGGTGCAGGAACACATCCTCGAGCGTGGCACCGCGCACGGCCAGCCCGCGCAGGGCGTTGCGCTCGGCGAGGGCCGCGAGCACGGGTGCCGGCGTACGGGTGGCGAACGTGAGGGACACCGCGTCGTCGGTGACCTCCACCCCGTTGTCGGGGAACATCCGCCGGGCCTCCTCGAGGTCGATCGCGCCGCTCTCGACCGAGATGCGGGTCGGGGCGTCGAGACCGCGCACCAGGGTCGCCGGCGGGGCGGCCTCGAGGATCCGGCCGTGGTCCATGATGGCGACCCGGTCGCAGAGCGTCTCCGCCTCGTCGAGGTAGTGGGTCGTCAGCACCACCGTGCGCCCCTGGTCGTTGATGCCGCGCAGCAGGTCCCACAGGTTGCGCCGGGCCTGCGGGTCCAGGCCGGTGGTCGGCTCGTCCAGGAACACCACGTCGGGATCGTGCACCAGGGCGCAGGCGATGGACAGCCGCTGCACCTGCCCACCGGACAGCTTCTCGGTCTGGGTGTCGGCCTTGTCCGCCAGGCCGACCATCTCCAGCACCTCGTCGGCGCGTGGCGCGGACACGCCGTACAGCGAGGCGAACGTGCGGATCTGTTCACGGGCGGTGAGCCGCTCGAAGAAGCTGGACGCCTGCAACTGCACACCGACGCGGCGCAGCAGGCGCGGGTTGCGCGGCCACGGGGACTCACCGTGGACACGCACCTCGCCCGAGTCCGCCTTGCGCAGCCCTTCGACGATCTCCAGGGTGGTGGTCTTGCCCGCGCCGTTGGGGCCGAGAATGCCGAAGAACTCGCCCTGGTCGACCTCGAACGAGACGCCGTTGACCGCTCGGACCTCGCCGTAGCTCTTGCGCAGGTCGTCGACCACGATGGTGGGGGCCATGGCGGCGATGCTATCCGGCGGCGGCCACGCCGGATTCCGTCGGGGATCACGCCGTCGGCGCGACGGACTCCCGCTCGTGCGCGGCCAGATCGCCGGTCAGTCCAGCGTGAGCGGCCGGGCGGCCGAGCAGCACGACGTAAGCGAGGAACCCCAGCCACGCGAGGGCGCCGATGGGCAGCGCCAGCAGGGTCGGGACGTACGGTGTGACGAACGCCTCGATGATGCCGCTGACGAGCAGCGCGCCGCCCAGCCCGAGGGCGACCACCATGCCGGCCCGGCCGGCCTCGGCGAGGGCCTGCCCACGGGTCCGGTACGGCCCGGGCGCGATCCACGACCAGCCGATGCGCAACCCCACCCCGGCGGCGATGAAGACGCAGGTCAGCTCCAGGAGCCCGTGTACCAGAATGAGCCCGAAGAACACGTCGGCCCGGCCGTGGCCGATCATGATGCCGCCGGTCAGCCCGATGTTGAAGGCGTTCATGAAGAGCACGAACAGCACGGGGGCGACCAGCACCCCCGAAGCCAGGCAGATCGCCGAGACGAACGTGTTGTTGGTCCACACGGCGAAGGCGAAGTTCTGCGGCAGCGACTGGCGGTAGTAGGCCTCGAACGAGGTGTTGACGATGTCCTCGACCTCCTGTTCGGACACGAACCGCAGCACGTCCCCGGGGTGCGTGGCGTAGTGGACCATGAGCCAGCCGGCGACCACGACGAACGCGAGCGACACCGCTGCCCACCACGGCCAGGCGCGGTACACAGCGACCGGGAACGACTCGCTGAAGAAGCGGATCACCGTGGGCCACAGCCGGGCCGGTGACCCGGTCAGCGCGCCGCGGGCGGTGAGCACCAACCGGGACAGCCGGGCCACCAGCGCCGGGTCCGGTGACCGGCTGCGGATGAGCGACAGGTGTGTCGCCGTGCGCTGGTAGAGCATGACCAGCTCGTCGGCCTGCTCCGCGGAGAGCTTGCGGCGGCGGGTCGAAAGCCACTCCAGCCGCCGCCACTCGCCGGCGTGTTCGGCGACGAACGCGTCCAGATCCACGGCACCTCCTCGCCAGGTCTGCACAGAGCGTACGGGTGGGGGAGACTGTTGCGGTGACCGTGAGCCCGACGCTGACCGAGCCGCCCGCGCAGCCGCCGGCCGAGACGCACGCCCAGCCGAGTAGCGAACCACGGGTCGTCAGCGGCGAGGCCGTGGAGTTGGACATCCGGGTGGCGCGGGCCGGTTCACGGGTGCCGGCGCTGCTCATCGACATCGTCGTCCAGGTGATGCTGTTCTACGCGCTGATCATGCTCGGCGGAGCGCTGCTCCTGCTGGTGACGATGAGCGGCCTGATCATGGTGGACGACACCCTCGCCCGGGGGCTCATGCTGGTCGCCGTTGTGGTCGTGCTGATCGGGTATCCCGCCGCGATGGAGACGTTCCTGCGCGGGCGTACCCTTGGCAAACTCGTCCTCGGCCTGCGCGTGGTGCGCGACGACGGCGGCCCGATCCGGTTCCGTCAGGCACTGACCCGCGCCCTGGTCGGCGCGTCCCTGGAGTGGCCGGGCCTGGTCCTGCCGCCGCTGACCTGGCTGGCCAGCCTGTGGACGATGATCGCGCATCCGCACGGCAAGCGCCTCGGCGACCTGGCGGCGGGCACCATCGTCATCCACGAACGTACGCCCGAGGCGTGGGGCTGGGTGCCGGTCATGCCGCCACACCTCGCCGCGTGGGCCCGCACGCTGGACCTGGTCGGCCTCGACGACGATCTCGCCCTGGCGGTCCGGCACTTCCTCGCGCGTAACCGGCGGCTGAAGGAACCGGCCCGCACCCGGCTGGGCTACCAGTTGGCCCGGCAGGTGGCCGCGGTAACCAACCCGCCACCGCCCCCGGGCACCCCCGGATGGGCGTACCTGGCCGCGGTCCTCGCCGAACGGCACCGCCGGGCCGCGCTGCGGCTCGCCGCGGCCCGCCAGCGCGCCGCCGCCCACTGGCACCGGCCCCCGGAACAATGACCGGGGCCCGCCGTTGGACGCACCGTCGGGCCCCGGTCCAGAGGGGGACGCGCGCCGTCAGATCAGCTGCTTGGCCTCCGCGTAGTGGCACGCGGTCTGGTGCCCCTGCCCGCGGTCGACGAGCGCCGGCACCTCGTTCACGCACTTCTGCCGCTCGCCCTCGCTGAGCTGGTTGGCGAACTTCGGGCACCGGCTGCGGAACCGGCAGCCGCTCGGCGGGTTGATCGGGCTGGGCACGTCACCGGTCAGGATGATCCGCTGGCGGGTGCGCTCCTTGCGCGGGTCGGGCAGCGGGATGGCCGAGATCAGCGCCTGCGTGTAGGGGTGCGCCGCCTTGCTGAAGAGCTCCTCGACCGGGGCCGTCTCGACGATCCGGCCGAGGTACATCACCGCCACCCGATCGGCGATGTGCCGGACCACGGACAGATCGTGCGAGACGAACAGGTACGACAGCCCGAGTTCATCCTGCAGGTCCTCGAGCAGGTTGATCACCCCGGCCTGGATCGAGACGTCCAGCGCGGACACGGGCTCGTCGAGCACGAGGACCTTCGGCCGCAGGGCGAGCGCCCGGGCGATGCCGATGCGCTGGCGCTGGCCGCCGGAGAACTCGTGTGGGAACCGGTTGGCGTGCTCCGGGTTCAGGCCCACCATGCTCATCAGATCGCGCACCTTCTGCCGGCCGTCGCGGTCGAACAGCCCGTGGATGCGCAGCGGCTCCGCGACGATCTCGAAGATCGTCATGCGCGGGTCCAGGGAGGCGAACGGGTCCTGGAACACGATCTGCAGATCCCGGCGCAGCGGCCGCATCTGCGCCCGGGAGAGCGTGAGGATGTCCTTGCCGGCGTAGTGCACCTCCCCGGCGGTGGCCGGGATCAGGTTGAGCAGCAGGCGGGCGGTCGTGGACTTGCCGCAACCGGACTCGCCGACCAGGCCAAGCGTCTCGTGCGCCTTGATGTCGAACGAGACGTCGCACACCGCGTGGACCTCACCGATCTTGCGGCGCAGGAAGCCGCGCGACCGTACCGGGAAGTGCTTGACCAGGTTTCGGACGGAGATGACCGCGTCGGTGCGGGACTCGACCGCCGCCGGTGCTGTCGTCGTGCTCACTGACCTTCCTCCACCTGCTCGTCGGAGCGGTCGGACACCGGCGGCGTCGCGTCCACCGACGTGGCCTCGAAGAGCTGCCCCGCCCCGGTGTGGCGCAGCTCGTCGCTGAAGTGACAGGCCGCCACGTGCGGGCCACCGTTGACCGGGCGCGGCTCGGGCTCCTCCTGCCGGCAGATGTCGCGCGCGATCGGACACCGCGGCGCGAACGGGCAGCCTGGCGGCAGGTTGAGCAGGGACGGCGGCGACCCCACGATCGGAGTGAGGCGCTCGCGTCCCGACTCGTCGAGCCGGGGCAGGCTGCCGAGCAGCCCCAGCGTGTACGGCATCCGCGGGGTGTAGAAGATCTCGTCGACGGTGCCCGACTCGACGAGCTTGCCCGCGTACATGACACAGACCCGGTCGGCGTGCCCGGCGATGACGCCGAGGTCGTGGGTGATGAGCACCAGCGCCGCGCCGGTCTCGGCGCGGGCCGCCTCCAGCGCCTCCAGCACCTGCGCCTGCACGGTCACGTCCAGCGCCGTGGTGGGCTCGTCCGCGATGATCACGTCTGGGTCGTTCGCCATCGCGATCGCGATGACCACCCGCTGCCGCATGCCGCCGGACAGCTCGTGCGGGTACGCGTACGCCCGCTGCTTCGGGAACGGGATGCCGACGATGTCGAGCAGTTCGACGGCCCGGTCCCAGGCAGCCTCCCTGGAGATGTCGTTGTGCGCCAGGACCGCTTCGGCGATCTGCTTACCGACCCGGTAGACCGGGTTCAGCGAGGTGAGCGGGTCCTGGAAGATCATCGCGATCTTGTTGCCCCGGACCTTGCTCATCGCCTCGTCGGACTTGCCGACCAGCTCCTCGCCCCGGAACCGGGCCGAGCCGGTGATCTTCGCGCTTTGCGGCAGCAGGCCCATTATCGCGAGCGAGGTGACCGACTTGCCGGACCCCGACTCGCCCACGATGCCGAGCGCGTCACCGGCGCGGAGCTGGTACGAGACACCACGCACGGCCTGCACGACGCCGTCCTCGGTCGGGAAGGCGACCGAGAGGTTGTCCACCTCGAGCACAACGTCGGTCTTGACCGGTTGCTCATTCATGCTGATCGTCGTCATCGCCGCACCAACGTCTGCCGTGGGTCGAACGCGTCCCGGAGTCCGTCGCCGACGAAGTTGATCGACAGGACGGTCAGGATGATGAAGATGCCCGGGAAGTAGAACAGCCAGGGCCGGGTGAAGACCGCGCTCTGCGCGCTCGTGATGAGCAGGCCCAGGGAGGTGTCGGGGGCCTTGACGCCGAAGCCGATGAACGACAGCGCGGTCTCGGCGAGGATCGCGGACGCGATCGTGATCGTGGCGGCCACGATGATCGGCCCGAGCGCGTTGGGCAGCAGGTGGCGCAGGATGATCCGCGCGTCAGACGCACCGAGCGCCCGAGCCGCCTCGACGAACTCCTGCTCCCGCAGGGAGAGCACCACGCCGCGCACGATGCGGGAGATCCCCGTCCAGCCCAGCAGACCGAGCACCAGCGCGAGCCCGAACCAGGTCGAGCCGCCCCGGATGTTCACCGAGAGCGCGATCGCCACGGCGATGAACGGCAGCGTGAGCAGCACGTCCACGAACCGCATCATCATCGCGTCGGCCCAGCCGCGGTAGAAGCCGGCGACGGCGCCCCAGACCGCACCCAGGGAGGTCGCCAGGAGCGCCACCAGGAGAGCGATCTTCAACGACTGCTGGGTGCCGCGCATGACCTGGCCGAGCACGTCGTGGCCAGCCTGGTCGGTGCCGAACGGGTGGGCCGCGCTCGGCGGGGCGGAACTCGGCGCCCCGGGCACGATCTCCACCCCGTATTTCCAGAACAGCGGGCCGAGGAAGGCGAACGCACAGACCAGCAGGAACACCACGACGCTCACCACGGCGAGCCGGTGGCGCACGAAGCGACGCAGCACGAGCTGTGCCTGGCTCAGTTCCTTTGTGGGCGCGATCTCCTCCCCGGAGTGGGGGGTCGGCGGGGCGCCGAGCGCCGGGCTTGTGGTACTGAGGTCACTCATAGCGGATCCTCGGGTCGAGTACGGCGTAGAGCAAATCAGCGATGATATTGAATATCACCACTACGGATCCGGCCAGCAGCAGCCAGCCCATCACGGAGAAGACGTCCCGGTTGGTCACCGATTCCAGCAGCAATCGGCCCAGGCCACGCCATCCGTACACGGTCTCGGTGATCACCGCGCCGCCGATGATGGCGCCGATGTCGATCGCCGTCTGCGTGGTCAACGGGATCAGGGCCGTACGCAGCGCGTGGCGGGTCATCACCTGTCGCCGGCGCAGCCCCTTGGCCCGGGCCAGCCGGACGTAGTCGCTGTTGAGCACCTCCAGCATCGAGCCACGCAGATACCGGCTCCAGACCGCGAAGCTGACGAGCATCAGCGACAACGTGGGCAGCACCATATGGCCGGCGATGTCGGTGAACTTCTCCCAGCCCGTGAATCCGCGGGTGTCCGGTGACGCCTCGCCGATAGTGAAGAAGACCTGGCTGCCGACCACCTCATTGACCTTGATGCCCGCGTTCTTGAGCAGGATCGCGAACCAGAACGTCGGGATCGACAGGGCCAGGAAGCCGAGGAAGGTGAAGGTGTAGTCGACCCGGGAGTACTGCCGCACCGCGCTGACGACGCCGGCAATGATCGCGAGCAGCACCGCGAGGATCATGGCGCCGAAGACCAGCCGGAACGTCACCCAGGAACGGCTCAGCAGCTCCTCGCCGATGTCCCGGGTCGGGAAGACCGACGGGCCGAACTTGCCCTGCAGCAGGCCGACGTCACCGTTGCCGCCGATGCCGGTCAGCCACAGCCAGTACCGCTCGAAGATCGACCGGTCGAGGTAGAGCATCTGTTCACGAAGCCGGATGGTGGATTCCGGCACCGGAGGGTTTTTCAGCCGCAGTGGCTCCAGGGGGTCACCTGAGATCGCCACCAGCATGAAGACGATGAACGACGCCGCGAGCAGAATCGGTATCGCGGCGAGCAGCCTGCGCACGGTGTACGCGAGCATCGAGCCTCCAGATGAACCTTGCGCCGTCCGCCAGCCGGGTGTGGCCGGCGGACGGCGCGGTTAGGCGTGGACCCCGGACGCCGGGGGCGCCCGGGGTCCAACATGCGACAGGCGCGGTGATCAGTTAGCGGAAGCCTTCAGGCCCCACTCGTGGTTGTTGTAGTTGACGCCCTGGTTGGTCGGGTTGTCCCGGATGTTCAGGTAGTCGTCGTAGACCATCAGGAACGTCGGCTTCTGCGCGATCGGCAGCACGTAGGCGTCCTTCGCCATGATCTCCATGGCCTGGTTCACCTTCTCGGCGGCAGCGGACAGCTCGGTCTGCTGGAGCGCCTCGTCGATCAGCTTGTCGACCTCGGCGTTGCTGTACTTGCCGTAGTTGCCACCACCGCCGGTCCGCCAGATCTGAGCGGTGCCGTCGAGGAAGAACGGCGTGCCGACCCAGGCGAAGATCATGATGTCGTAGTCGCCCGAGGCCAGCGTCTCGCCCAGTGTGGCGGTCGGCTCGATGTCGATCCTGATGCCGATGTTCTTCAGCGCCGACTGCACGATCTCGGCGGTCGTCGCCCGCAGCTGGTTGCCCTCGGTGTGGCGGAAGCGGAACGGACCGACCTCCTCGCCGTCCTTCTTCAGCACGTCACCGTCGAGCGTGTAGCCCGCGTCGGTCAGGATCTGCTTGGCCTTCTCGATGTCGCCGGAGCCCTGGCCGGTGGGCGTGATCACGTCCTTGTAGAACTCGGTGCCGTTCATGAAGACGTGGTTGCCCAGCTGCTGGATCTTCGGGTCGAAGCTGCCGAAGGTCTTGTCGTTGATCTCCTTGATGCTGACCGCGGTGAAGATCGCCTTGCGCAGCTCGACGTCGGCCAGCCACTTGTTCTGCAGGTTCAGGTCGATGTGCTCCCACTGGTAGCCGTGGCCGACCCGGTAGTGCACGCCGGGAATCTGACCGGCCTGCTGCACCAGGTCCGGGTTGGGCTGCGGCGCGGCGGCGTGGATCTCCCTGTTCTGCAGCGCCGGAATGAGCCCGCCCTGGTCGGTGATGAACCGGAACGTCAGCTTCTCCAGCGCCGGCTTGGTCTGGCCGTACCAGTTCGGGTTCGGCACCTGGATGACCGCCTGACCCTGGGTGAACTGGTCAATCTTGTACGGGCCACCGCTCCAGGTCGGCACGTTCTCGGCGAAGAACTTCTCCGCCTGGGCCACGCCCTCCGGCGTGTCGAGGTCCGCGCCAGCGGCCTTGGCCAGGTGCGCCGGGTAGAGCGCGTCGACGATGCCGATCCACTCCGCGTGGACCTGGCCTTCCTTCAGGGTGATCGTGACGGTCTTGCCGTTGTCGCTACCCTCGATCTTCTCGATCTTGTCCCAGCCCGAGGTCGAGGCGGGCGTGCAGCCGGCGCAGTGCGACTCGTCGCCGCTGCGCATCTTCCACTGCAGGATGACGTCCTCGACGGTGATGTCCGTTCCGTCGTCCCACTTGGCCTCGGGGCGGAACTTGTAGACCATCGTCTGCGGCGACGTGTTGGTCATCTGCGGTTCCTCGGCCAGCAGGTCCATGTTCCACTCGTGCTTGCCGGACGGCAGGAACCGGTACACCTGCGGGAGGACGCCCTGCAGCACCTGCGTGAGCGCGAACTGGTTGCCCTCGTCGGTGAACTGGGCCCAGCTCGTCCACTCCTGCTCGATGGCGTAGGTGAGCTCGCCGCCCTGCTTGACCGGGCCGCTGTTGCAGGTGTCCGGGTCCGCGTCACAAGCGGCGAAACCGGGTGAGCCGGTCGGCGGCGTCGTGCCGTCACCGCCACCACCGCAGGCAGAGACCGCGAGCACCGCTGACGCGGCGACCGCGGTTAGGCTCAAGAGCCTTTTCGATTGAATGCGCATGTCCCCTCCAGTCAGCTACCGCAGCCAGAGCATGGCGACGCACACCCTGGCTGGGTGAGCGTGCTGACGACCCGGGCTGCGCTGTAGTGCCTTAAAGGAAACGTGGCCGAACGCGGACTGCAAAGGGGGCAAGCGGTTTCGTGACTGTCCCGTTATCTGGAATGCGTCTCGGCGTTACGAACATCGTCCGAACAGACGATAAGCGACAGCATTCAGATGACTAGCTGATAGGCCTAACACCCGATGTGACGGGCGCCGCGTGGTGGCCCCGAACATACACGAACATCGAGCCCGCACCATCCTCGGCGACCAGGAAACACGTCGGCCCGCCGAGCGCTGGCGGGCACTCGGCGGGCCGATCTGCGTCGACGTCAGTAGCGGTAGTGCTCCGGCTTGTAGGGGCCCTCCGGCGGTACGCCGAGGTACTCGGCCTGGTCCTTGGTGAGCTTGGTGAGCTTGACGCCCAGGGCGTCCAGGTGCAGCCGGGCGACCTTCTCGTCCAGGTGCTTGGGCAGCCGGTAGACCCCGAGCGGGTACTGCTCGGTCTTGGTGAACAGCTCGATCTGCGCGATCACCTGGTTGGTGAAGCTGTTCGACATCACGAAGCTCGGGTGGCCGGTGGCGTTGCCCAGGTTGAGCAGGCGCCCCTCGGACAGCACGATGATCGAGTGCCCGTCCGGGAAGATCCACTCGTCGACCTGCGGCTTGATGTTGACCTTCCGGATGCCCGGGATCTTGGCCAGGCCCGCCATGTCGATCTCGTTGTCGAAGTGGCCGATGTTGCCCACGATCGCCTGGTGCTTCATGGCCGCCATGTGCTCGGCCGTGATGACGTCCTTGCACCCGGTGGCGGTGATGAAGATGTCCGCGGTGTCCACCACGTCCTCGATGGTGGTCACCTGGTAGCCGTCCATCGCCGCCTGCAGCGCGCAGATCGGGTCGACCTCGGTCACGATGACCCGCGCGCCCTGGCCGCGCAGCGACTCGGCACAGCCCTTGCCGACGTCGCCGTACCCGCACACCACAGCCACCTTGCCACCGATCAGCACATCGGTCGCCCGGTTGATGCCGTCGATGAGCGAGTGGCGGCAGCCGTACTTGTTGTCGAACTTCGACTTGGTGACCGAGTCGTTGACGTTGATCGCCGGGAACAGCAGGGAGCCCGCCGCCTGCATCTCGTACAGCCGGTGCACGCCGGTGGTGGTCTCCTCGGTGACGCCCTTGATCCCCGCGGCGATGCGGGTCCAGCGGCGGTGGTCCTCCTGGATCGACCGGCGCAGCAGCCGCAGGATGACCTGGTACTCCTCCGAGTCCGCCTCGGTCGGCTCCGGCACCGCACCGGCGCCCTCGAACTCGGCGCCCTTGTGCACCAGCAGGGTCGCGTCACCGCCGTCGTCGAGGATCATGTTGGGGCCCTGCCCGTCCGGCCAGAGCAGCACCTGCTCGGTGCACCACCAGTACTCCTCGAGCGTCTCGCCCTTCCACGCGTACACCGGGACACCGGCCGGGGCGTCGGGCGTGCCGTCCGGGCCGACGACGACCGCGGCCGCGGCGTGGTCCTGGGTGGAGAAGATGTTGCAGCTCGCCCAGCGGACCTGCGCGCCGAGCGCGACGAGGGTCTCGATCAGTACGGCGGTCTGGACCGTCATGTGCAGCGAACCGGTGATCCGCGCGCCGCGGAGGGGCTGCGTCGCCGCGTACTCCCGCCGGATCGCCATCAGGCCGGGCATCTCGTGCTCGGCGAGCTGGATCTCCTTGCGCCCGAACGCGGCGAGCGAGAGGTCGGCGACCCGGAAGTCGCCCTCGGCCACCGTGCGGGGTCGGATCCCGTCCACCCCGTCGGTAGCGGTTGGAAGGGTACTGGTCATGCGGACTCCTGTTGTACGGAAACGGGCAACGCGACCCTTTACCCTAACGCCCGTCGAAGGCGCGTCACCCGCTTGCCGGACCGGCGACGGCAACGCGACACCGATCGTCTTGGCTCGGCGTGTCGTGCCGGCCGCCACGACCGGTCGCCGGCGGCAAGCGTGCGGGGCGACTGGCATCCAGCCGCCCCGCACATCCCCCCGGTTTGGTTCCCCCGCGCGTGGCTCGGACTCTCGTCGCGATAACGCTGCGTGACTTCAGGATCACACTCCGCCAGTGTCGGTGTCAGCCGAACACCGAAATCAGCCACCGAAATCCCCCGACACTGCGGCTCAACCCGCCCGCGACCCGACCCAGCCCTGGTTGATCATGATGTGTGCAGCGCTTGTCACGGCGTGTCGCGCTGCTAAGCCCATGATCAACCTGTCAGGATCATGATCAACACGGGAAGGCGGCGACGCTCACCACGGAGTGGGCGTCGGGTGGTGAGGGGCTAATTTCCGAGCCAGGTGGGACCAGGCGTAGCCACGTACGCCACGCCGTCACCGGAGATCTCGAGCGGCCCCGCGGTGCCGGCGCCGAACGCGCTCTCGCCGCGACCGATCGAGAACGCCCCTGCCCCGTCGTCGAGCGTCACCTCGCCGGACAGGCACAGCACCACGCGTGGACCGGGCACCGGCAGCACCGCCGTGGACCCGGCCGGGGTCACCCGGTACAGGGCGAAGTCCGTGACCGGCACCGGCCAGGTGACCGCGCCGGCCACGATCTCCACCGGACGCAGCACCGGCTCGGCGAGCACCTCGAAGCGCAGCACCCGCAGCAGTTCGGCGACGTCCACGCGCTTGGGCGTCAGCCCGCCGCGCAGCACGTTGTCGCTGGCCGCCATGATCTCGATCCCGGTGCCGCGCAGGTAGGCGTGCAGATTGCCCGCGGGCATCCAGACGGCCTGCCCGGGGCGCAGCGCGACCCGGTTCAGCAGCAGCGCGACGACGACACCGACGTCCCCCGCGTAGCGGTCGGCCAACCCCGCGACGAAGGCGCAGTCCGGGTCGGCGGACCGGCAGGCCGACGAGCCGACCGCGGCTACCAGCGCCGCACGCTGGTCCGCGGGCCAATCCAGCAGCATCGTCGTCGCGGCCCGCAGCCGCTCGCCGGCCGGGCCCGCGCCCTCGAGGACGGACACCACCGGCGCCAGCGCCGGCACCTCCAGCTTGCGCAGCAGTTGCGCCGACTCCTCCGGCGCCCGGAAGCCGCACAGCGCCTCGAAGTCGCTCGCCGCCACCAGCAGCTCGGGCTTGTGGTGCGGGTCGACGTAGTTCGGGTCGCCCGCCGCGTACCGCTGCCGGGCCCGCTCGGCGTCGGGGTGCGCCTGCAGTGACAGCGGCTCCTCGGCCGCCAGCACCTTGAGCAGGTACGGCAGCCGCGGGCCGAACCGTTCGACCACCGGCGCGCCCAGCACGGTCTGCGGGTCGGCGGCGATCAGGTCGAGCAGGCTCACCGGCCGGCCCTCCCGATCCACGGTAGACGGGTCGCTGTCGTGGGCGCCCAGCCACAGCTCCGCCTCGGGTTGCGGGCTCGGCACCGGTCGCCCTTGCAGCTCAGCGATGACCGTGCGCGATCCCCACTCGTACGGCCGGATCCTGCCCCGCAGCGGCTCCATCAACGCTCCATCGACGGTGCAGCGCTCCGCTGGCCCGGCGTCCCGTCCAGCTCCGCCGGCTCCCTATGCGGCCGGTCGCCCTCGTCAGACGTGTCGTCGGCCTCCCGATAGATGTCCGGCTCGAGGTAGATGACCCGGGCGATCGGCACGGCCGCCCGGATCCGCTGCTCGGCCCCGTCGATCGCACGCGCCAGATCCTGCGCGGTCAGGCCGCGCGCGACCCCGATCTTGGCGGCGACGAGCAGCTCCTCGGGACCCAGGTGCAGCGTGCGCATGTGGATGATGCGCTCGACCTCGGGCTCGGCCACCAGCGCCTGCCGGATCGCCGTCTCGTGCTCGCGAGTGGCTGACTCGCCGATCAGCAGGCTCTTCGTCTCGATGGCGAGGATGACGGCGATGACCACCAACAGGACGCCGATCATCGCGGTGCCCGCGGCGTCCCAGACGCCGTCGTCGGTGACCAGCGTCATGGTGACGCCGAACAGTGCGAAGACCAGACCGAGCAGCGCACCCAGGTCCTCGAGCAGGATCACCGGGAGCTCCGGCGACCTGGCGTGGCGCACAAAGCCCCACCACGAGACCGAGCCGCGCACGGCGTTGGACTCGATGACCGCGGTGCGCAGCGAGAAGGATTCCATCACGATCGCGACGACCAGCACGGTGACCGGCACCCAGTGCCAGCTATCGATCGCCTCCGGATGGTTGTACTTGTGCCACGCCTCGTACAGCGCGAACAGACCACCGACGCTGAACAGCACGATCGATACGATGAACGCGTAGATGTAGCGCGCCCGGCCGTACCCGAACGGATGGCGCGGTGTGGCCTGGCGGCGCGCGCGCCTGCGGCCGAACAGCAGCAGCAGCTGATTGCCGGAGTCGGCCACCGAGTGGATCGACTCGGCGAGCATCGACGACGAGCCGGTCAGCAGAAAGGCGACGAACTTGGTGACCGCGATGCCGATGTTCGCCATCAGCGCGGCGATGACCGCCCTCATTCCCCCGTCAGCGCTCATGGACGCCGGAACTCCTTCATCTCGGTGACGGCCGGCACCGCGACCGGGTCCAGGCCGTGCGCGAGAGCAAGGTACACCGAGGCGAAATCCGGCACCGCCACCAGCGAGGCCAGCCGCTCCAGCGCGGACGCACCCTCGGCGGTGACCACGCTGCAGCGCACCCCCCGCCGCTGCGCGATCTCCAGGACCGCCTCGGCCCGCCGCTCCTCCACCGCGCTCGGCTCCGGACCCTCCTCCTCCAACAGGCCCCCGTCGCGCAGCAGGACGACGCGCAGGCGCGTGGGCCCGGCGCCGTCCTCGACGTCCGCGAAGATGTCCCGGCTCTGCTCGACCAGCGCGCCGAACACCCCGTCCAGCAGCCCCACCCGGCCCCGGCCGGCCTCGCCGAGCGCGCCGGCCACCACCGGGTAGCGGGCGTTCGTGGACAGCGTGTCGCCGAACCGTCGGGCGGCGACCGTAGCCAGCGGCGAGGAGCCCCACACGATCGGGATGGATCCGGCGAGGTCGATGGCGAGCGATTTGGCCGGGTTGACGAACGACTCGGCGCCCGGGCGGCACCGGTCGGCGTCGGCGTCGAGGCGCGCCGCGGTCTCGGCGAGATCCGCTTCGTTGATCCGTACGAGCCCCAGCGCGCGGGCGGCGAGCAGCACCGGCACGGTCAGCGCCCACAGGCTGGCCCGCGCCGGAGCCCGCCGGGGCACCGGGACGAACGGCGCCCGGGCACGCTCGGCGACCGACTGCAACTGCGAGTCCGGTGCACCGACCGCGACGAGCCGGGCACCCCGGCGGGCCGCCGCCTCCGCCGCGGCGAGCGCCTCGGGGCTGCGCCCGCTGGCCGATACCGCGATGACGACGTCCGCCGCGCCCACCCAGCCGGGCACGCCGGCGCTGCGGTGCGCCAGGACCGGCACCGGGCACCGGGGCCCGGCCACGGTGGCGAGCACGTCGCCGGTGCGCGCGGCCGTGCCCACCCCCGCCACCACCACGGCCCGGGGGCGGCCCTCGTCGGCGAGTACGCCGAGGTTCGCCTCCCCGGCCAGCACGGTGGACTCCCGCACCTGGGGACCGGCCGATGCCGCGGCCCGCAGCATGCCACCTGAGTCGGCCTCGATCAGCGCCTTCTCGTCATCCAGCAGCGCCTCGTCGATGGCGAAGGTGCTGGGACGGAACATCAGGTGGCCTCCGGGCCCGCGATCGCCTCGTCGAGCAGCAGCACCGGGATGCCGTCGCGGACCTCGAAGACGCGCCGGCACTCGGTGCAGGTCAGCGTCTGCGCCTCCGCGTCGTACTCGAGCGGGGCGTGATGCGTGTCCGGGCAGGCCAGAATCTCCAGCAGTTGCGGATCCAGGGACATGACGCCTTCTCTCTTCGCACTCTCGCTAGGCCCGCGCACGCCGGCTAGTTTCGCACCACCGCGAGCACCTCGTCGCGCAGCGCGGCCATCCGCTCCTCGTTCGGCGCCTCGACGTTGAGCCGCAACAGGGGCTCGGTGTTCGACGGCCGCAGGTTGGCCCACGCCCCGTCCGGGAACCGGAGGGTCAGCCCGTCGAGGTGGTCCACCTCGACACCGTCGATGTCCCCGAACGCCTGTTCGACCTCGCGCAGCTTCGCCTGCTGGTCGGCGACCTCCGAGTTGATCTCGCCGGAGGACACGTACCGGGAGTACTCCGCGACCAACTGCGACAGCGGCTTGTCCTGCTCGCCGAGCGCGGCGAGCACGTGCATCGCAGCGAGCATGCCGGTGTCGGCGCCCCAGAAGTCGCCGAAGTAGTAGTGGGCCGAGTGCTCCCCGCCGAACACGGCTCCGGTCTCGGCCATCTTGTCCTTGATGAACGAGTGCCCCACCCGGGTGCGCACCGGCCGCCCGCCGTGCTCGGCGACGATCTCGGGAACGGCGCTCGACGTGATCAGATTGTGGATGATCGTGGCCCCCGGGTGCTTGGCCAGTTCCCGCACGGCCACCAGCGCGGTGATCGCCGACGGGGACACCGGCTGGCCGTGCTCGTCCACCACGAAGCACCGGTCGGCGTCGCCGTCGAACGCGAGCCCGAGGTCCGCGTCGGTCTCGCGCACCCGCTTCTGCAGATCCACCAGGTTCGCCGGATCCAGCGGGTTCGCCTCGTGGTTGGGAAAGGTGCCGTCCAGCTCGAAGTACAGCGGGATGATCCGCAGCGGCAGGGCCGGGTGCATGCTGTCGCCGAGCACCGCGGGCACCGTGTGCCCGGCCATCCCGTTGCCCGCGTCGACCGCCACGGTCAGCGGCCGGATCCCGCTGAGGTCCACCAGTGACCGCAGGTGCGCCGCGTAGTCGCCGAGCAGGTCGCGCCGCGTTACGTCGCCGGTGCCGTCGGGCATCGGGGCGGTGCCGTCGAGCAGCGCCTGGGCCCGGTCGCGGATCTGCGCCAGCCCGGTGTCCTGGCCGATCGGCTTGGCGCCCGCGCGGCACAGCTTGATGCCGCCGTACTCGGCTGGGTTGTGGCTCGCGGTGAACATCGCGCCCGGCCGGCCGAGCGAACCCGACGCGTAGTAGAGCATGTCGGTCGAGCCGAGCCCGGCGTCGAGCACGTTGGCGCCCGCCGCGTTCGCGCCGGCCGCGAACGCGGCGGCCAGCCCTGGCGAGGAGGCCCGCATGTCGTAGGCCATCACGATCTCGTCGGCCGATTCGCCCAGGTCACGCAGCGTCAGCACGAACGCCGCGCCCACCGCGCGGGCGATCGATTCGTCGAGCTGATCGGGCACGACGCCCCGGACGTCGTACGCCTTGACGATCTCGCTCAGGTCGCGCACTGCCACCCTGGTCTCAGCTCCTCGCATCGTTTCCGGTCAGCCGCGTCGTTTCGGGCAACCGCATCGTCTCCGGCCGACCGAGTGTGAGCGGCCCACCCGACCGAGCCTACCGGCCCGCCTGCCGAGTGGACGGACAGACGCAGCGGCGTACCGCGGTCCGCGGTACGCCGCTGCGTCTGATGGCCGGGATGCGGCTATCCGGGTCGGTGGGGTGGCTGACGTCAGGCACGACCGGCTGATGGATGCCAGGACGCCGGCGCAGGTGCGCGTTTCACCCGGCCGCGGGTCCGCGTTACGCGAGGTCCAGCGCGCCTTTCTTGACGTCGGCCACGAAGGCCCGCCACGCGTCGACGTCGAAGATCAGGACCGGACCGGAGGGGTCCTTCGAATCCCGGACACCGACCGCGCCGGGCCGCATCGCGACCTCGACGCAGGACCCGTTGGCGGCGCTGCGGGAGCTCTTGCGCCAGTCGGCCGCGGCGAACATCGGGCGGTCGCCGGCCGCCACGATCCGCCGGTCGTCGGCGGGCACCTTGGACGCGGTCATCCGCGCCTTCCTCTCTAAGCGTCGGGGACGGTACGAGAAAGGGTTTCCAGCATCGCCAGGGAGTCGGACACGTCCAACGCGTCCGCGGCGAGGCCGTCGAAGACCTTAGTACAGCCCTCGACGCCATGGGGACTCTCGATGTAGGTATCCCCCGCGAGGCTCTCCACGTAGACCACCGTCGGCACATCCGGGTCCGGGAAGTCCAGGATTGAGAAGGGGCCGGTCATCCAGGTGAGCGCCCCGACAGAGAACGGCAGGATCTGCAGCCGGACGTGCGGCAGCCGCGCGACCTCGATGAGGCGGCGAAGTTGCGCCCTCATCACCTTGGGGCCGCCGACCTGTTGGCGCAGTGCCGCCTCCCCGATCAGCACCCACAGGCGCAGCGGCTCGTCGCGCCGCAGCGCCTCCTGGCGCGCCAGCCGCGCCTTGACCCGTGGCTCCACCTCGGCCGCGTCGCCAGCGTAGTGCTTACTGATCACCGCCCGGGCGTACTCCTCGGTCTGCAGCAGGCCGTGGATGACGAGCGGCTCGAACGCGTGCAGTGTGGACGCCTCGGCCTCCAGCGCGATGTACGTGGAGTACTCGTACGTGAGCACGTCGGTGTACTCCTGCCACCAACCCGGCTCCTCGGCCTGTCGGGCCAGCGAGACCAGCCGGGCACGCCGGTCGTCGTGGATGTCCAGCACGTCGAGGATCTCGTGCACGGTGCCCGGCGCGATGCGGATCCGGGCCGTCTCGATACGGCTGACCCGGGACGGCGAGCAACGCAACTGCTCGGCCACGTCGTCGATGTGCAGGCCGGCCTCCTCGCGCAGCTTGCGCAGCTCACGGCCGAGCTGACGGCGACGCACCGTGGGCGGTGAACCGACGGCCACGTTTGACCTCCACGGCTAAGGGTGGCTTACGTACGACTTGGGCGCGTATGGGTCTAGCGCAGTCTGCACCACGGCGCACGCGCTGTCACGCAATCACTCGCAGGTGTTATTCGCCAATGCACTTGCATCGCTGTGTGTGCATAGGCCACTATCGTGCGTACAGGAACCTCTATCCCGCCCGCGACGGACACGAGGAGTTCCGATGGCCGATCCGACACGCGCGTGCGGCGAACCCGCCGTGGTGATCGTCGACCGAGTCCCCCGGATACTCGCGCTGCACACCGAGGACGGCGTCGAGTTCTGGGTGATCGTCCTGCCCACAGGCGATGCCGTGCTCATCGACACGGACGGGCACGTCAGCGCGCACACCAGCCTGGAGCGCATCCGGAGCCGGCGGTCACGCCGCGGCGGCGCTCGGCTGGTCGAGGTCATCGGAGCCCCGGCCGAGGTGCGGGTGGCCTGAGCCGGGGTGCGGGTGCCGCTACGGCACTGGGGGGACGATCCCGTAGCGTCCGGTCGGCGACCGGACGCTACGGGATCACGGCTGGGCCGGTTAGGAGCTCGGCGGGATCACGCGTAGGTGGCCGCGTCGGCCCACCTGGTGGCCGCCCCGGTCGCGCTCGTCCTTGCGTACGGTCCCCGGCCGGGCGGCCTCACGTACCGCCTCGGCGAGGGCAACCAGGTCGTCGCTGGTCGGCGGCGGCGGCTCGAACTCGCCCTCGTGGCGGACCAGATCCCAACCCCGCGGCGCGGTCAGCCGGCGCGCGTGCGCCTCGCACAGGTCGTAGGTGTGCGGCTCGGCGAACGCGGCCAGCGGTCCCACGACCGCGGTGGACTCGGCATAGACATACGTCAGCGTCGCCACGGCCTGCCTCGGGCAGCCGTTACGGGAGCAACGGCGTGGGGACCTCACGCCGGCACCGTATCTCCCAGCGGGCCGCGATGCGATCGGATGACCGGGCGACACGCCGGACACCGAGCGGGCCTCAGCCGCAACGGCGGGCGAACGGGCAAACCGGGCAGCCGCGGTGCACCGGCGGCCGGGGAAGCGTGCCCGCGGCGTCACCGGGCGCGGGCCCCGGCTGGGTGGGCTCCGGCGCCGACACACCGGCTCCCCGGGCCCCTGTCGGCGCCCGGGGATACATTGGCGACGTGACGTCCGCCCGTGCCGATCAGCCCTACCGCCGCCGCCCGGATGCCGACGGTCCGCCCGCCGCCGGCCCGGGCCGCCGCCCCCGACGCGACCGCCGTGGGCGCGGCCTGCGCGGCCGGCTCGTCCCGGCCAGCGTTCCGCTCGCCCGCACCCGGGCGGAGATCTTCGACGACCTGGTCCTGGACACGGTGGAACGCCTGGAGCGGCGGTTCGCGAGGGAGCTGGCCGGGGTGGAGTTCGCCGTCGAGGACGTCCCTCCGCAGTTGAACGTGTACGACTCCGACGTGTTGGAGGACGGCGATGTGCCGCTCGCCAGGCTGCTCCCCGGTCGCCCCGGGCGCCACGGCGTGCCGCCCCGGATCGTGCTCTACCGGCGACCGCTGGAGTTCCGGGCGCTGGACCGTGACGACCTGGCGGACCTCGTCCACGACGTGATCATCGAGCAGGTCGCCAACCTGCTCGGCATGGACCCCGAGGACCTTCGGTGACCGCCGGCCGGGCGCAGGGCCCGGCCGGCGGTCAGGCCCGATCGGGCGCGTGAATCCAGGCGCGGCCTAGGCCGCCGCGTACCGCTTCAGCTTGCGCCGCTCCCGCTCGGACAGGCCGCCCCAGATGCCGAACCGTTCGTCGTGACCCAGCGCGTACTCCAGGCACTCGACGCGTACCTCGCACCGCGAGCAGATCCGCTTGGCCTCGCGGGTGCTCCCCCCCTTCTCCGGGAAGAACGCCTCCGGGTCCGTCTGCGCGCACAGAGCGCGCTCGTGCCACTCCGGAGCGTTCCCCAAGAGGTCGGCCACAAACTCTCGGCCGTCCATCAATCGCCCTCCTTCGTGCCACCGGCCGCGAGTGCCGGTGTGACCCCCCAGGCGGAAGGATTCTGTCCCACTTTGTCCCATCAATGGCTATTCGCGCTCGCCGGATGAGACAACCCCAGAGAAATTACACGCGTGTAATGCGTGCGTCGTCAAGCCGAACCTGGTAAATGAGGTCGCCTCGCAAGCGGGCGCGGCCGCCACTGACACTGCCTATCGATCGAGACAGCGCGGAGGTAACGGGTCGCCCGGCAAATCGCGACGCGACTCAACCAGCGACCGGGCTGACCCGGCCGTACGTCGTGGTGCGCTGCCGGGCCGGCCGGCCGGCCGCGGCGGCGACGGCGCGCAACTGCTCGACGGTACGCGCCGATCCGTGCTCGGATCCCGCCATCCGGGAGATCGTCTCCTCCATCAGCGTGCCGCCGAGGTCGTTGGCGCCACCGCGCAGCATCGCCACGGTCCCGGCGTCGCCGAGCTTGACCCACGAGCACTGGATGTTCGCGATCCGCCCGTGCAGCAGCAGCCGGGCCATCGCGTGCACCACGCGGTTCTCCCGCCAGGTGGCGCCCGGCCGTGCCACCCCGGCCAGATAGATCGGGGCGTTGTGGTGCACGAACGGCAGCGCCACGAACTCGGTGAACCCGCCCGTACGATCCTGGATGCCGGCGAGCACCCGGAAGTGGTGCAGCCAGTGCCGCGGGTGGTCGACGTGGCCGTACATCATCGTGGCGCTGGACCGGATGCCCAGTTCGTGCGCGGTGGTCACCACCTCGACCCAGGCGGCGGTGGGCAGCTTGCCCTTCGTTAGCACCCACCGCACGTCGTCGTCGAGGATCTCGGCGGCCGTGCCCGGGATCGTGTCCAAACCAGCCTCGCGCAACTCGACCAGCCAGTCACGCACGCTCACCCCGGCCTTGGCCGCCGCCGTCACGATCTCCATCGGGGAGTACGCATGCACGTGCAGCCCCGGCACCCGCGCCTTCACCGCGCGGACCAGGTCCGCGTACACGGACACCGGCAGCTTCGGGTCGATGCCGCCCTGCATGCACACCTCGGTGGCGCCCGCCCGCCACGCCTCCTCGGCCCGGTCGGCGACCTGGTCGACCGACAGGCGGTACGCGTCGGCGTCGCGCTCGCGCTGCGCGAACGCGCAGAACCGGCAGCCGACGTAGCACACGTTGGAGAAGTTGATGTTCCGGTTGACCACATAGGTCACGTCGTCGCCCACGGTGTCGCGGCGCACGTCGTCGGCGAGCCGGGCCAGGTCGTCGAGGGCCGCGCCGTCGGCGGCGAACAGCGCGAGCGCCAGCGCCTCGTGCGCCGGGTCGAGCAGCGCGGCCGGATCGTCCGCCGCCAACCGCAACCCGGCCAGCACATCCGGGTCCAGCCGCACCCGCCCGCTCTCCAGCCCCGCATTTTCCGGGAAGATGCGCGGGGTGGCCGGCGTGTCGGGCGCATTTTCAGGGAAAGTGCGCGGGCTGGGTGGCGGGGTGGAGATCGCGGCGGCGTGCGTGGCGACCTGCGACCAGTCCCCGTAGACCGAGTCGAAGTCGCCCCGCCGGTCGGCCCGCCGGCCCTGCGTGTCGATCACCGCGTGCAGGTCCGTGCGGCCGTGGTCCGCCAGGCCGCCGTCGGGTTCCTGCCACGGCCGCCCGATCGGGCGCCCGTCGGGCGCGGCGAGCCCGGTCAGCGGATCGGCCAACGCCGCCACGTGGGCGGCGAGCCGCGGATCGATCCAGGGCTCGCCGCGGCGTACGTACTCGGGATAGACGGTCAGCCGCTCACGCAGCGCGAATCCGGCGGCGGCCGACAGCCGGGCCAGCTCGTCGATCTGCGGCCAGGGGCGCTCGGGGTTGACGTGGTCGGGGGTGAGCGGCGAGACCCCGCCCCAGTCGTCGATGCCGGCCCGCAGCAGCAGCGCCACGTGCGCCGCGTCGAGATCCGCGCCGGTGTCGGCCAGCAGGTTGGGCGGGGCCTGGATCCGTGCCTTCGGGCCCAGCACCAGCCGGGCCACGGCCACCGTCGCCGCCAGGTCGGCCAGCTCCGCGTCGGGCGCGGCACGCATCGCGGTGTCCGGCTTGGCGCGGAAGTTCTGGACGATCACCTCCTGGATGTGGCCGTACTCGCGGGCGGCCCGGCGGATCGCGAACAGCGAGTCCGCCCGTTCGGCGAGAGTCTCGCCGATGCCGATGAGGATGCCCGTGGTGAACGGCACGCCGACCCGACCCGCGTCGGTGAGCACCCGCAGGCGCACCGCCGGCTCCTTGTCCGGCGAGCCGTAGTGCGGCCCACCGGGCTCGCTCCACAGCCGGGTCGCCGTGGTCTCCAGCATCATGCCCATGCTCGGCGCCACCGGCTTGAGTCGCTGCAGCTCCGCCCAGCTCAGCACGCCCGGGTTCAGGTGCGGCAGCAGGCCGGTCTCCTCCAGCACCGCGATCGCGCACGCCCGGAGGTAGTCCAGTGTGGATTCATAGCCGCGCTCCCCCAGCCATTCCCGCGCCTGCGACCAGCGCGCCTCGGGCCGGTCACCGAGCGTGAACAGCGCCTCCTTGCAGCCGAGCGCCGCGCCCCGGCGGGCGATGTCGAGCACCTCGTCCCGCTCCAGGAAGGGCGCGGGCAGCCGGTGCGGCACCGTGGCGAAGGTGCAGTAGTGGCAGCGGTCCCGGCACAGCCGGGTCAGCGGGATGAAGACCTTCCGGGAGTACGTGACGACGCCCGGCCGGCCCGCGTCGGCGAGCCCGGCGTCGCGGACCGCGCCCGCCACGGCGAACAGCTGCTCCAGCGCCTCACCCCGCGCGGTGAGCAGTGTGGCGGCCTCGTCCACATCGAGCGGGCGGCCCTGCTCGGCCCGGCGCAGGGCGCGACGCAGGCTTGCATCCGTAGGTTCCAGCTCTCGTCGAGGTTGCGGCACTCCTGCAGAGTAGGCCAGCCCGCCGGAGACGAACGGCCGACCGTCCAATCACCGGGCCGGGGACGACCGGCGGCGCCTCATCACAACTGGAATGGCCGCTGGTCACCACCCGACTGCTCGCCCGCGGGCTGGTCGCCGGAGGGCTGCTCGGGTTGCCCGCCGCCAGCCGGCGAGCCCGGCGCGGCAGACGCCGGCGGGATGAACGGAAACTGGCTCGTCTCCGCGTGCAGCGGTTGCACAGCTTGAGCGCCCGGAGCGCCGGACGGCGGATACCCCGACGGCGACTGGGCCGGGGCCGCCTGGGCCGGGTAGGCGTACCCGCCCCAGGGCTGCCCGTACGCCTGAGTCGGCACGCCGGAGCCCGATCCCCCGGCGGGGTACCCGCTCGGGGCCTGGGGCTGGCCGTACCCCGCCGGCGCGCCCGGCTGCCCGTACCCGGCCGGCGCGCCCGGCTGCCCGTACCCGGTGGGCGCGCCGGGCTGGCCGTAGCCGGTCGGTACGCCGGGCTGCCCGTACGGCTGCGCCGCCGCCGGCTTGGGCGTGGCGTACATGCCCTGCCACAGGCGGAACACGAGGTACCCGACGGCGGCGAGCATGCAGAGCTGCGCGAGGTGACGCAGGAAGTTCTCGAAACCGGCACGCACCGCGGAGAACGTCCCGCTCTCCACCGTGCCGACGAACGCGGCGAACAGACAGATCACGCCGAACAGCGCGCTCACCGCGTACTCGATCAGGGCGACCGCCGTGACCAAACGGGCGCGTGCGGTGGCCGGCGCGATGTGTGTGCTGATCAGCACCGCCAGCACCGGCAGACCGACCGGCACCAGGCCGACGAAGTTGCTGAAGCCGATGGAGGCGCGACCGGTGAAACCGCCCGGATCGAAGTCGTAGGGCATCAACAGGTCGACGACCGAGAAGAAGAGCATGACCGCGTTGGCGCCCAGCAGGACCAGAGCGACCAGTTCCCGGGTCGGTTTCGTGAACTCGCTGGCCTGCTTCTCCGCCCCGGCAGCGGGCTCGGGCTGGCTGGACACAGATCCCCCTAGCGGACAGATGGTGCCATCGGGTCGCCGGAGAGCTTAACCCGCGGATCGCCGCCACGCAGACGTGGGAGAGGATGACCCGGACCGTTGGTCGCGGGGAGCGGCAACGCCACACTCACGCGGCCCGAGCCAGGAGCCGAGCCAGGCGACCGGACCAGGGAGGTGACTGCCCATGCAGATCGTCGTACTCGCCGGCGGGATCGGCGGGGCACGCTTCCTCACCGGGGTCCGGGCCCACGCCCGGACGGTGGGCGCGCAGGTGACCGCGGTGGTCAACGTCGGCGACGACGTGACCCTGCACGGGCTGCGGATCTGCCCCGACCTGGACAGCGTGATGTACACGCTGGGCGGTGGCGCGGACCCGGAGCGCGGCTGGGGGCGACGCGACGAGACATGGACGGTCAAGGAGGAACTCGCCGCCTACGGCGCGGAGCCGACCTGGTTCGGCCTCGGCGACCGGGACCTCGCCACCCACCTGGTACGCACCACCATGCTCAACGCCGGCTACCCGCTCTCGGCCGTCACCGAGGCGCTGTGTGCCCGCTGGCAACCCGGCATCCGGCTGCTGCCGGCGACCGACGACCGCATGGAGACGCACGTGGTCGTCGAGGACGGGGCGATCCACTTCCAGGAGTGGTGGATCCGGCACCGGGCGGCGCTGCCGGCCCAGCGGTTCGTGTTCATCGGCGCCGATCAGGCGAAGCCGGCCGCCGGGGTGCTCGAGGCGCTGGAGTCGGCCGACGTCGTCCTGGTCGCGCCGAGCAACCCGGTGGTCAGCATCGCGCCGATCCTGGCCGTACCCGGGATCCGGGAGGCGGTGGTGGGCGGCCGGGCGCCGGTCCTGGGCGTCTCGCCGATCATCGGCGGCGCTCCGGTGCGCGGCATGGCGGACCGCTGCCTCGCAGCGATCGGGGTGGAGTGCTCGGCGGCCGGGGTCGGCGCGCTGTACGGCGCGCGCCGCGACGGTGGGCTGCTCGACGGGTGGCTGGTGGACCCGTCGGACGCGGGCGTGACGGTCGAGGGCGTCGCGGTCCGGGAGACCCCGCTGTGGATGACCGACGAGGCCGCGACCGCGGCGATGGTGCGGGCATGTCTGGAGGTGGCCGGTGCTTGAGATCCTGCCGGTCCGGGGCATCGGCGAGGTACGCCCGGGTGACGACCTCGCCGCTCTCATCGCCCACGCGGCCCCGTGGCTGCGCGACGGGGACGTCCTCGTGGTGACCAGCAAGATCGTGTCCAAGGCGGAGGGCCGGCTCGTCGAGGTGCCCGCGGACGGGCCCGAGCGGGAGGCAGCCCGTGCCCAAGCGCTCACCGCCGAGACGGCCCGGCCGGTCGCCCGCCGCGGCAACACCCGGATCGTGCAGACCCACCACGGGTACGTGATGGCGTCGGCGGGCATTGACGAGTCCAATGTTGACCGGACGTGCCTGGTGCTGCTGCCCAAGGACCCGGACGCGTCGGCCCGTGGGCTGCGCGCGGCACTGCGGGAGCGGGCCGGGGTGGACGTGGCGGTCATCGTCTCCGACACGATGGGCCGGCCGTGGCGCCTCGGCCTGGTGGACGTGGCGCTCGGCGCGGCGGGGATCGACCCCCTGCGCGACCACCGCGGCGAGATCGACCCGTACGGCAACGAGCTGCGCCTCACCGAGATGGCGGTCGTCGACGAGCTGGCCGCGGCGGCGGAACTCGTGAAGGGCAAGTGTGACGGGGTTCCGGTGGCCGTGGTCCGGGGTCTGCCGCGCGGCCGTCGGTCCTCCGGGCCGGGGTACGCGGACGGGGAGGGAGCCGACCCGGCCGGCGACGGCCCCGGGGCGGCCGCCCTCATCCGCCCGGCCGAGCAGGACCTGTTCTCGCTCGGCACGGCTGAGGCGACGGCCCTCGGACTGCGCACGGCCGCTACGCTCGCCGACGCGCCCGCCGGCGCCGTCGACCGGGGCGCGGTCGACCGGGGCGCCGTCGGCCGGGCACTCGCCCTGGTCCGGCCGGTGGCGGCGGCGAGCACCGTGTTCACTGTGGATGGGGATGCCGTCGCCTGCGGGGTCACCAACGCGGCCGACCCGGCCACCCTCGTCGCGCTCGGCGCGGACGTGCACCGGCTGCGCGCCGCGCTGCTCGCCGAGGGCGTCCCCTCGGCTTGGCGGCCCACGGGCGAGCCCGCGACCGGGCTGATCGGTCACGTGGTGCCCGTACCGACCATTTCCTGAAACCCCGTATCCGCCGGCCACCCCGCTCCAGACCCGTTACCGCTCGAGATCCGCCACCGCCTCCGACCCACCACCACCCCGCCCGACCCCACCACCACGCACCGGTGATAGCCGCGTCGCCACCGCTCCGGCAGCCGGTTCAAGGTCCACTCGACTTCCTGAATATCGCGGGGTCGATCGACGCTGATCGCGCGCTACTTCCTGAAAAACGCGCTGTCCGGGCCGTTGATCGACTCGCTTTGCGCGCAATCGCGGGGTCGAGCGGCATTTGTCACCCCGACTTCCTGAATATCGTGCACCCAAGACCCCTGACCCCCGGACACCGCGATTCTCTGCATCTCGCGGGCGGCCAACCTCGCGACTTCACGCAAGCGGAGCGCGCGGAGATCCGGCCGAGAGACCCAGGCGCGGTAATCAGAGGCGACAGCCGGCGTATGGAGACGGAGGTTCGACCCGTACGGTCGGGTGCATGACGGTCGCCCTGCTGCACGCCGACGCGCAGCGGTTGCTGGAACGCTGGACACCGCCCGACGCCGACGCGGCGGCAACCCGCGTCCGGATGCTCGCGCTCCTCGACCTGGGGCCGCGCGTCATGCTCCGCGACGGCCACGTCGATCACTTCACCGCCTCGACGCTGGTGCTCGACTCGGCGGGTGAGCGCGTGCTGCTGTGCCTCCACCGCCGGCTGGGCCGCTGGGTGCAGCTCGGCGGGCACTGCGAACCCGGCGATGCGAACCTGGCCGCCGCCGCGCTACGCGAGGCGACCGAGGAGTCCGGCATCGGCGGACTGCGCATGCTCACCGAACCGATCGGTCTGGACGTCCACGAGGTCCACTGCTCGGCCGGACCGTCGCGCCACTTCGACGTGCGCTTCGTGGCCGTCGCGCCTCCCACCGCCGAGCCGCGGCGCAGCGCGGAGCCGGCCGACCTGGCGTGGTTCCCGGTCGAGGCGCTGCCGACGCCACTCGCGCCGGCCACCGCGGAACTCGTGCCGCCCGCCCTGGCCGCACTCGCACAGACCGCGCCCACACAGGCCGCGCCCACACAGGCCGCGCCCGCCCATGCGGCCGGGCCGGCCGGCGTGCCCAGCCGGGGGCCCACACCAGCAGGGCCCACACCAGCAGGGCCCACACCAGCAGGGCTCAGACCAGTTCGGTCTCGCCCCGCTCCTTGAGGTCGTCGACGAGCTTCTTCACGTCCTGCGCCCGGTCGCGCGGGCAGACCAGCACGGCGTCGGGGGTGTCCACGACGATCAGATCGGCGACTCCGAGTGCCGCCACCAGGCGGCCGGACTGCGGAACGACCACCGTGCCCGATGCGTCCCGCAGCAGCACCTCCGGCTTGTCCTCGCCGGCCGCGCTGACGATGACGTTGCCCCCCGCGTCGCCGGGCAGCACCTCGCCCAGCGTGTGGAAGTCTCCTACGTCATTCCACCCGAAGTCGCCGGGCACCGTGCCGACCAGCCCGGCGGCCGCGGCCCCCTCCATCACCGCGTAGTCGACCGAGATCTTCGGCAGCGTCGGCCAGACCTCGCCCAGCACGGCGTCCCGGTCCCGATCGTCCCACGCCTCGGCGATGCGCAGCACGCCCGCGTGCATCTCCGGCTGTTGACGCGCCAATTCGGCCAGGAAGACGTCCACCTGCCACACGAAGATCGAGGCGTTCCACAGGTACTCGCCGGACTCCACATAGGAGACCGCGACGTCATGCTCCGGCTTCTCGGTGAACTCGGCGACCGTCACCACCGGGCCGTCGACCCGTCCGCCGCAGCGCAGATAGCCGTAGCCGGTCTCGGGGCGGGTCGGGGTGATGCCCACCGTCATCAGCAGGCCCCGCTCGGCGCCGGCGATCGCCTGGCGCACCGCCGCGGTGAACGTCTCGCCGTCGCGTACCAGATGATCCGCCGCGAACGATCCCATCACGGCCCCGGGGTGACGCCGCGCGATCACGGCGGCGGCGAGCGCGATCGCGGCGCACGAGTCGCGGGGCGACGGCTCCACGAGGATGTTCTCCTCCGGTAACGCGGGCAGCTGGCGGGCCACCGACGCGGCGTGGCTGGCGCCGGTCACCACGTACGTCTGCTCCGCGGACGCCAGCGGCGCGAGCCTGGCCACCGTGGCCTGCAGCAGCGACTCGGCCGTGCCGGTCAGCGGGTGAAGGAACTTCGGGTTGCCGGCACGGGACAGGGGCCACAACCGGGTGCCGCTGCCCCCGGCCGGGACGACAGCGTAGAACACCCACATATCCTTACATCTGCCCGAATCAGGCGGCGGCCCGGGTCGCTGCGGCCCGAGTCCAGGCGGAGATGTGCACCTCGGCGCTCGACTCCCAGGTGAACTCGCGCGCCCGCTCGACGGCGGCCTTGGCCAGCGCCAGCCGCAGCGGCTCGTCGTCGAGCAGGTCAGCCAGGTCCCGGCCGATCTGTGCCGGGTCCTCACTGGTGTAGGCCACCGCCTCGCCGCCCACCTCGGGCAGCGACAGCCGCGGCGTGGTGAGCACCGGGGCGCCGCACGCCATCGCCTCGAGGACCGGCAGGCCGAAGCCCTCGCCGTACGACGGGTAGGCCGCCACCAGCGCGCCGCCGAGGTAACCGGGCAGATCGGCGTACCGCAGATATCCCGGGCGCAGCAGGCGCAGGTGCGCGGGGACCTCGGCGACCGCCTGATCGATCTCGTCGTCGTGCCCCTGGCCGCCGGCGATGACCAGGGCCGGCGGGTCGGTCCGCTCGCGGACCGCCGCCACCCAGCCGCGGATCAGGTTGGGTACGTTCTTGCGTGGTTCCTTGGCCCCGAGGAAGGCGACGTACGGCGTGCCGCCGAGCCCGAGCCGGGCCCGGACCCGGGCCTTCTCCTCCTCGCTCGGGGCGTGGAAGGCCCGGTGGTCCACGCCGTGGTACGCCACGTCGATGCACGTCGGGTCCGCGTCCAGCAGTCGGATCAGCTCGTCGCGGGTCGCCTTGCTCGGGACGATCACCCGGGTCGCCCGACGCAGCGCGGTCTTGATCGCTGAGCGGAAGAAGGTCCGCCGGGACTTGTCGTAGTGCTCGGGCTCGGTGAAGTAGGTGGCGTCGTGCACGGTGACGGTGACCGGACAGCCGGTGCGCAGCGGACAGGTGTAGAACGGCGAGTGCAGCACCTGCGCGCCCACCTGCTGGGCCAGCAGGGGCAGGCCGGTCTGCTCCCAGGCGAGCCGGGCGGGCCGGTGCGCGACGGCGGCAGGGGCGGAGACGACCTTGGCGTCGGGCAGCATCCGGGCGTACCGTTCGGCATCCGTACGCTGGCACACCACGACCAGATCGAGTGCGCGGCTTCCCGCCTGCCCCAGCGCGCCGAGCAGCCCGTCGACATACCTGCCGACACCACCGCGGTCGGCCGGGACACTCGTAGCGTCGAACAGCACACGGGGTGGGCGACCGGAGGTCACGGGGCAGCTCCTCGCTGGCGGTTGTCGAGTGGTGGCGGGGTGAGATTGAACACTTATCCCTAGCCTACGCCCGGCCGGAGGTTGGCCGCCTCCGCCGTCCGTCAGGTGGCGTGGCGCTGATGCAGCCGGTGCTCGGCGTTGTCGCGCAGGGAAGGAGCATATATGTCAGGATTTATCGCCACCACGATCGACGCGCTGTGGCGCGCCGCCGTCCCCGATCCCACCCGGCCCGTCATCACGTACTACGACGACGCGACCGGCGAACGCACCGAGCTGTCCGGGGCGACCCTGGACAACTGGGTCGCGAAGACAGCCAACCTCCTCGTCGACGGGCTCGCGCTCGGCCCCGGCGACACCGCGGCTGTGCTGCTGCCCCCGCACTGGCAGACCGCGGCCGTGCTGCTCGGCTGCTGGGCGGCCGGGGTGACGGTGCGCGGGGCGGTACCGGACGGGCCGGACCGGCAGGACGGGCAGGTTGCCCACGTTGCCCAGGTCGCCTTCGCCACCGCCGACCGGCTCGATGCCGTGCACGCCGCCACCCCTGACGTGTACGTCCTCGGGCTGGCACCGCTCGCCGCGCCGATGCGGCCGGGGCCACCGCCCGGCGCGGCCGACTACATCGTGGAGGTACGGGCGTACGGCGACCACTTCTCCGCAACGGCCGGCGCCGCAGACCTCGCCACGCCGACCGCGACGCACGAGGACCTGTGCGGACGGGCCGGGCAGCGCTCCGCTGAGCTGGGCATCGCGGCCGGGAGCCGAGTGCTGGTCGACGGGGACGCGGTGACCGATCCGGTCGACTGGCTGCTCGCTCCACTCGCCGCCGGGGCCTCGATCGTGCTGTGCCGCCATGTGGACCCGCGCGGGCTCGATGAGCGCGCCGCGACCGAACGTGTGACCGTCAGGTTGCCGTCGTAGCGGCCCGCTCGCCGGCCAGCCGCTCGAACGCGAGCAGCGACTCGGGGTTGGCCAGGGCGCCGGTGGCCGCGGCGCGCTCCACCGGCGTCCCGGTGAGGATCCGCTTGACCGGGACCTCGAGCTTCTTCGCGCTCAGCGTCCGCGGCACGGCGCCCACCTGGTAGATCTCGTCGGGCACGTGCCGCGGCGACAGCGCGGTACGCAGCTCGGTGGCGATCCGCCGCCGCAACTCGTCGTCCAAGGTCAGACCCTCGCGCAGCACCACGAACAGCAGCAGCTCGCCGGGCCCGCCGGCGTCATCCTCCAAGTGCACGACCAGCGAGTCGGCCACCTCCGGCAGCCCTTCGACCACCGAGTAGAACTCGGCCGTACCCAGCCGCACGCCGCCGCGGTTGAGGGTGGCGTCCGACCGGCCGCTGATCACGCAGGTGCCGCGGGGCGTGATGGTAATCCAGTCCCCGTGCCGCCAGACGCCGGGAAACACGTCGAAGTACGCGGACCGGTACCGCTCGCCGTCGGGGTCGTTCCAGAACCCGACGGGCATGCTCGGCATCGGCGCGGTGATGACCAGCTCGCCCTGTTGGCCGGCGACCGGTTGACCCGACGGGTCGAAGGACTCCACTCGCGCGCCCAGGCAGCGGCAGGAGATCTCGCCCTCGTACACGGGCCGCAGCGGCACGCCGCCGACGAACCCGGTGCACATGTCCGTGCCCCCGGACAGCGACTGCAGATGCAGGGTGTCGCCGACCGCCTCGTAGACCCAGCGGAACCCCTCGGGCGGCAGCGGCGCCCCGGTGGAGCCGACCCCCCGCAGCCGGGACAGGTCCGCGACGTTGCGCGGCACCACGCCCGCCTTGCGGCAGGCCAGCAGGAACGGCGCCGAGGTGCCGAAGTAGGTGACCCCGGCGTCGGCCGCCAGCCGCCACATCGCCGTCAGGTCCGGGTAGCCCGGGTCCCCGTCGAACAGCACGATGGCCGCGCCCACCGCCGGGCCGGAGACCAGGAAGTTCCACATCATCCAGCCGGTGGTGGTGAACCAGAAGAACCGGTCGCCGGGGCCGAGGTCGTGGTGCAGCGCGAGCATCTTCAGGTGCTCGAGCAGGATGCCGCCGTGTCCGTGCACGATCGGCTTCGGCAGGCCGGTGGTACCCGACGAGTAGAGCACGTACAGCGGATGGTCGAAGGGCACCGGCTCGAACACCAGCGGCTCGTCGGTCTGCGCGGCGAGGTCCGCCCAGGCTAGCGCGCCCGCGGGCGGGGTGGCCTGCGGGTCCAGATAGGACAGCGCGACGACGTGCTCGAGGGACGGCAAAGCGTCACGGATCGCGGCGACCTCGGCCCGCCGGTCGACCGCCTTCGTCCCGTACCGGTAGCCGTCGATCGTCACGAGCACCCGCGGCTCGATCTGCCGCCAGCGGTCCACCACGCTGCGCGTACCGAACTCGGGCGCGCAGGAGGAGAAGACCGCGCCGAGGCTGGCGGCGGCGAGCATGAGCACGAACGTCTCGGGGATGTTCGGCGCGTACGCGGCGACCCGGTCGCCCGCACGCACCCCCAGCCGGCGCAGCCCGGCCCGCACGCGCCGCACCTGCTCGCGTACGTCGGCCGCGGTCAGCGTGACCGGCTCGCGGGTCTGCGAGTAGGCCAGCACGATCGGTTCGTCGTCGCCGACCCCGGGCATGCGCAGGACGTGCTCGGCGTAGTTGAGCGTCGCTCCCGGGAACCACCGGGCGCCGGGCATGGTGTCACCGCTGAGCACCGCGGTCGGCTCGGCGTACGTCTTGACCTCGAAGTAGTCGAGGATCGACCGCCAGAAGCCGGGCAGGTCGTGGACCGACCAGCGCCACAGCGCGTCGTAGTCACCGCCGAAGTCGCGCCCACGTTCCCGCTCGAGCCAGGCCAGGTAGCGGCCGATCCGGGAGGTAGCCAGGACGTCAGCCGGTGGCGTCCAGAGGATGTCGCCGAGAGTCACGGCCATATCCTGCCTGATCGCCATCGGCGGCCACATCCCCGCGGAACACACAGTCGGCGGAATACTTGACGAAGCAAATACGTTGCCGGTGGCATGCCAGTTACTCGATTGAACCACGCCGTACTGTTCATAAGCGATCTTGAGCGCAGCGTTGCCTTCTACACGCAGGTGCTCGGCTTCCAGACGCTCGACATGACCCCGGACGGCTTCCGCGGAGCCGCCTTCCTGCGGGCCGCGGGCTCCACCAACGACCACGACCTCGGCCTGTTCGAGGTTCGGGGGCAGGCCGGACCGTCGCTGGCCGGACGCTCCACGGTCGGCCTGTACCACCTCGCCTGGGAGGTGGACACCCTCGCCGAGTTGGAGCGCGTGGCGGCGCGCCTCGCCGAGGCCGACGCGCTCGTCGGCACCTCCGACCACGGGACCACCAAGAGCCTGTACGGCCGGGACCCGGACGGACTGGAGTTCGAGGTGGTCTGGGTCGTCCCGGCCGACCTGCTCGACGACGAGGCGCTGGAGAACCGCAAGCGCATCCGCCCGCTCGACCTCGAGCGCGAGAAGCGGCGGTACGGGGCCGAGACCCGCGGTGGCGTGGGCATCTCGGTGCCCGCGTAGATCCGGGCGCGTGCATCGCGCCGCTGCTCAGAACTGCTTGAGCAGTTCCCTGGCCATCACGATGCGCTGCACCTGGTTGGTGCCCTCGTAGATCTGAGTGATCTTGGCGTCGCGCATCATGCGCTCCACCGGGAAATCCCTGGTGTAGCCGTACCCGCCGAGCAACTGGACCGCATCGGTGGTGATCTGCATGGCGGCGTCCGACGCGAAGCACTTCGCGGCCGCGCCGAAGAAGGTCAGGTCCGGCTCGGAGCGCTCGGACTTCGCCGCGGCGACGTAGGTGAGCTGCCGCGCCGCCTCCAGCTTCATACCCATGTCGGCGAGCATGAACTGCACGCCCTGGAAGTCCGCTACCGGCCGGCCGAACTGCTTGCGTTCCTTGGTGTACCGCGCCGCGGCGTCCAGCGCACCGGCCGCGATGCCCACTGCCTGCGCGGCGATGGTCACCCGGGTGTGGTCCAGCGTGCGCATCGCAACCCGGAATCCCTGCCCTTCGGCGCCGATCAGCCGGTCCGCGGGGATGCGTACCTGGTCCAGGTACACCTCACGGGTCGGCGAGGCCTTGATGCCGAGCTTGCGCTCCGGCGCGCCGAAGCTCACCCCGGGGTCGGAGCGCTCCACCACGAACGCGGAGATGCCGCGGGACCCGGCCGTCGGGTCGGTGACCGCGAAGACCGTGTAGAACTCCGACACCCCGGCGTTGGTGATCCACCGCTTGACGCCGTTCAGCACGTAGTGGTCGCCGTCGCGTACCGCCCGGGTCTTCATCGAGGCGGCGTCGCTGCCCGCCTCCGGCTCGGACAGGCAGTAGGAGAACATCGCCTCGCCCCGCGCCACCGGCGGCAGGTAGCGCCGCTTGAGCTCCTCGGATGCGGCGAGCAGCAACGGCATCGTGCCGAGTTTGTTGACCGCCGGGATCAGGGAGGTGGACGCACAGGCGCGGGCCACCTCCTCGATCACGATGGCGGTGGCGAGCGCATCCGCCCCGGCTCCGCCGTACTCGGTCGGGATGTGCGGCGCGTGGAAGTCCGCCGCGACGAGCGCCTCGTAGGATTCCTGGGGAAATTGTCCGGTTTCATCCGCCCGGGCCGCGTGCGGCGCCACCTTGGCCGTGCACACCTCGCGCACCGCCTCCCGTACCGCCTCGTGCTCCTCGGGCAGTCGGTAGGCGGCGAAATCCGCGCCGGCCCCCGCCAGGCCGGGCCCATCCATCCCCTGGAACTCCTTTGACATCACGCGCCCCTTCCCGTCGCGCCCCGAGAATACCGATGGGTAATCACGCGGCCACCCGCGACCGCGTAGGCTGACCGGCTAGCGCCACGATGCCCGGTAATACCCGGAGCACGGCCGCCGGGCCGGGCATGCTAAGGAAGGATGTCCGAGACGTACCGCCCGGCGGCGGTGACCCACAGCCGCGCCAGTAGCGCAGCACGGAGTGCGAGCGGAGAGAAAGTGACGATCCCCTACCCCAGCAACCAGAGCCTGCCGGCCGTCACACCGCCCTCGGGAGCGGGACGGCCACGCCTGACCTTCCTCGGCACCGGCTATCTTGGCGCGACCTACGCCATCTGCTTCGCCGAGCTCGGGTACGACGTGCTCGGTGTGGACATCGATGCCGTCAAGATCGAGAAGTTGGCGAACGGCACAGTGCCCTTCCACGAGCCGGGGCTGGACGAGCTGCTGGTCAAGAACCTCGCCGCGGGGCGGTTGCGTTTCACCACCGACTACCAGGAAGCCGCGTCCTTCGGCGACGTGCACTTCATCTGCGTGGGTACGCCGCAGCGCGCCGACGGCCTGGCGGCCGACCTGTCCTACGTCGAGAACGCGATCGCCGGGCTCGCCCCGCATCTGACCCGCAAAGCGCTGATCGTCGGCAAGTCGACCGTCCCGGTGGGCACCGCCGAGTGGGTCGAGCAGCTGGTGGGCAAGTACGCGCCGGCGCAGGCCGAGGTCGAGGTCGCGTGGAGCCCCGAGTTCCTGCAGGAGGGCTTCGCGGTCGAAGACGTGCTGCGCCCCAACCGGGTGATCTTCGGCGTGAAGAGCGAATGGGCGCTGAGCATGTTGCACACCGCGCACAAGGGCGTGTTCGACCTGGCCGCGAACGAGGACCGCGAGGTGCCGGTGGTGGTCACCGACTTCGCCACCGCGGAACTGGTCAAGGTGGCCGCGAACGCGTTCCTCGCCACCAAGATCTCGTTCGTCAACGCGATGGCCGAGGTGTGCGAGGCCGCCGGGGCGGACGTCACCCAGCTTGCCCGCGCGATCGGGTACGACCCGCGGATCGGCAACAAGTTCCTGCGGGCCGGGATCGGCTTCGGTGGGGCCTGCCTGCCCAAGGACATCCGGGCGTTCCAGGCGCGCGCGCAGGAGCTCGGGGTGGGCGAAGCGCTGCGCTTCCTGCACGAGGTCGATCTGATCAACAACCGCCGCCGCCAGCGGGTCGTCCAGCTCGCCGCCGAGCTGCTGAACCGCGCGTACGGCCCGAACGGCCCGGACCTGGCCGAGGCGCGGGTGGCGGTGCTCGGTGCCACGTTCAAGCCCAACTCCGACGACGTACGCGACTCGCCCGCCCTCGCGGTGGCCCGCAAGCTCAGCCGCGCCGGTGCGCAGGTCAGCGTGTACGACCCGCAGGGCATGGAGAACGCCCAGCGGGAGGTCCCGGAGTTGACGTACGTCAAGAGCCTGATCGAGGCGGTCACCGGCGCCGACCTGGTGTGTGTGCTGACCGAATGGGAGGAGTTCCGCAACGCCGACCCCGTCGCGCTCGGCCAGGTGGTCGCCAGCAAGAAGGTCATCGACGGCCGGAACTGCCTGGACCAGGCGCTCTGGCTGCGTGCGGGCTGGGAGTACCGGGGCATGGGGCGACCGGTCGCTCACGGGTGAGTTGCGCGGAAAGTGGGGTAGAACCACAGATAGCGCACACATCTGACAGGATCTTTTCATGACGAAGTCTGCCCAGGAGCTCGTCGAGCTGCCCGCCCCGTGGCGGGACGCGGCCGTCACGGTCGTGCTGCCGACCTACAACGAGTCGGCGAACCTGCCGATCATCGTCGAGGCGCTGCTCGCGTTGCCCCTGCCGAACCTGAACCTCGTGGTGGTGGACGACAACTCGCCAGACGGCACCGGAAAGATCGCCGAAGAGTTGGCCGCCACGAGCGGAGGGCGGGTCTGCGTGGTGCACCGGGCGGGCAAGAAAGGGCTCGGCCGGGCGTACGTGGACGGCATGACCCGGGCTCTGGACGGCGGCGCCGAGTACATCGTCCAGATGGATGCCGACCTGTCCCACCGACCGGAGTACATCCCACAGATGCTGGGCACGCTGCTGTCCACACATGCCGGCGTGGTCATCGGCAGCCGGTACGTCTCCGGCGGCTCGCTGGCCAAGGAGTGGGGCCTGAACCGGCGTCTGCTGTCAGGGTGGGCGAACTTCTACGTCGACGCCGTGCTGCGGATGCGCATCCGTGACGTCACTGCCGGATACAAGCTCTGGGCCCGGCAGACGCTGCTCGACATCGGGCTGGACCGCATCCGCAGCAACGGCTACAGCTTCCAGGTGGAGATGAACTACCTCGCGGCGCAGCGCGGCCACAAGATCGTGGAGATCCCGATCCACTTCGAGGACCGGCAGATCGGCTCGAGCAAGATGACGCTCGCGGTCAAACTCGAGTCGGCCAAGCTGCCGTTCCAGCTGCGCTGGCGCCATCGGGGCGGCCGCTGAGGGCAGATCAGCGGCCAGAACCCAGCGGCCACTGAGGGCAGTCGGGCGGCCGCTGGACAGGCGGTCGCTGGGAGCGGGCACCGCTGCGACACTCAGCGGCGTCGGCGGCCGTGGGACTTTCCCGGCTCCCGATGTTTGGGCATGCTTCGGTAAGACCCGCTCATCCCGCGACCCGCGGCGGCCTCGGAAGGTGGCACGGCATGTATCAGTGCGCGCACTGCGGCCGTCCCGCCGATCTGTTGCTCGGCTGCCCCTACTGTGGACAGCCGGCGCCGCCGCTCGCCGCTGAGATGGAACGACTCAACCGGGACATCGCCGAGATGAGCGCCCGGGATCTCGCCATCCAGAAGGAGCGGCGCGAACTCTCCGCGCAGATGCAGGCCGCGCTGCACCGGCGGGCGCTCCTGCAGAGCGCGCAGAGCCAACGGCTGCGGCGGTCGCGGCGGCCGCGCGTGACCACGCGCCGGGTCACCCCGCGGCCGCCCGCGCAGGCCCGCTCCACCCGGCGCACCGTGGCGCCTCCACCGCCGCCCCGGCAGCGTTCCGCCGCGGTGCCCGCCACCGCGCCGGCGGGCGGTGAGCCGGAAGGGCTGCGCCCTGAAGCGTCGTCCCGCTCGGTGCAGAACGTGCTGCTCGCCCTCGGTGCCCTGCTGCTGGGCATCGCCGCCTTGACCTTCACCGTCGCCGTCCTCGCCGAACTCGACGACGTCGGGCGGGCCGCCATCCTCGTCGTGACCTGCGCCGCCGTGCTCATGGTGCCGCCGATCGTGGTGCGCCGCCGGCTCACCGCCACCGCGGAGACGGTTACCATCGTCGGGCTGGTGCTCATGCCGCTCGCCGGGCAGGCCTTCTGGCAGGTCGACGCAGTGCGCACCGGCCTTGGCCCGTCCCCCACCACGTACGCCGGTGGGGTATGCCTCGCGGTGGCCGGGATCGCCGTGGCCTACCAGCGAGCGACCGGCGTGCGTGCACCCCGCTACGCCGCACTGCTCGCGCTGCAACCGGCCGTACCGCTGCTCGCATACGAGTGGGTCAGCGGCCCGGCGGGCTGGTCCCTGGTGTTCACCGGCATCGCCGCGGCCGACCTGCTGGCCGGCTGGGTCCTCGGGCCCCGCCCGGCGTCTTCGGCCGGGTGGCTGCGGGAGGCGACCTGGATCGCCCACGGGCTGGCGGTGGGCGCGGCGCTCGTCTACGCGACCGTGGCGCTGGCGATCGCCGACACCGTGGTGGGCGTGACCCGGGCGGCCGGCGTCGTCCTGCTGGCCGCCGGTGTCGGCCTCGCCGGCGCGCTGTCCCTGCGATTGCGCCCGCTGCCCGACGTCGCCGGCGCGATCATGGTGCTGGCCGTGATCGGGTCGGCCACCCGGGTCGCCGCCGTGGCCCTGCCGACCCAGGCGCTCGTCCTCGCCGCCGGCGCGGTGGCGCTGACCGCCGCCGCGGTGCGCGCCCTGCCGGCGGCGGCGCGCCGAGGACCGCAGATCGCCGCCTCGGGCGCACTGGCCGTGTTCGGCGTCGTGGTGGCCGGTGCCGCGCTGCGCGCCGCCGCCGCGTCGATCGGCGCGGCGCTCCCGGCCTGGGAGGCCGACCTGTCCGGCCACGGCCGACGCATCGCCGAGGCGGTCACCTTCGCCGGCTGGCAGACGGCCGTGGCCGCCGCTCTGCTCACGGTGGCCGCGGCGCTGGCCACTCCGGCGCGGTTGCGGTGGGCGACCACCGTGGCCGGTGCGGCGATCTCCGCCGTGGCCGCGCCGGCCTCGTTCGGGCTGGGCTGGCAGGTCACGCCCTGGCTGCTCGTCGCCGCCGCCGTGGTGCTCCTCGCGACCGGGCTCGCCGCGCCGACCGTACCGGCCGCCCGCACGCACGTGCTAGCCGCACTGGCCGTGTGTCTGGTGGCGGCGGCGACCAGCCTGGCCCGGCCCGCACTCACCGCGGGGGTGCTCGCCGCGCTCACCGTCGCCGGCGCACTCGTCGGCTCGGCACGGCGGTTCGTCGCCGGCGGCCGGCACGCCGCCATCACCACGGACGCCGCGCAGGGCCTGGCCGCCGCAGCGCTACCC
>VSCG01000008.1:0-47776 GCA_047459115.1 Micromonosporaceae bacterium
CTAGAACCAGCGCTAGATAGCCCGATACGGTGCCAGACGTGGACCCGGTACGTAACCCGTACGCTCCCGGAGCCGGCCAGCGGCCCCCGGAGCTGGCCGGGCGTGACCGGGAGCTGGAGGTCTTCGAGGTCGTGCTCGAGCGGGTGGCCCGGGGCCGCCCAGAGCGCAGCCTGGTGCTCACCGGCCTGCGCGGGGTCGGCAAGACCGTGCTGCTGAACACCTTGCGTTCCCAGGCCATCGGGCGGCTGTGGGGCACCGGGAAGATCGAGGCGCGGCCCGACCAGTCGCTGCGCCGGCCCGTCGCGGCCGCGCTGCACATGGCGGTCCGCGAACTCGCCCCGCACCACCGCGCGCCCGATCGGGTCGACGCGTTTCTCGGGGTGTTGAAGGCGTTCGCGCTGCGCTCGTCGCAGCCCGGGTCGAGGCTGCGCGACCGCTGGCAGCCGGGCATCGACGTGCCGGCGGCCAGCGGTCGGGCCGACTCCGGGGACATTGAGATCGACCTGATGGAGGTGTTCACCGACGCGGCGGGCGTCGCGTGCGACGTGGGCACCGGCATCGCGCTGTTCATCGACGAGATGCAGGACCTGGGTCCGCACGAGGTCTCCGCGCTGTGCGCGGCCTGTCACGAGCTGTCCCAACTCGGTGCGCCGCTGATCGTGGTCGGTGCCGGGCTGCCGCACCTGCCGGCCGTGCTGTCCGCTGCCAAGTCCTACTCCGAACGGCTGTTCCGCTACCAGCGCATCGACCGGCTCGACCGGATCGCCGCCGACCGGGCACTGTGCGCCCCGGCCGAGCGCGAAGGCGTCGAGTACGAGCCCAAGGCGCTGGACGCGTTGTACGAAAAGTCGGGCGGGTACCCGTACTTCGTGCAGGCTTACGGGAAGGCGACCTGGGATCACGCGCCGCGTAGCCCGATCATGGCCGAGGACGTGCTGGTGGCCGCGCCCGAGGCCGAGGCGGAACTCGCCGTCGGCTTCTTCGGCAGCCGTTACGAGCGGGCCACGCCGGCCGAGCGGGAGTACATGCGCACGATGGCCGCGCTGTCCCATCGGGCCCACGCCGACGCCGAGGCGGACAGCCCGGTGGCCACCGCCGACATCGCCCGCGCGCTGGGCCGCAAGCCCGCGTCGCTGTCGCCCGCCCGCGACGCCCTGATCAAGAAAGGGCTGATCTACTCGGGGGAGCGGGGCACAGTCGCGTTCACGGTGCCGCACTTCGGCCGTTATCTGCGCACCCAGCCGACGTGACCGGGCCAGCCGAGGTGACCGGATCAGCTGACGTGACCGGGTCGGGCGAGGTGGGCCGGCCGGAGGACCGGGCCGGCCGCGGGCGGGCCGCGGCGGTGTTCGCGGTCGCGTTCGTCGCGCTGCTCGGGCTGCTCGTGCTGCGCAGCCGGGAACTGTTCTGGCGGGTCATCTACGAGAAGGGCGACCTCGCCGCCAACTCGATCATCACGTACCAGGCGAAGCACTTCGACCTGCTCGTCGGCAACTACTCGCGGATCGGCTTCTCGCACCCGGGCCCGGCGTACTTCTATGTCCAGGCGGCCGGGGAGTGGCTGCTGCACGATGCGCTCGGCCTGGTCCCGTCGCCGTGGAACGGCCAGGCCGTCGCGATCTTCGCGTTCAACGCCGCGTGCCTCGCCCTGGCGCTGACCGTGGTCTTCGCGTGGTTCCGGTCGCTCGTGCCGGTCGTCGCCGCCGGCGGCGCGGCCCTGGCCTACCTCGCCGCCAACGGCGAGGTCGTCACCTCGACCTGGATGCCGCACGCCTACACCACGCCGTTCCTGCTGCTCCTGGTGGCCGCCGCCTCGGTGGCGGCCGGACGGGCAGGGCACCTGTGGCTGCTCGTGCTCGCCGGAGGGCTGCTGGTGCACGGGCACGCCGAGTTCCTGTTCTTCGTACCGCTCATCGCCGGCGCCGCGCTGCTGGCGCACTGGCGGCAGCGGCGTCGGGGCGGCGCCGGCGTGGCCGGCGACCACGGGCACTGGCTGGCGGCGACCGCAGTGCTCGCGGTCTTCCTGCTGCCGATCGTGCTCAACCTGGCGCTGCACTGGCCCGGCGAGTTCGGCAAGTACCTGACCTACGGCGGCGGGCGCGGTGTGCATGCGCCGGCCGAGGCGCTGCGCTTCCAGGCGCAGTTCTGGGCCGCCGACCCGTGGCTGGCGCTCACCGTCGCGGTCACCCTGTTCGCGGCCGTACGCCTCGCCGCCCACTGCGCGCGGGGCGAGGCGTACGCCGGCCTCCTGCTCGCCGGCTGGCGGTTGACCGCCCTCGGGGCCCTGCTGTTCTTCGTCTACACCGGCTACGGCATCGACGGCCTGCACGAGACGTACGTCGGCTACTTTTCCCGGGCGATGCCGCTGGCCCTGCTGATGCTCGCGGCGGCCGGGTGGGCCGCCCTGCTGCCAGGGCTGCCAGGCCTGCGAAGGCTGCCGGAACTGCGAGGGGTGCCGGGACTCCCCGGGCCGGCGCACCGGCGCACGGTGCCCCCCGGCGCCGTGGCGCCCGCCTTCGGGGCGGTCGTGCTCGCCGCCGGGTTCGTCGCGGCGGGCTTGTCGCCGGGCCTGGTCAACCGGCGTGCTGAGGCGCCCGGGGTGCCCCACGCGCTGGAGGCCATGGCGGCTCGTGCCGCCGGCCGCCCGATGGTCCTCGAGATTGCGCCGCACGACGCGTGGCCCGAGGCGACCTCTCTGGTGATCGGCGGCGTGCGGCGCGGGCACCGGGTGTGCGTCGCGGATCCGCGTTGGCGGGTGCTGGTCACCGCGGAGTTCGTCTGCTCCGGGCGGGACCTGGCCGACGGCGAGCGGTTCGTGGTCAGCCGGCCGGGTCAGGCGCCCCCGGGGGCGACCGTGCTCGCCGACCTGCATCCGTCGGTGGTGTCCCTGGCCCGCCGGTAGCCCGTTAGCCCGAGCCGGAGCAGAGACAACGCTGAGTGAGTGCCCCGCTACCGACCGGGTAAGACAGGGCCCATGACAGCGGTACGCAAGGCCGCTCGGACCATGTTGAGCGGAATCTTCGTCGTCGCGGGCACGCAGGCGTTGATGAACCCGCAGCGGCTGGTCACGAGGGCAAAACCGGTGACCGACCGGATGGGGCCGGTGCTGACGCGGCTGGACCATCGCCTGCCCACCGACACCAAGAAGCTCATCCGGCTCAACGCGGCGGTCCAGGTCGGCGGAGGGCTGATGCTCGCCACGGGCATCCTCAAGCGTCCGGCCGCGGTCGCGCTCGCCGGCTCGCTGCTGCCGACGACGGCAGCCGGCCACCCGTTCTGGCAGATGACCGACCCGGGGCAGCGACGCGAGCAGTTGACCCACTTCCTCAAGAACCTGGGGCTGTTCGGCGGGCTGCTGCTGACCGCCGTCGACACCGAGGGCCGGCCCGGAATCGCCTGGCGAGCGCGGCACCTGCTCAACTCGTCGGCACCGCGACGGACGGCGCGGATGGGCCTCAGGCCGGGCGTTGCCCGGGCGCGCCGCGCCCGGAGGCACACCAACCGGAGACACACCAACTGGTTACGGACGGTATAGCCGCAAATCACCTGAACCCGCTGGCGAACGTTGAACCAGTGGAAAAGGTAGCGAAAAAGTGTGCGATCGGACACATTCACATAACACGGGAGGTGCCGGTGTGACCATCCGGTCTAGGCTCCTTGCCGGACCTGGGCGGAGAACACTACCGGGGTACGGGGGTACCGAATCGATGCCGGCGAGCGTCATCGAGCGGCTCTACCGTGCCATCCCCATCCACCGTTTGCGTGGTATCGATCGCTGGACGATCGTCCGACTCGGTGTGGTCGCCGGTGCTGTCGTCGCGGCGGTGCTGGCGGTTCGCGCGTTCGGACGGTCGTACATCTTCTTCGATCTTCGTATCTACCACGGAGCGGTGGCGTGGTGGTGGAGCGGGGACGGGCTGTACGAGTATGTCGCACCTGACGTCACCCTCGGCTTCACCTATCCACCGTTCGCGGCGATCGTGATGCTGCCGATGGCGGCCATGCCGATCGGCGCGGCCGGCGTCCTCAACGCGATCGCCAGCCTCACCGCCCTCGCGGTCGTGCTCGCCGCCCTCCTCGTGCCGATCGCCGACCGGTGCGGCTGGCCCCGCTGGTTCGCGGTCGCGCTGGCCCTGCCACTGGCCGCCGCCACCGAACCCGTCCGGGAGACCATCGGTTACGGGCAGGTCAACCTGTTGCTCTTCGGCCTGGTCATGGCCGACCTGGTGGCGCTGCGCTGGCGTTTCGAGTCGGCGGGCCACCCGGTCGCGGGGCCGCTGCTGCGGCGACTGTGGCGTCAGGGCGCCTGGGCCGGCGTGGGCATCGGCCTCGCCTCGGCGATCAAGCTCACCCCCGCGCTGTTCATCTGCTACCTGCTGCTGACCCGGCAGTGGCGGCCGGCGCTGACCGCGATCGGCACGGCCGCCGGCGTGACCATCGGGGCGTTCCTGGTCGCCTCCCGCGAGTCGTTGCTGTACTTCACGAGCGTCATCTGGCAGACCGAGCGGGTCGGTGCCGCCGACATGACGCCCAACCAGTCGCTGGCCGGTGTGCTCGCCCGGCTGTACGACTCGCCGGACGCCCCCGGCCTGATGTGGCTGGCGTTCGCGATGCTGATGCTCGCCGTGGGCCTGTCCCGCGCGGCCACCGCGCACGCCGAGGGTGACGAGCTCGCCGCGTTCACGCTGGTCGGCCTGACCTCGAACGTGATCAGCCCGATCTCCTGGTCGCACCACCTGGCCTTCGTACTGCCCGCGATCATCGTCCTCGCCGACACCGCACGGCGGCGCCGCGCGGCGAGCCGTGGCCTGAGCCGGCGGCGCCTCGGGCACGGGCTCGCCACGCCACGGATGCTCAGCCTGGCCGGGCTGCGGCACGCGAGCGCCGCCCTGGGCGTGTACGTGCTGTTCGTGGTCTCGCCGATCTGGGCGTACGAGCACAAGTTGCCGAAGATGTCGCACTACGCCGACGGCATGCTGGGCGTCCTCGCGGAGAACTCGCTCGCCCTCGCGCTGATCATGATGGTCGCGGCCATGCCGTGGCGGCCCGGGGCCGAGCCGGCGTTCAGCGCCGAGCCCACGCTGCGCGTCGCCAACCGGAGGTTGCTCGCGCCGTCGCCGGTGCGCTGAGCCGCGTCACGGGCAGTTGACCCACTCCTCGCTGCCGTCGGCGAATACCTGGCGTTTCCACACCGGCAGCCGGGCCTTCACCTCGTCGACCAGCCGGGCACACGCGGCGAACCCCTCGGCGCGGTGCGCGGTGGCGACGGCGGCGGCGAGCGCGACGTCTCCGATCCCCAACGTGCCGATCCGGTGCGACACCGCCACCCGGTAGACCGCGGGGTCCTCGGCGATCTCCTCGGCGACCTCGCGCAGCACCGCCTCCGCCGTGGGATGCCCCTCGTACTCCAGCAAGGTCACCGTCCGGCCGTGGTCGTGGTCGCGAACCACCCCGGCGAAGGAGACCACGGCGCCCGCCCGCGGGTCAGCCACCGCCCGCTCGTGGGCGGCCACGTCCAACGCCTCGCTGGTCACCCTGGCGATCACCATCGTTCCCCCTCAAGCAGCGGAAGCGGCACGAACCCGACCCGGTCTCCGGCGGCGGCCCCGCCACCGGGCGGGACGACGGCGAATCCGTCCGAGATCGCCAGCCCGCGCAGCATCGCCGATCCGACGTGGGCCACCGGGTAGGCGAGCCCGTCGCCCGGGTCGAGCCGCACCAGCGCCAGGTAGGTGTCATCGCCCCGGCCACGGATCGGGCCGCCGAGCGTCACCGTGTCCAGTCGCGGCGCAAAGCGACCGTGCCAGCCGGCCAGCAACGGCGCCACCAGAGACACCAGGGCCACCACCGCCGACTGCGGGTTGCCCGGCAGGCCGGCCAGGAGCTGGCCGCTGGGGAACCGGGCCAGCAGCATCGGGTAACCGGGGCGCACCCGTACCGTGTTGACGACGTACTCGGCCCCGAGCTCGCGCAGCGCCGGATGCAGGTGGTCGACGGGACCGTGCATGGTGCCACCGGTCGTGCAGATGAGATCCGCCCCACCGGCCAGTGCCGAGCGGATCGCCAGGAGGTGCCCCTCCAGCGTGTCCTGCACCGGACCGACCACCGCCTCGTCGGGGACCTGCGCGCCGAGCCGGGCCAGCCACGCCGGCACCTGCGGACCCAACGCGTCGCGCACCCGCCCGTCGCCGGGCGGCCCGGTGGTCAGTAGTTCGTCGCCGAAGACGATCAACGTGGCCACGGGCCGGGGCCGGACGACCAGGGTGTCGTAGCCGCAGGAGGCGGCGAGTCCGATCACCCCCGGCGTGACCGGCGTCCCCACCGGCAGCAACTCCTCGCCACGGGCCGCCTCCTCACCCGGCTCGCGCCACTCCTTCAGCGCGCGGGGGGAACCGGTGACCCGGCCGTCGGAGTCGCGGGTGGCGTCCTCGACACGCACGATCGTCTCGGTGCCGGCCGGCACCATCGCGCCGGTGGCGATCTCCATCGCGGTCCCGTTGGCGGTCAGCGCGGGCGCACCCGATCCGGCCAGCACCCGGCCGACGACCCGCCATGGGCCCGGTCCGCGCACGGCCCAGCCGTCCACGGCCGACGTGGCGAACGCCGGCAGATCGGTACGCGCGACCAGTGGCTCGGCCAGCGTGTAGCCGTCGGCGGCGGCGAGCGGCACCTCGGCTGAACCGCTGGCGGCGGCCGCCGCTCCCGCGGCGTACGCTGCGGCGCGTGCCTCGTCCCACGGCATGGCCCCGTCCGTCATGCCGCCGAGCCTAACTTTCCAGCGCGGAATGGCCACTGGGGCGGGGATGGTCTCCGCCCCGCAACTGGTCCACCGCGTGGGCGAGGATCGGGGCGAGCACGGCGAGGCCGTCGCGGGCGCCGCCGGTCGAGCCGGGCAGGTTGACGACCAGAGTGCGCCCGGCCGCCCCGGCGAGCCCACGGGAGAGGGCGGCGGTCGGCACTGCCGCCAGGCCACGCGCCCGGATCGCCTCGGCGATCCCTGGGATCTCGTAGTCCAGCACCGTCCGGGTCGCCTCCGGGGTGCGGTCGGTCGGGGTGATGCCGGTGCCGCCGCTGGTGAGCACCACGTCGACGCCGTCGGCCACGGCGGCGCGCAGGGCCGCGGCGACCGGCTCACCGTCGGGCACTACGACGGGCTCGTCCACCTCGCAGCCGAGTTCCCGCAGCGTCGCGACGATGAGCGGGCCGCTGGTGTCCTGGTAGACGCCGCTCGCGGCCCGGTTGGATGCGACCACCACCCGCGCCCGGACCGGCCGGCCGGCCACGCGTGCCGGCGGAGCCGCCTTCTCCTGCGGTACCGCCTCCTCGGCTGGTCGCCCCGCGGCGGGCTCCGCAGCCGCGGCTCGCTGCTCGGCCTCGGGTCGCTGCTCGGCCTCGTCCGGCCGGACCCACTCGCCGGTCTTGCCGCCCTCCTTGCGCAGCACCCGTACCCCTTCGATGGAGGCCGCGGGGTCCACGGCCTTGACCATGTCGATCAGGGCTAGCCCGGCGGCCGCCACCGCCGTCAGCGCCTCCATCTCCACACCGGTACGGTCGGCGGTGCGCACGGTCGCGACGATCTCCACCGTCGACTCGGTGAGCGACAGATCCACGGTGACGCCGTGCAGCGCGATCGGATGGCACAGCGGCACCAGGTCCGGGGTGCGCTTGGCGCCGGCGATCCCGGCGAGGCGGGCGACGGCGAGGGCATCCCCCTTCGGCAGCCCTTCGCCGCGCAGCAACGCCACGACCTGGGGGGTGGTCCGCACCCGACCGGCGGCGACCGCCCGCCGCACCCCGACCGATTTTGCCGACACGTCCACCATGCGTGCCGCGCCCGTCACATCCACATGGGTCAAGCCTGTCTGCTCCGCCACGAGTGCGAGCCTACGGGGATGGCGCCCACCCTCCTCGCCGCGTTCACCATCCTGTTCCTCGCCGCCTTCGCCCAGGCGGTCACCGGGTTCGGTTTCGCGCTGGTCGCCGTACCGCTCCTCGCGCTCGCGGCGGACGCCCGGACCGCGGTGGTGGCCGCGGGCCTCACCGGCCTGGCGATGAACCTCGTCGTACTGGGACGACAACACCGGCACGTCCGCTGGCCCGACACCGGTCTGCTGCTCGCGGCGGGCATGGTCGGCATGCCGCTCGGGATCTGGCTGCTGCGCACGGCGCCGGACCGGGTGCTGAGCGCGCTGATCGCACTGTGCGTGCTCGGCTGCACCGCGCTGGTCTGGCGGGACGTGCGGCTGCGCGCACCGAAACTCGGGGCGATCGGCGGTATCGGTGTCCTCGCCGGGGCCCTTTCCACCGCCACCGGCACCAACGGCCCACCGTTGGTCGCCGCTTTCCATGCGTTGGGGTACGACCCACGTACGTTCCGGGCGACGCTGGCGGCCGTCTTCGCCGGGTCGGGTGTGATCGGCGGAGGGGGGTTCCTCCTCTCCGGGCTGGTCACGCCGCCGGTGGCCTGGATCACCTTCGTCGGGCTGCCGGCGATCGGCCTCGGATGGCTGATCGGGGACCGGCTGTTCCGGCGGTTATCGGCGGCCCGTTTCCGGGCGGTCGTACTGGCCGCGCTGGTTGTAAGCTGCGCCGTGACCCTGCTCGGCACCGCCGTTGACTGAGTTCGCTTGCACGCCCGGTACAGGCTGTTGGCAGGCGGCGAGAGCGCGTGGAGCGGGTCCGGATGCCCGGTCGTGACAGACCCTCGGATTCAGACAGCCAGCCTCAAAACATGAAATCAATTCACATATGCTGAATGTAGCGACAAATAGCTATAGATCTTTGAGGAGACCCGGCTTACGCTCCCTTTGTCGCAACTGCGACCCGCGGAGTGGCCGATACCCGAGGGGAATCGGACAAACAAAGGGCCCACAGCCGGCGTGGGCCACCAGCGATACCACTGGACAGCGGGAGGGGCGATCAGAGATGCGCGACGAGAGCTGGATGTGAGAACTCGCCGAACCGTTACGGGTTTGGCTGAACTGCCTGCGGGCTTGACAGCCGGCCCAGCCCCGTGCCAACACTGGCGCGGTGGCGGCGGATAACGTTCATCGATCATCGACTCGCGAGGCCAACGGACGGCTGAAGCTGTTCGTTGGCCTCGTCGATGTGTCCGCGCTGGCTCTGCTAGCCGTATTAGTCACGCGATCTGAGAGCCGCGAGAATACCGCCCACCTGTCTACCGTCGTGCTGGCCGCATTCGTCGCGTTGGCCGGGGCTCGAACAGCTGTGCGGATTCGGTCTGCGGTACGTGGCTTCGCCTCCCCGTCGGTGGTCATTCTCATTGGACTGACGGTCGCACCGCCGGAGGCTGTCATCGTCGCCACCGCCATCGGCACCTTCATCACCAACTGCGCGTACCGGCTCGCGCCCATCAAGGTCTTCTTCAACTCGGCGAAGGACGTCCTCGCCACCGGCGCTGCCGCTTTAGTCGCTCTCACGCTGTCCGGGCTGGAACCGGACGCGGACTTCCTCACCACGATCGGCGTCTTGGCTCTGTGCGCCATCGCGTACCACGCAGTCGACCAACTTCTGGTTTCTCATGTAATCGGTCTCGACACTGGCACGCCTACACTCACCAGGCTGCTCACGAATTGGGACATCCGGCTCGCGGCCATCGTCGCGCGCTTTCTCCTCACCGCGCTCGGTGTGTCGATCCTGCGGCTGGACAACATGGATCCGTGGTTGCTGGTCGGCATCCCCGTCCTCGGCGTGAGCCTGCACCTCGCGTACGCGAACCGACTGCGCGCGCGGACCGAGCGCGACGCATGGCAGAAGCTCGCACAGGCCACCGACGAGTTCAACGCGGTCGATCTGAACGGGGTCCTGCACACCGCCGTCACCCGCGGCGCCGACCTGTTCTCCGCAGACGAGCTCGAGGTCCGGATCCAGTTGGACGTGGTGCCGCCGCGCCTGGTGCGCGGCGGCATCGGCGGGGTCACGTACGACGGCGACCCGGCAGGCGCGCCGGCCGCCACCGGCCCCACGACCTCCGTGCGCCTGGAAGGCCACGAGGGTGGGCCGGACATCGGCCTGCTCACGCTGCGTTTCCGCGGCACAGTCGAGCTCTCCGAGCGGGAGCAGTACACCCTGCGTACCTTCGCGTTCGCGCTGTGCACCGCGATCCGCAACGCCGCCGCGTACGCCGAGCTGGCCAGGCTCGCCGCGCGGCACGCCCACAACGCGACACACGACGCGCTGACCGGTCTGGCGAACCGGCGCCGCCTGCAGGACGAGGCGACCGCGGCCCTGGACCGGCATCCCGCGCGCGGCATCACCGCGCTGCTGCTGATCGACCTGGACCGCTTCAAGGAGGTCAACGACACGCTGGGACACGCCGCCGGCGACCAGGTCCTGATCGAGGTGGCGCGCCGGATGCAGGCGGCGGCGGGCGAGAACGCCCTGGTGGCCCGCCTCGGCGGCGACGAGTTCGCCGTGCTGCTGCGTCGCCTGACCGCCCCCGCCATCGCCACCCACCGCGCCCAGGCGATCCTCGCCTCGCTGACCATTCCGATCGAGGTGGACGGCATCCGCATCAGCGTGGAGGCGAGCATCGGCATCGCCACCGCCCCGAGTCGCGGCGGCTTCGTCGAACTGATGCGACGCGCGGACATCGCTATGTACCAGGCCAAACGCACCGGCTGCCGGATCTCGACGTACGCGCGGGCGCGGGACACCGCGGACGTCGGCCGGCTCACGCTCGGTGGCGACCTGCCCCGGGCGGTGGCCGAGCAGGAGATCACCGTCAACTTCCAGCCGATCGTCGACCTCGCCAGCGGTGAGGTTCTCGCCGCCGAGGCCCTCGCCCGCTGGCACCATCCCGAGAAGGGCAACCTCGACCCGAGACAGTTCCTGACCGCTGTGGAGCGCTCCGGTGTTCTGCCAGCGTTCGCCGACGCCGTCCTCGATCAGGCCCTGCTCGCCGTGGTCGAATGGCGGGAGGCAGGCTTCGACCTGCCGGTCGCGGTCAACGTGTCGCCGCGCAGCCTGCTGGACCACCGCTTCCCCGACTCGGTCGCCGGTCGGTTGCGCCGCCACGACCTGCCCGCGGACCGGCTGATCCTGGAGCTGACCGAGTCGCTGACCCTCAGCCAGCTCGAGGTCGTCGACCGGGTCCTCGGCGAGCTGCGGGACCAGGGGATCCGGCTCGCGCTCGACGACTTCGGCACGGGCTACTCGTCGCTGGCCGTCCTGCCCCGCGTACCGGTGCACGAGCTGAAGATCGACCGCGCGTTCGTCCGGGACATGGAGATCTCCGCCGAGGCTGCCGCCGTTGTGCGGTCCACAGTAGATCTAGGACGCAGCCTGGACCTCGCCGTGGTGGCCGAGGGCGTGGAGCGCGAGTCGCAGCGGCGTACGCTCTGGGAGCTGGGCTGTGCGGCCGGCCAGGGGCACCTGTTCGCCCGGCCGATGCCGGCCGCGCGGCTGCTGGCGGCGCTGCGCCGCGGTTCGGGTGGCCGGCCAGGCGCGCTCGCCCCGCCGCTGCACGACCCGGGCGCGGTGGTCCGCATCCCGACTTCCCGTCGTCCGGAGCCGCAGCGTCGTGACATGTCCGGTGAGACCCAGAAGGCCCTGCCGGACCGTCCTGCCTGACGTCGACGCCGCGCGGCGGGCATGAGCGCGTTCGGTACCGTCAGGGAATGCAGCTGACCTGTCCGAAATGCCAGGGCCAGATGCGCCAGTACGAGCGCAGCGGCATCACCATCGACCAGTGCACCGAATGCCGGGGGATCTTCCTGGACCGGGGTGAGTTGGAGAAGCTGATCGACGCGGAGGCGACCTGGACGCAGACGCAAGGGCGCCAGACCGCCCCGGCGCCCCAGCCCGCGCCCCCGCCGCCCGGGTACCCGGCACCGACGGCCGGGCACTACGGCTACCACGGGCACTACCGGCGCAAGCGCCGCGGCTTCCTCAGCGACCTGTTCGACTGATCGAGGCCATCAGACCACCGCCATGTCGACGAAGCGGGACATGTGCAGTTGCGCCGCGACAGTGATGGTGTCGGTCGGGCCGTTGCGGTGCTTGGCGACGATGAAGTCCGCCTCCCCGGCCCGGGGCGACTCCTTGTCGTAGTAATCCTCGCGATGCAGCAGGATGACGACATCGGCATCCTGTTCAATCGATCCGCTTTCCCGCAGATCAGACAACTGGGGCCGCTTGTCGGTCCGCTGCTCCGGGCCGCGGTTGAGCTGCGACACCGCCACCACCGGACACTCGATCTCCTTGGCGAGCAGCTTGAGGCCCCGGGACAGCTCGGCGACCTCCTGCTGACGGCTCTCCACCCGCTTCGGCGTCGTCATGAGCTGCAGATAGTCGACGACCACGAGCTTGAGGTCATGGCGTTGCCGCAGGCGTCGGGCCTTCGCCCGGATCTCCATGAGGTTCATGTTCGGCGTGTCGTCCACGAACAGCGGCGCCTCGGAGATCTCGCCCATCCGACGCGCCAGCTTGGTCCAGTCGTCGTCGGAGAGCTGCCCGGAGCGCAGCACGTGCAGCGGCACCCGTGCCTCGGCCGAGAGCAGCCGCATGACGATCTCCACCTTGCTCATCTCCAGCGAGAAGATCACGCTGGCCAGGTTGTGGCGTACCGCGGCATTTCTAGCGAAATCCATAGAAACGGTGCTCTTGCCCAACCCGGGCCTTCCAGCCACCACGATCAACTGGCCGGGGTGCAGTCCGTTGAGCAGGCGGTCCAGGTCGGTGAACCCGGTCGGCACGCCGGTCATGACCCCGCCCTGCGACCCGACCGCCTCGATCTCGTCGAGTGTGGGCTGCAGCAGGTCGGCCAGGACCGAGAAGTCCTCGCTGACCCGGCGCTCGGTGACCTCGTACACCGCCTGCTGGGCGAGGTCGACCACGTCGTCGACGTCGCGCCCGGCTCCGGCGGCCGCCCCGTACCCGAGTTGGACGATGCGGGTGCCGGCCTCGACGAGCCGGCGCAGCACCGCCCGCTCGCTGACGATGCGGGCGTAGTAGGCGGCGTTGGCGGCGGTGGGCACCGCGGCGATGAGGGTGTGCAGGTAGGGCGCGCCACCGACCCGGGCGAGATCCCCCGAGTCCGCGAGCGCCGCGGCCACCGTGATCGGATCGGCCGGCTCGCCGCGGCCGTAGAGGTCGAGGATCGCATCGAAGATGATGGCGTGCGCGGGCCGATAGAAGTCCCCGGACCGCAGGATCTCGACGACGTCCGCGATCGCGTCCTTGGACAGCAGCATGCCGCCGAGGACGCACTGCTCGGCCGCGATGTCCTGCGGCGGCGTACGGTCGAACTGGGCCTCCGGATCGGCTGGCCCGGCCAGCGATCTGCCCCCCGCAGCCCGTACCTCGTCTGTGACCGACACGTGGACCCCCCGGACAGCGCCCGCGCTCGGCGGTACCGCGGTCGCGTGCACCCGTGATACCGCTCGGGTACGACATACGGCGCCGCCACGTGCGCCGACCGCCCCCGACCGTCCGACCCTAGAGACGCCCGGCCCGCGTGCCAAACCGTCCGGTGGACGAGCCTTGGGACAACCTGTGGATGGCTGCCTTATCGGTGTGTGTCAGCCTGTGCACAGCCTGTGGATTTCTCTTGGGGATGAGCGGGCGCGCCCGTCCCGACGTGCCCGGACGGCGTCCCCATCCTGTGGACAAGAAATACCTGGCGGCCGGTTGCTCCGGCGCCCGACTGTGGCGTGCGGGTCGTTTCGGCTGGTTGGACGATTGAGATCCGGTTGTGAAAGAGTCACGCTTTGACGATGGCGGACCGGCGGTGGGGGCACGAGTCGCGTAGCCCGCGCGACCGGTTCAGCGCACCACCCGCCTGGCCGCCCTGGGGCGACGCTGACCGCTACGACGCCGATAGCTACGACGCCGCCGACCGATACGACTACGGCACCGCCGACAGCTACGACGGCGCTGACCGGTACGCCGACGCGGAGCACTATCCGGAGGACCACAGCTACCCCGGCGCCGACGGCTACCACAGCAGCGGGCAGTACCACAGCACCGGTCCATACCACGGCACCGGTCCATATCACTTCGCCGGTCAGCCCGACACCGCCGGCCGGTACCCGGATCGCGATCACTATCCGCAGGCCCACGCCCACGAGCCCGACCGCCACCACCACGGCGGCGCCTTCGGGTACGACGGCTCTGGCGAGGGGTATGACCCGTCGCAGCCATGGCCCGACGATGATCGATGGCGCGCGCGAGCCGACGCCACCGGCGAATGGGTGCCGCCCGGTCGCCGGTACGAGGAGTCCTGGCAGACCGGCACCGGATGGCTGCCCGCGCAACGCCGCGTGCCCGACGAGAGCGGCTACCCGGCCGATCCGCGCGACCTCACTGGCTATCCCCAGGCGACCCGTGTCGGCTGGGACGGGGAACCCGCCATCGAGCGCGATGTCGACCGCGACGACTGGTACGAGCGCCGTTCCGGCCTGGCGCTGCCGGCGACCCGCCGGGCCGCCGAGACGGTGCCGGTGCCCCGGCCCGTGCGCGCCCGGCAGGCCGTCAGGGCGGACGAGGACGCGGAATCCGATCCGGGATACCTGTCCGCGGGCTTGCTCACCACGGTCTGGTACGTGGTGCCGGTCCTGCTCTACGGGCTCTGGATGCTCACGCTCGACACCACACCCGACCCGAACTGTCTCGACCCGGCCGGGGATCCGTGTGCCCCGCCGCGGACCGAGGCGTTGAACGCGCTGGTCCAGGCCGTACCGCGCCTCGCCACCGCGATCTCCCTCAGCCTCGTGATCGCGCTGATCATCCGTTGGCACAACAACGCCTGGCGATCGGGCACGATCGGCTTCGCGTCGGCGGTGGTGGGCGCCGGCATCACGACGGCGATCTTCTCGGTGTTCGGGACCGGCTGACCGCGCCTGGCACGTCAGCGTCCTTGGGAGCAGTCACGGCGCGGCAGTGCGCGACGCGTCGACGGCGGCACGTCGCCGGCTCCCCGGCCACGTGCCGCCGTCCGGTACCGCTACTTGGCGGCGACGACGTTCAGGGAAATGGTCGCGCTCACCTCGGGGTGCAGCTTGACCTGGACCTGGTACGACCCGGTCGACTTGATCGGCTTGCCCAGCTCGATCCTGCGCCGGTCGATGGCCGGGCCGCCCGCCGCCTTGACCGCGTCGGCGATCTCGCTGGACGTGATCGAACCGAACAGCCGGCCGCCGGTGCCGGCCCGCGCGGGCAGCCGCACCTGCAGCGCCTCGATCTGGGCCTTGACCTCGTTGGCCTGGCCGAGGTCACGGATCTCACGAGCCTCCCGGGCCCGCTTGATCAGCGTCACCTGCTTCTCGGCACCCTTGCTCCACGCGATGGCGAACCCCTGCGGGAGCAGGTAGTTGCGCCCGTACCCGTCCTTGACCTCGACCACGTCGCCGGGCGAGCCGAGGCCGGAGACCTCCTGGGTGAGGATGATCTTCATCTGCCACCCTCCTCTCAGCGTGCCGTGGTCGTGTACGGCAGGAGCGCCATCTCCCGGGCGTTCTTCACCGCACGCGCGATCTGCCGCTGCTGCTGGGCGGTCACGCCGGTCACCCGCCGGGCGCGGATCTTGCCCCGGTCGGAGATGAACTTGCGCAGCAGCGCCGTGTCCTTGTAGTCGATGTAGGTGATCCCCTCCTTGTCGAGCGGGTTCACCTTCTTCTTCGGCTTGCGCTGTGCCGCAGCCTTCGCCATGTCTCTTTCCTCGTGCTCTATCTCAGACGTGTGCTCTCATTCGGACCCAGGCTCGTCGCCTAGAACGGGGGCTCGTCATCGAAGGAGGTCGTCCCCGCCGCACCCGTGCCGGACGCCGCCGGTGTCGCACTCGCCCACGGGTCGTCGGCGAACCCGCCGCCGGCCTGGCCGGCACTGGAGCCGAACCCGCCGCCCGAGCTGCGCGACATCTTCTGCACCTTCGCCGTGGCGTAGCGCAGTGAGGGGCCGATCTCGTCGACCTCCAGCTCGATGACCGTGCGCTTCTCACCCTCCCTCGTCTCGTACGACCGCTGGCGCAGTCGTCCGGAGACGATGACGCGGGTGCCGCGCTGCAGGGACTCCGCGATGTTCTCCGCGGCCTGGCGCCACGCCGTGCAGGACAGGAAGAGCGCCTCGCCGTCCTTCCATTCGCCCGACTGGCGATCCAGGTACCGCGGCGTCGACGCCACCCGGAACCGGGCCACCGCCGCGCCGGACGGGGTGAAACGCAGCTCGGGATCGTCGGTCAGGTTGCCGATGACGGTGATGACGGTTTCTCCAGCCATGGTCACTCCTCGTGGCGCAGAGCTCGGTCTCTCACGGGCCAGCCTCGCATAGGGGTACGACCACGCGCGATGCCGCGGCCGCGGGCTGGCCGGGCGGTCAGCGGACGTCCGGCCGGATGACCTTGGTGCGCAGAATGGCCTCGTTCAGGCGCAGTTGCCGGTCGAGCTCGGCGACGGCCTGGGGCGTGGCCGACACGTCGATGACCGCGTAGATCCCCTCGGCCTTCTTGTTGATCTCGTACGCGAGGCGCCGGCGGCCCCACACGTCGACCTTCTCGACCGAGCCACCCGCGTTGCGGATCACGTTGAGGTACGTGTCGAGCGACGGGGCGACGGTGCGCTCCTCGAGGCTGGGGTCGAGGATCACCATGACTTCGTAGTGACGCAAGACGTACTCACCTCCTCTGGGCTGAGCGGCCACGGTCCGTCCGTGGCAGGAGGTCATGCGTCGTCCGCCCTGGGGCGAACCCGCGCAAGGATACCCGGGGGCGGACGGAGAAAGGGCCGCGGGGCGCCTCTATCCGCATCTTGGGTGGGACCTGGGGAGGAACGACCACACCGACGAGGTTGGATATGAAGGCGCCCCGCGGAGCTTTTGTGTTGTTTATATCTTACGCCGCTGAAGTACTAGATACACGTTGGGCGAGAATAGCCCGAATCGCCCCGACACTCGCTCCGGTGACGCAGACCGTCGCGACGAGCGCGACGAGGAGGTTTGCGCCATTCGGCGCGGGTGTCACGGCCACCGCGGCCGCAATCGCCACTGTACCGGCGGCCACGGCACTTGGATTACCAATTAACAAGATATCAGCAGAATTATCCGGATCAGTCGGTGGTGCGGTCACCTCGACCATCACGGGGGAGACGGTCCGGTTCAGGGTGAATCCGCAGTCCGGGATCATGGACACGGTGACCGGGCCACCGTGGAAGATCACCGGTAGGCCCTGGTTCGCCTCCACCGTCCCGGCATCGTGCCCGTCCACGCGGACCGTCGCCGGACGACCGGTGTGGTTGACGAACGTGACCTTCGACTCGGCCCGTACGCGCAACCGCTGCTGGTCCGGCTCGGCCCGGCACCACAGCGCGTCGAGGCCGGGCGGGCCACCCCGGAACCGCACCTGCGTCCCCGTCTCCGGCTGCCCGGCCACCGCGCCGGCCCGCGCCGGGCCGCTGGCGAGCAGCGGCGCCGCGCCAGCCAGAGCCACCGCGAGGGCGGCGCCGGCGGCACGCGGGCGTCGAAGGCGTCGCAGCATGACGGCTCCCCGGGTTGACAGGTCAACGGGCCTAACGAGACGCGCCGTCGGCAAGTGACGGCAGCCCGAACGCGCTGCCGCGCGCCGACCGACGCGGGCAGTAGACTGTCGGCCGCTCGGCGTAGGCTCGCCGCATGGCTAATCCGGTCGGCACGGCGCAACCCGGCACCGCCCAACCCGGCGCGATCCCCATCGGGGCCCACGTGGACTCCGACGATCCGATCGCCGCCGCGTCCGCCCGCAACGCCGACGCGGTGCAGTTCTTCCTCACCGACCCGCAGAGCTTCGCCGCGCCGCAGCCCCGCGCGGACGCGGCGGCGTTGCGCACGTCGGGCCTCGCGGTCTACATCCACGCGCCGTACCGGATCAACGTGGCGACCCTCAACAACCGGATCCGGATCCCCAGTCGCAAGCTGCTGATGCAGCACGCCACGGCGGCGGCGCAGGTCGGCGCACGCGGCCTGATCGTGCACGGTGGCCACGTGAACAAGGGCGACGACCTCGCGACCGGGTTCGACAACTGGCGCAAGACCTTCGCGTACGCGGCGGAGTCGGGCGGCTTCGCCACCCCGGTCCTGATCGAGAACACGGCGGGCGGCGACAACGCCTGCGCGCGCCGCCTCGACGCGCTGGCGCGGCTGTGGGACGCGGTGGGCGAGTACGACGCCGGGTTCGTGCTCGACACCTGCCACGCGCACGCCGGCGGGGAGGACCTGCTCGGCATCGTGGACCGGATCAAGGCGATCACCGGGCGCATCGACCTGATCCACCTCAACGATTCCCGTGATCCGTTCGACTCCGGCCGGGACCGGCACGCGAACATCGGCCAGGGTGAGATCGACCCGGAGCTGCTGGTCGCCGTCGTCCGCGCCGCCGGCGCGCCGGTGATCGTGGAGACGCCGGGTGGAGCGGCCGGGCAGGCCGCCGACATCGCGTACCTGCGCGAGCGGGTCGGCCGGTAGAGAATTCCACCGATGAGCACCCGTCAGGACGAGCGGGACGGCGACCGGCATGCCGACCACGCCGGGCCGACCCCGACCAACGAGCCAGCCCCGATCAGCGAGCCGGCTCCGGTCAACGAGCCGGCCCCGACCGACGAGCCCGCTCCGCCCGATGAGCCGGCGTTGACGGACGAGCCGGCGCCGCTTGACGGACCGGCCCCGACCGACGAGGCCGGGCCGCCGAGCGGCGACGCCGGTGACGCGGTGGGCGAGGACGACCGCTGGACGCGGTTCGCGCCCCAGCCGGAGCGCCCGCCCACGCGGCTGCGCCGCCTCGCCGCCGGCGTCGGCCGGCTGCTGGTCCACGAGTGGACCCTGGCGAGCCTGGGCGCGCTGGCCCTCGCGGTGGTCATGACCTGGCCCACCCTGCGCGACCCGGCCCGCACCCTCCCGCACGACATCTGGGACCCGAGCCTGCAGGCGTGGCAGGTCGCCTGGGCCGGGCACATCCTGACGACCGACCCGACCCAGCTGTGGCACGGCAACGTCTTCTGGCCCGAGCGCTACAGCTACGCGTTCTCCGACTCGCTGCTCGGGTACGCGCCGCTCGGCATGATCGGCGAGGGACCCGCGGCCGCCCTGGTGCGGTACAACATCCTGTACGTCCTGGCGTTCGCCCTGGCGACGCTCGGCGCATACGCGCTCGTGCGGCAACTCGGCGCCGGCCGCACCGGCGCGGCCGTGGCCGGCGTCGCCTTCGCCTACGCCCCGTGGCGACTGGCCCAGGCCGGTCACCTGCACGTGATATCCAGCGGCGGGATCGCGCTGGCCCTCGCCATGCTGGCCCGGGGCCACGGATGGTCCCTGCGGCACGGGTACCGGCCCGAGCGCCGGCACGCCGGCTGGGCGCTGGCCGGTTGGCTGGTGGCGGCGTGGCAACTGAGCCTCGGATTCGGGATCGGCCTGCCGTTCGCGTACGTGCTGGCGCTGATCACCCTTGTCGCGCCGCTGGTCTGGGCGGTGCGGCGTCGCCGGGCGGGACGCCGGCCGTTCGGCGCCCGGCTGCTGCTCGCCGATCTTGTCGGCGGGCTCGTCTTCGCCGCGACCGGGCTGCTGATGGCGCAGCCGTACCTCAAGGTGGTGCAACTGCACCCCTACGCCAAGCGCAGCCCCGACGAGATCGCGCTCTACTCGCCGCCGCTGCGCGGGTTCCTGACCGCGCCGGCCGAGTCGTGGCTGTGGGGTGGCCGCCATGCCGCCGCCCGGGCCACCCTGCCGTGGCACCCGGAGATGACGCTCCTGCCCGGGTTCGCGCTGTACGGGCTCGCCGTCGCCGGTCTGCTCTTCTCCATCTGGCGGCTGCGCGTCCGGCTGCTGCTCCTCGCCGGCGTCCTGGTCACCATCGTGTTGGCCATGGGGACCGGGTTCGCCGACGACGGCCGGCCGGGCTACATGACGTTCCACGGCCTGCTGCCCGGCTGGGACGCCATCCGCACCCCGGGGCGCCTGGTGCTGTGGACGACACTGCTGCTCGGCGTGCTCGCCGCGGGCGCGGTCAGCGCGTTCGTGTCGCGGGCCGCGGAGCTGACCGCCGAACGCGTGCCCCCGCGTCCGGGAGTGTGGCTGCGGATCGCCACGCTGGTGCCACTGGCGCTCGTGCTCGTCGAGGGCGTCAACCGGACTCCCCACCCGCAGGTGCCGCCCGCGCCCGCCGCCCTGCGCACCGCCGAGGCGCCGCTGCTGGTCCTGCCGCTGCAGCCGCACTGGGACCAGCCCGCGATGCTGTGGTCCACCGACGGCTTTCCGGGGATCGTGAACGGCACGAGCGGCTTCACCCCGGCCAGCCAGCGGCGCCTGGAGGAGGCCGTGCGCAGCTTCCCGGACGTGGAGAGCGTGGCCTACCTGCGTGAGCGCGGCGTGCGCTCGGTGGTGCTGCTGCCGGACCAGGCTGCCGGCACGCACTGGGAGACCGCGGCGCATGTCCCCGTCGAGGCGCTGGACATCACACGGGAAGAGGTGGCCGGGGCGATCGTGTACCGACTGGGGTAGCCGCACCGGGGCGGTACACCCGCAGCCACGCCGCGTCGGGTGCCCCGTCCAGGATCCCGCCGTCGGGGTCGTCGTCGTAGGTCCCGCGGACCGGATCGATCTCCGGGCGCAGGATGTCGCGCACCACGAACCCGCACAGCACGGCGAGCGTGCCGAGGCGCAGCATGGCGGCGAGCACGAACACGGCTTCCGGGAACACCTCCGTGCCGGACGCCGAACCGAGCAGCTCCCCGTAGAAGGCGAAGAAGTAGCCGACCTCGGCGGCCTGCCAGGCAAGGAACGCGCCCCACCGGGGGCGGGCGAGCACGGCGAGCGGGATGAGCCAGAGCACGAACTGCTGCGACCAGACCTTGTTGAAGATCAGGAAGATCGCCACGGTGAGGAACGCGACCTGGGCCAGCCGCGGCCGCCGGGGGGCGAGCAGAATCAGCGCGCCCACCGCCGCCCAGCCGACGAAGAACAGCGCGTAGGTCAGCAGGTTCAGCACCGGGATGTGGCCGCCGAGCCACTGGAAGGGCGCGAGCCCGTACCGCCCGCCGCCGAGCGGGAAGTGGTCGCCGATGTACCACAGGGTGCCCCAGTCGATGGCGCGTTCTTGGTTCAGCTCGAAGAACCGGTTCCAGTTCTCGAAGTTGGCGAGCGCCACCGGCAGGTTCACCGCGATCCAGGCGAGCAGGCCGACACCGGCCGACGCCGCCCAGGTGCCCACCCGCCGCGCGCGCAGGCACAGGAAGAACAGGGGTACGAACAGGAATCCGGGCCACAGTTTCGCGGCGGTGCCGAGGCCGAGGAGCACGCCCGCGACGATCGGGTGGCGCTTGGCCCACGCGTACAGGCCGAAGGCGGCGAGCCCGATGGCGAGGAAGTCCCAGTTCACGGTGGCGGTGAGCAGCAGCGCGGGGGAGAGCGCGAACATCGCCGCGTCCCAGGGCCGGCGCTGGCGCAGCGCGAGGATCACCGCGGCGGTGGCGACCGCCAGCACGCCGAGCACGACGGCGTTGAGCTGGTAGAACCACGTGCCCTCGTTCGCCACGCCGGAGCCGTGCACGGGCAGGCCGAGCGCCGCCATGAGCGCGCCGGTGAGCACCGGGTACTCCAGCGGATAGTCCAGGTACGGCACGCCGCCGACGTGCAGCCCGCCCTCCGCGTAGTAGAGCGCGAGCACGTCGGTGTAGCAGAACTGCTTGTACTGCTTGAAGTCGACCCACGCGCCGTCCCGGCAGGGGGACTTCTGCACCCAGTGCAGCAGCAGCGTCACGCCGGTCAGCGCCAACACGATGCGGGCCGCGGTCCAGAACCGGCCGGTGCCACCGGCCGGTCGGGGTACGGCGTGGTCCCCGAGCGGCCCGCCGACCGCCTCGGCCAGCCCGCGCAGGAACGTGTCTGAGCGCGCCGGCGCGTCGACGGACGAGCCACCGGGCTCGGGTCGGCGGGTCGACGGGGCGCTCATAGCAGGCAATCCTGCCACTGTCCGGTCGCGGGCGGCCCGCTGAGCCGGGCGAGCGGGTCTCGCCCGGCTCAGCGGGCCCACGCTAGTCGTTGCGTCTGCCTGGCGGTGACGGCGACCCACCACCATCGTCACCACCACCGCCGCCGCCACCACCGCCACGGCCGCCGCGGTCACGATCGCCGTCGCCCGGGCAGAACAGCTCCGGGAAGAGGCAGTCGTCGGGATCGGGCTCGGGCTCCGGTTCAACGCCGTTCGCCGCCGGGTGGTTCTCACGCCCGGTGTTCTTCGCCGGCGCGAACCTCTCGGCCTTGAGCTTGAGGGCCTTGTGCGCCTCGTCCATGAATGCCTTCCAGATCTCGCCCGGCAGGTTCGCGCCGAAGATGTTAACCAGCCTCGATGACCCCTTCGGCTTGTACTTGATCGCCGCTTCGTTCTCGCCGCCCTTGTTGCCTACCCACACGGCGGCGGCGATCTGCTTCGTGTACCCGACCATCCACCCGTGCGCGTTCTCGTTCGCGTGGCCGTGCCGCTCCCACGTGCCGGTCTTGCGGCCGGACTGGCGGCCCCCGGCCAACGGCTTGTCCTTCAGGTCCTTCAGCACCGCGTTGAGGTCGTCGATCTGGTTCTGCTCAAACACCTTCTGCGGCTTGACCTGCTCCCCGTGGATGACCTTCCACTGGCCCTGGGCGTCGCGCTTCTTCACCTCGAGCACGAAGTGCGCGGGCCGGTAGACCCCGCGCGCGGCGAGCGTGGCGGCACCGTTGGCGTGGTCGAGCACGGTGACCGGGTACTGGCCGTACCCGAGCTGCCAGCCGAACTTCGACGGCGCGACGTCGGCGAGGTTCTGGGTCGCGGTGAGGTCGACCATCTCGCGGTCATCGGTCCACATGTACTTGATGCCCGCTTTGCGGGCGGCGTCGAGGACCTTGTCCGCGCCGATGTTCTTGGTCAGCCAGTAGAACGGCGTGTTGTAGGACTGGAGCGTCGACTCCTTCAGCGTGCAGCTCTTGGCGCATGCGGGGATGCGGCCGGCGTCGGAGATCTTGAAGTTGCCGTCCGTTCTCTTGGTGGTGTCCCAGTAGGTGTTCATCGAGACGCCCTCCGCGAGCCCGGCCGCGAGCGTGTAGATCTTGAACGAGGAGCCTGGCGGGTGGCCGCCGTACCAGGTGCCGGTCTCAGCGTTGTAGTTGCGGCCGGCGTAGTCGGTGCCCGTCCCGTTCTCCCCGCCGTAGTAGGCGAGCACCCGCCCGGTCTCCGGGTCGATCGCCACCGCGGCGGCCATCAGATTCTCCGGCTGCCCGTGCAACAGCGACTTCGGGTCCTCCCGACGGATGGTCTGTTCGAGGATGCCCTGCAGGGTCGGGTCGATGGTGGTGGTGACCTGGTAACCGCCCTTGTTCCAGTCCTCGAGCCCCATCGCCTTCATCTCTTCGCGGACGTAGTTGACGACGTTGCCGGTGGGCTTGTCGATCCCGCACCCGACCGGACACCCCGGGTTCTTCGGGTCGTACGGGTTGACCTCCGGGTACTCCATCTTGTCGCGCTCTTCCTGGCTGAGCTTGCCCATCTGGACCATGCCGTTGAGCACGTAGTTCCAGCGGTCCTTCGCCGCCGCCTCGTCACGCGCCGGATCGAACCCCATCACGCTGCCCTCGGGCTCCGGCTGCTTGATGATCGCGGCGAGCACGGCCGCCTGTTCGGTGGTCAACTGCTCGGCCGGGACGTTGAAGAACGTCTTCGCGGCCGCCTCGATACCGTACGCGCCGCGCCCGAAGTAGATGGTGTTCAGGTAGTACTCGAGGATCTCGTCCTTGCTCTTCGACTGCTCCAGCTTGTTGGCCATCACCGCCTCGCGCAGCTTGCGGGCGTAGGTGATCTCGCTCATCTCGGCGGCGTTGCGGGCGTACTGCTGCGTGATCGTCGAGGCGCCCTGCAGGTCGCCGCCCTTGAGGTTGTTCCACGCGGCGCGGGCGATGCCGGCGAAGTCGATGCCGTCGTGCTGGTAGAACTTGCGGTCCTCGGCGGACACCACGGCGTCGCGGACGTGCTCGGGGATCTTTTCGATCGGCACGATCTCCCGGTTCACCTCGCCGAGCTTGGCCAGCGGCGTCGTGCCGTCCTTATAGAAGATCGTCGTGGCCGAGCTGAGGTTGAACTGGGTCGGTGCCGGCACGTCGTCGTAGAACCAGGTGCCGGCGACGACGCCGACGCCGGCGAACATGATGAAGACCGCGAACGCCCCGATCAGGATGTTGCGCCGGCGGTACCGCTTGGCCTTGGCGGACTTTCCCCTGCGGCCGCGCGGGCCCGGCTCGTCCTGCCCACCCGGTCCGCCTCGTCCGTTCGGGCCGCCCGGGCCGCCCGGCCCGCCGAAGCGACCGTTCGTGGCGCCGGCCGGCGAGACCGGCACCGCCGCCCGGCCCGCCGCGGTGGCGGCGACCCCGGCGCGGGCGACCGTCGCCCGGCCGACGGTCGCCCGGCCGACCGATGCGCGACCGACACCGCCCGGGCCATCGCTGGCCCGATTCGCGCTCGCACCGCCGATGCTCGCCCGACCAACGCCCGCGCGGCCCACACTCGCCTGACCCACACTCGCCTGACCCGCGCGGGCCGTCGGCGCCTGGTCCACGTACTGCCAATCGGAGTCGTAGTCGTACCCGCCGCCGGGTCCAGGAACCTGAGCCCGCCCACGCGCCGAGTTCGGGTCGCCGTACGAATTCATTCGTCACACCCTGCCGGTCGCCATGGCGGTGGAGACGCCACCACCGGATTGCCGTGAGCTACACCACGCAGTCACCTGACACGTCCCGTGCCGGCCGCAGCCCTCGACTGCTGCTCGGCCTGAGCCGTCAGTCCGTCCCGTCCGAGCAGGTACTGCTGCACGAGATGATTCCATCCGCACCCGCGACAGACCTCGACCACGTACACCTGGAACTCACGGAACGTCATCGCCAGCACCGGCAACTCCGCCTTGGTGCGGGCCTGTCCCGCCGACTGCTTCAACTCGTCACCGTAGATGAAGTGCACGTGGGTGAGCTGCTCCCGGCGACAGACCGGGCAGCGGATCTCGGTGGGCTCGCCGTGGAACTTCGCTGCGCTCTTCAGGTACGGCGAGGCGTCGCAAACCTCGTACACCCCGACACGCCCGGAGTAGACCTCGCGCAGCAACGCTCGCTTCCGAAGCGAGTAGTCCACGACTCGGCGCTGCGTGCGCATGGGCAAGAGGGTACGCGCTTCCCGCCAAGGAGGCGACCTTCGTGACGGTAGGTGATTGCCGGTTTCTCTTCCGGTGACCGGTATCACCCGCCGATCCGGCTGCGGATTGTGCCCGAACGAGTTGCGTGACAACGTAGCCGCGGATAATGTGCCGATGTATCGCGGCGATACATCGGCCAGACATTAGTCGGCGAGAGGAGGCGACGACGGATGCTCGAGTTGGCGATCCTCGGCCTCCTCCACGAGTCTCCGATGCACGGCTACGAGCTGCGCAAGCAGCTCACCACGAAGCTGGGCGCGATCCGGGCCGCGATCAGTTACGGATCGCTGTATCCGACACTGCGTCGCATGCAGGCCGCCGGCTGGATCATGGAGATGGCCAAGACGGACGAGGCGGGCTCCGATACCCCGGTCCCGGCGTTGACCAGCCGGCGCGGACGGGTGGTGTACCAGATCACCGCCGAGGGCAAAGAGCGCTTCCAGGAACTGCTCGCGCAGGCCGGACCGGAGACGTACGAGGATCCGGCGTTCGGTATCCATTTCGCGTTCTTCTCCCGCACGGACGCGGACACCCGGCTGCGCATCCTGGAGGGGCGCCGCCGCCGGGTCGAGGAACGCCGGGAAGGGCTGCGCGAGGTGCTGGCCCGGGCGGCTGAACGCCTCGACGCGTACACCCTGGAGTTGCAGCGCCACGGCCTCGAGGCCTGCGAGCGCGAAGTCCGCTGGCTCGAGGAGCTCATCGCCAACGAACGTTCCGGCCGGCCGCCGACCCCGAGAGATACGGCCACCCGACCGTCGGAGTAAGAGAGGAAGAGAGGGACCCGCCATGGGCTCCATCCGCGTCGCCATCGTGGGCGTCGGGAACTGCGCCTCGTCCCTGGTCCAGGGCGTGGAGTACTACCGCAACGCCGATCCCAACGACCGAGTCCCAGGTCTCATGCACGTCACCTTCGGCGACTACCACGTCTCCGACGTGCAGTTCGTCGCAGCATTCGACGTGGACGCCAAGAAGGTGGGGCGTGACCTCGCCGAAGCCATCGTGGCGAGCGAGAACAACACGATAAAGCTGTGCGACGTGCCGCCCACCGGGGTCACCGTGCAGCGTGGGCCGACCTTCGACGGCCTGGGTGAGTACTACCGGGACATCCTCAAGGAGTCGGACGAGCCGCCGGTCGACGTGGCCGCGGCGCTGCGCGAGGCGCGCGTCGACGTGGTCGTCTCCTACCTGCCCGTCGGTTCCGAGGAGGCGGACCGCTTCTACGCCCAGGCGGCGATCGACGCCGGCTGCGCCTTCGTCAACGCTCTTCCGGTCTTCATCGCCTCCGATCCCGTGTGGGCGAAGAAGTTCGCCGACGCCGGGCTGCCGATCATCGGCGACGACATCAAGTCCCAGGTGGGCGCGACGATCGTGCACCGCACGCTGGCGAAGCTGTTCGAGGATCGTGGCGTCGAGTTGCTGCGCACGTACCAGCTCAACTTCGGCGGCAACATGGACTTCATGAACATGCTGGAGCGCAGCCGGCTGGTCTCCAAGAAGATCTCCAAGACCCAGTCGGTGACCTCCCAGATCCCGCACGAGATGGGCAACAGTTCGGTCCACATCGGACCTTCGGACCACGTGCCGTGGCTGGACGACCGCAAGTGGGCGTACATCCGCCTCGAGGGCCGCGCCTTCGGCGACGTGCCGCTCAACGCCGAACTCAAGCTCGAGGTGTGGGATTCCCCGAACTCCGCGGGCGTCATCATCGACGCGATCCGGGCGGCGAAGATCGCCAAGGACCGGGGCATCGGGGGCCCGATCCTGTCCGCGTCGTCGTACTTCATGAAGTCGCCACCGGTGCAGTACACCGACCACGAGGCGCGCCAGGCCGTCGAGGACTTCATCGCCGGCAAGATCGAGCGCTGACCTTCCGTACCGACGAGCGGAGCTGGATCCGTCAGGACCGGCTCCGCTCGTCGTTTGGCCGACCGTCATGGTTGTATAAGAGCCCGAGGTCGAGCGTTCACCCGCCGAAGTCGCGCAGGATGCCTACCCGGGCCTCCAGTTCCAGCAGGAACCGCTTGCGGTGCAGCCCGCCGCCGAAGCCGACCAGCTTCCCGCCAGCCCCGACCACCCGGTGACAGGGCACGACGACCGGCAGCGGATTGCGGTTGCAGGCGACGCCGACCGCACGGGCAGCCAGGTGGTCACCGTCACCCACGGCTGCAGCCACCTCACCGTAGGTGCGCGTCTGGCCGTACGGGATACGCCCCAGCTCCCGCCACACCGCGCGCTCGAACGTGCTGCCGCGCCGGACCGACAGCGGCAGGTCGAAGTCGGTCAACTCTCCGGAGAAGTAGGCGCGCAGCTGCCCGACCGCATCGGCGAGCACACCGGCCGGCCCGGCCGTCACGCGGACGTCCGGCGGCGGGCCCGAAAACGACACCGCACAGACCCCGGTGTCGTCGACCGCGACACCCAGATCACCGATCGGGCTCGGCACCACGCTCCAACGCATCCGTCCAGTGTGCCGTGTCGCGCGGGCGTGAAACACGGGCGGGACGGCGTACCGAGGCTGGTTCGGTCGGTTCGGTGTATTGCCATGGACCGCTATCCTCAACGGGCGAGGACGGGCGGGAGGTTGAACGGCCGTGGACGGCGTGACGTTGACGTTTCTCATCATCGGCGGCTGCGGCGTGCTCGTCCTCGCGATCGCCCTCCTCGGTGGTGAATTTCTCCACTTAGGACAATTCGGCGACGGTGGCGGATTGTGGTCGGTCGAGGCGCTGTCCGGATTCGCCGGGGCGTTCGGGTTCGGTGGCGCAATCGCCAACGAGTTGCTCGGCGGCCACACCCTCGCCGCCACCGTCGGGGCCGGCGCCGTCGGGGCGCTCGCCGCCGTCCCCACCGCGTACCTCACACTCAAACTGTCGAAGGCGGCGCGCGACATGCGCACGGACGCCACGCCCACGCGGGCCGACCTGGTCGGCGCGATCGGAGTGGTCGTCACGCCGATTCCCGACCAGGGATACGGCGAGGTCCGCGTCCGCCTCGGCGGTCAACCGGTCAAGCTCAACGCCCGGGCCGACCGGCCCGTGCCGCTCGGCGCCCAGGTGTTCGTCGTCGCGGCGCCCAGCGAAACCAGCGTGGTCGTGGAACAGACCACGCTCCCGTCACAGGAATGACCCCCCTCACAGGAACAGGGATCCTTGATGCTGCCTCCACTTGTCATCGCGATCGGCGGCGCTGTGCTGCTGGTCTTCCTCCTCATCCTGTTCGTGCTCTCCCGGATCAAGGTGGCCGGGCCCAACGAGGCGTTCATCGTCACGGGCCGCAAGGGCCGGGTCACCCACGGGGTCGACGGCACGAGGACGACCGACCTGTCCGGCCAGAAGGTGGTCATGGGCGCGTCGGTTTTCGTCATGCCGATCGTCCAGAAGCTCCAGATCCTCGACCTGTCCAGCCGGCGCATCCACGTGGAGATCACGGGCGCGGTGAGCAAGCAGGGCATCCGCGCCAACCTGCAGGGCGTCGCGATCGTCAAGGTCGGGGGCACCGAGGACGCCGTACGCGCCGCCGCCCAGCGCTTCCTGCACCAGCAGGAGGAGATCGAGGAGTTCACCCGTGAGGTGCTGGCGGGCGCGCTGCGCTCGATCGTCGGGCGGCTCACCATCGAGGAGATCATCCGGGACCGCGCGGCGTTCGCCTCCGCGGTCGCCGAGGAGGCCGAGCACTCGCTGACCAACCAGGGTCTGGTCCTCGACACCTTCCAGCTGCAGGACATCATCGCCGAGGGCACCTACCTGCAGGACCTCGGCCGGCCCGAGGCCGCGCGGGTGCTCAAGGACGCGGCGATCGCCGAGGCACGCGCCCGGCAGGCCGCCGAGCAGGAGCGCCTGCTCGCCGAGGAGGCGATCGCCGAGGCGAACCGCAACCTCGCCCTGAAGCAGGCCGCGATCCAGGCCGAGATCGACGCGGCCAACGCGAAGTCCGCGGCGGCCGGCCCGCTCGCCCAGGCAGAGCGCGACCAGGCGATCCTCGCCGAGCAGCAGAAGGTCGCCGAGCGCAACGCGGAGCTGAAGGAGCGGCAGCTCGACACCGAGGTACGCAAGCCGGCCGACGCCGAACGGTACCGGGTCGAGCAGGAGGCGGAGGCGGCGCGCAGCGCGGCGGTGCTGGAAGCCGACGCGAAGCGGCAGGCCACGATCGCAGCCGCCCAGGCCGAGGCCGAGCAGGCCCGCCTGCTCGGTGAGGGCGAGCAGAAGCGGCGCACCGCGATCGCCGAGGCCGTCGAGCGGGAGGGCCGCGCGGAGGCGGAGGCGATCCTGGCTCGCGGCCAGGCCGAGGCCGAGGCCATGCGGCTGAAGGCGGAGGCGTTCGCCAAGTACGGCGAGGCGGCCGTGCTCGACATGCTCGTCAAGGTGCTGCCGCAGGTGGTGGAGGCGGCGAGTCGACCGATGAGCGCCATCGACAAGATGACGGTCATCTCCACCGACGGCGCGAGTTCGCTGACCAAGTCGGTGGCGTCGAACGTGGCCCAGGGCCTGCAGCTCGGCAGCGACCTGACCGGCATCGACCTCGGCGCGCTGCTGACCAGGCTGGCGAACGTGGGCATTACGGGCGGCGGAAACGGCAGCGCCGCCGCGAGCGGCGACGGCGCTGCGGCCCGGCCGGTGATCGAGGCCGACGCCGGGCCGGGCGGGCCGGCCGAGTCGCAGTAACGGCGAGATCGACGTAACACACTCGCGGGCGCACCGTAGGCTCGACCCCATGTCCTGGGGCGTTGGGTCGGGCGACGGTGCGCCACGCGGCTTTCTGCGCCTCCTCGCGGCCCGCCTGACCAGCCAGGTCGCGGACGGTTGGTTCCAGGCGGCCCTCGCCGGCAACCTGCTGTTCAGCCCCGAGCGCCGGGCGGGCTCGATCGCGATCGCCGCCGGGTTCGCGATCCTCCTGCTGCCGTACTCGGTGCTCGGCCCGTTCGTCGGTGTGTTCCTCGACCGCTGGTACCGGCGAACCTCGATGTGGCTCGCCAATCTGCTGCGCGCCGCCGTCGTGATACCCACGGCCCTGCTGCTGTGGCGCGACGACCAGGGGTTCTGGTTCGCGAGCCTGGCGCTGGTGGTCATCGCGGCGAACCGCTTCTTCCTCGCCGGCATGGGCGCCGCCCTGCCGCACGTGGTGGACGGCACCCGACTGGTCACCGCGAACGCGATCGCGACCACGCTCGGCACCGCCTCGTACGCCACCGGGTTGGGCACCGCGGCGCTGCTGCTGAACGCGCTGCCCATGGACGGTCACGGGTACGCCATGATCGCGATGCTCGGCTCAGGCGGCTACCTGATCTCCGCTGTGCTGCTGCGCGGGCTGTTCGGCCGAACCGCGCTCGGGCCGGACGACTCCGACCGGCGCACCGACGCGATCCTCGCCGCGCTGACCACCGTCGTGCGCGAGATGGTCGGCGGCCTGCGCCACCTGGCGCAGCGCCGCGCGGCCGGCTACGCGATGGTCGTGCAGGCCGGGCACCGGGCGCTGTTCGGCGCGCTCTCGCTGGCCACGCTGCTGCTGTTCACCCGCTACCTCACCACCGACAACGCGCGGTCGATCACCGGGCTCGGCGCGGTCGTGGCGGCGGGCGGCCTGGGCGCGCTCATCGCCGCGGTCGTGACGCCGATCGTCACCCGGCGCATGCCCGGCTGGGCATGGATCAGCATGCTGCTGGCCGGCGGCGCCATGATGCTGCTGTTGCTCGGCCCCACATTCCGGGCGCCGCTGCTGGTGCTCTGCGTCCTGCTGCTCAACGTCGCATCGCAGGGCACCAAGATCGTCGTGGACACGACGCTGCAGCACGAGTGCGACGACGCGTACCGGGGCCGGGTGTTCAGCGTCAACGACACGGCGTTCAACCTCACGTTCGTGGCCGGGCTGTTCACGGCCGCCGTCGTGCTGCCGCCAAACGGCCGGTCGGAGGCCGTGGTCGTGGTGATCGCCCTCGCGTACGCCGCGCTCGCCGCGTGGTACGCGGTGCTGGGCCGGCGGTGGGCGAACCGCTCCGCCTCGCAGGTAGCCGTCTCCGCGGGCGCGCGCTGACCATGTGGTGAGCGCTGCGGAGCAGCTCAATCCACGATGCCGCGCTCGCGGGCCCAGCGCAGCAGTTCCGCCTCGGCCTCCTCGCGGCCCAGCGGCCCGCGCTCCAGCCGCAGGTCCTTCAGATACCGCCAGGCCTGCCCGACGACTGGGCCGGGCGGCACACCGAGCAGCCGCATGATCTCGTTTCCGTCGAGGTCGGGGCGTACCCGAGCCAGGTCCTCCTCGGCCCGCAGCCGGGCGATGCGCTCCTCGAGCTGGGTGTAGTCGGCGGCGAGTTGGGCCGCCTTGCGGCGGTTGCGGGTGGTGCAGTCCGAGCGGACCAGCTTGTGCAGTCGCGGCAGCAGGTGCCCGGCGTCGGTGACGTAGCGGCGCACCGCCGAGTCGGTCCACTCGCCCCGGCCGTACCCGTAGAACCGCAGGTGCAGCGCGACCAGCGTCGCGACGTCGGAGACCACGTCCTTGGGATAGCGCAACTGACGCATGCGTTGGCGGGTCAGGCGCGCGCCGACCACCTCGTGATGGTGGAAGCTGACCCGCCCTTCCGGGCTGACCACCTTGGTCGCCGGCTTGCCCACGTCGTGCATGAGCGCGGCCATGCGCAGCACGAAGTCCGGCCCGTCCTCCTCCAGGTTCACCGCGTTGCGCACCACGGTGAGCGTGTGCTCGTACACGTCCTTGTGCTGGGCGTGTTCGTCAATCTCCAGCCGCAGGCCGCTGAGCTCGGGCAGGAACCGGTCGGCCAGACCCGTGTCCACGAGCAGCCGCAGCCCGGCCACCGGGTCGGCGCCGCACAGCAGCTTGGTGAACTCGTCGCGGATCCGCTCGGCACTGACCCGGGTGAGGTCGTCGGCCATGCGGGTCATCGCGTCGACGACGTCGGCGCGCACCCGGAACCGCAGCTGCGACGCGAACCGGGCCGCCCGCAGCATCCGAAGCGGGTCGTCCGCGAAGGACTCCTCCGGGCTGCCGGGCGTGCGGATGAGCCGGTCAGCCAGGTCTTCCAGGCCGCCGTACGGGTCGCAGAACCGGTGGTCCGGCAGGGAGACGGCCATCGCGTTCACGGTGAAATCGCGCCGCCGCAGGTCGTCGACCAGGCTCGTGCCATATTGGACGATCGGCTTGCGGCTGACCCGGTCGTACGCCTCGGCCCGGAACGTGGTTATCTCCAGCCGCAGCCCTCGGTACGCCGCGCCGATCGTGCCGAACTCCGCCCCCGTGGTCCACGTCGCCTCGGCCCAGCCCTCCATCACCCGCAGCGTCTGCTCCGGCCGCGCGTCGGTGCAGAAGTCCAGGTCGTTGCCGAGCTGGCCGAGCAGCGCGTCGCGCACGGACCCGCCGACCAGGTGCAGTTCGTGCCCGGCGGCGGCGAACCGGCGCCCCAGCTCGTCGGCGACCGGCGAGACGCGCAGCAGTTCGGCCACGGCCCGCCGCTGCGCGGCGGTCAACGCGGCCTTCCGGGTGACAACACGCTCCGACATAGCGCCGGCAAGCCTATCCGCCGCCGGGGCCCGCCGGCCCGGCGCTCGGGGGGTTGCTGCGCCGGCTCACCGGCACCGCCTAAGGTTTTCAGCCATGGCCTACGGCGAGGAGCGGGCGTCCGCGGTGACTGGCGGCGAACCGGACTCCCGTTCCTCGGCCGGCGCGGCCTGGACCGCCGGGCAACGCGGCGGCCGGCACCGCCGTCGGGCCGGCCTGCTCGGGCACAGCGCCGTGATGGCGGCGGGGAGCCTGGTCAGCCGCCTGACCGGATTCCTCCGCACCGCGGTGATCGCCGCCGCGCTCGGTGGCGTCTCGCTCGTCGGCGACGCCTACACGACGGCGATGTTCGTGCCGGGCATGGTCTACGAGCTCCTGCTCGGCGGCATCCTGGCCAGCGTGGTCGTGCCGCTGCTGGTGCGCGCCCACACCCACGACCCCGACGCCGGCGAGGCGTACACCCACCGGCTGCTCAGCCTCGCCGTGCTGGCCCTGGGCGTCACGACGGCGCTGGCCGTCGCCGCGGCGCCGCTGCTCACGGCGCTCCTCGCCGGCAGCGACGCGAGCCCCGCCAGCCGCGACCTGATCACCCGGCTCGGCTACCTGATCCTGCCGACGATCTTCTTCTACGGCCTCGCGGCGCTGCTCGCCGCCGTGCTCAACACGCGGGAGCACTTCGCCGCGCCGATGTGGTCGCCGATCCTCAACAACATCGTGGTGATCGGCACGTTCGGCCTGTACATCGCGATCTACGGCACCCGGCTGCGCACGCCGGAGCAGATGCCGGCCGGCGCCGTGCTGCTCCTCGGGGGCGGCACGTTCCTCGGCATCGTGGTGCAGTCGCTCGGCCTGTGGCCGGCGTTGCGTCGGGTCGGTTTCCGGTGGCGGTGGCGCTTCGACTTCGCAGCGCTGCGCCTCGGCGAACTCGCCCGGCTCGGCGGCTGGGCGTTCTGCTACGTGCTGGTCAGCCAGATCGGTGTGCTGGTCATGATCCGACTCGCCAACGAGGCGTCCACGCACGGCGAGGCGGGCCCGCTGATCTTCAACAACACCTACCTGCTGATGATGATGGCGCACGGCGTCATCGCGGTCTCCATCATCACGGCGCTGATGCCGCGGCTGAGCCGCGCCGCGGCGCAGCGGCACTGGCCGGAGTTCGTCGGCGACCTGTCTCGGGGCACCCGGCTGTCGGTGGTGGCGCTCGCGCCGATATCCGTGGCCTACGCCGTGCTCGCGCTGCCGATCGCACGCACCCTGTTCGAGTACGGCGCATTCAAGGGCACCGACGCCGTCGCCACCTCGCTCGTGCTGCTCGCCGCTTCCCTGGCGCTGATCCCGTACTCGGCCAGCCAGCTGTACACGTTCGCGTTCTACGCGCTGCCCGACACCCGCACCCCGGCCCTGATCAACATTCCGTCCGTCGTCGTACGGATCGGTCTGCAGATCTGGATCGCCGCGGCCTTCGGGGCGGCCTTCGTCGCCGCCGGGCTGATGATCGGCAACGCGGTGTCCTTCCTGGTCGCCGCCGGGCTCTCCGGCATCGTGCTGCGCCGTCGGGTCGGCCCGATCGGGGTGCGGCGGTTGCTGGACACGTTCTGGCGGGTACTGGTGGCGGCCCTCGGCGCCGCCCTCGTCGGGCTCGTGGCGAGCAACCTCGTCCGGCTGGGCCTCGGCGAGGCCAAGGCCGCCGCCGTGACGCAACTCCTGGTCGGTGGCGGGGCGATAGTCGCCGCCTACCTGGGGTTCGCGCTGCTGCTCCGGGTCCGGGAGGTTCACGACCTCGTCGCGTTGGTACGCCGCAAGCTCGGCCGTTGACCGTCCGAGCACAGTGGTGTCACGGTCCGACATCGTGCTGTGCCGGACGGTGACACAGCTCCGAGTAGGGTCACGGTGCCGGGTAAGGTCGGTCACGATGGCTTGGCAGACCGCATACCCTGGACAACGGCGAAAGACATAGCACGAGGCATTGATCGACACGAACACCGAGGGAGGACGGGTGACCCAGGTCAGTGAAGATCCTGAGGCGAGCTCCCGCCCGATCATGACCTTCGGTGCCCCGGTGGCCGGCGAGATCCTCGCCGACCGGTACCGGCTCGAGGAACAGATCAACGACGATGCCTCCGGGCGGCAGGTCTGGCGGGGGGCGGACGTGGTGCTGCGCCGGCCGGTCGCCGTGGTGCTCCACTACCCGGGCGGTGAGCACGCGGCCGAGATGCTGAGAGCCGCGGTCGCCGCCAGCCGGGTCAACCACGCCAACTTCGTCGGCGTCTACGACGCCATCGACGAGGGAGACCGGGCGTACGTCGTACGGGAGTGGGTCGACGGGGCGGCGCTGCGGGACTACCTGACGCAGACCCCGCTCACCCCGGCCCGAGCCACGACGATCGGGCACGCGGTCGCGTCCGCGGTAGCGGCGGTGCACGCGGCCGACATGGTGCACGGCAACATCCACCCCGGGTCGGTGCTCATCGGCACGGACGGCCGGGTGGTTCTCGGGGACGCCCGTGCCGACGGCGACGCCACCGCCGAGGCCGATATCCGGGCCGTCGGCGGCGTGCTCTACTACGCGCTGACCGGCCGCTGGCCGCACGCCGAGCTGCCACTCGCCGACGGGCGGGATCTGCCCGACGCGGTGCGCGACGACAACGGCGCGCTCGCCACACCACGCCAGGTGCGCGCCGGCGTGCCCACCTACCTGGACGAGCTGACCGCGGATCTGCTCAACCCGCAGGTGCCCGTCCCCGCGGTGGACGCCCTCGCCGCCGAACTCGGCCGGCTCGACGCGGAGGCCGAGGTCGAGGCGGCGATGGAGGAGTTCTTCGAGTCGGACGGGCGGCTGGGCCTGGGCGCGGGGCCGGATTCGGCGCCGAGCCGGCCGGCTGGTCGAAAGATCGCCGTCGGGGTCGCCGCGCTGGTCCTCGTCGCAGTCACCGGGCTGCTGGTCAGCGCCAAGTTCCTGAGCCCCGCCGACGCGCGCGACCCGGGCACCCCCGGCGGGGTCAGCACCTCCGCGCCATCCGTCGCGCCGACCACCGGCAACGCCGAGCCGATCAAGCTCACGGCCGACCAGCTACGCGTCATCGACCCCCCGAGGGGTGACGGGGCCGAACTGGCGGGCGTCGAGAAGGTCATCGACGGGGATCTCGACACCGGCTGGCAGACCCACACGTACCACAACCACCCGAAGTTCGGTCTGCTCAAACCCGGCATGGGCATTCTGATCGATCTGGGCGAGCCGCGTCGAGCCCAGGTCGAGGTCGTGCTCTCGGCGGTCGGGGCCTCGGTCCAGTTGCGCGCCGGCAACAGCGACTTCCCGCCGACCAGGGAGGGCGACGAGCAGCTCTACAACTCGTACGACGTCGTGCAGGAGTACGTCGACTACCACGGCACGAAGATGGTCTTCAACGCGCCGAAGGAGCCCACCCGCTACCTGCTGGTGTGGATCACCTCGCTACCGCAGGTGGGGGAGGCACGCTACAGCCTCGGCGTCCAGGAGATCGTCCTGACTCCCCGCTGATCTCCTCCTCCGGATAGTGTGCTGGCCGTGACCGAGCCGCGCACCGACGAGGCGCTGATGCGGGCGCACGCCGCAGGCGACCCGGTGGCCTTCGACGAGCTGGTGCGCCGGCACCGGGACCGGCTCTGGGCCGTCGCGCTGCGCACGCTCGGCGACCGGGAGGAGGCGGCGGACGCGCTGCAGGACGCGCTGCTGTCGGCGTACCGCAACGCCGGCCGGTTCCGCGCAGAAGCGGCGGTCACCACGTGGCTGCACCGCATCGTCGTGAACGCCTGCCTCGACCGGATCCGACGCCGGCAGGCCCGACCGACGGTCCCGCTGTCCGGTGCCGTGGCCGCACCCGCCGCACCGGCCACCGACTCCGACACGGTCCTGGACGTCCGCGCCGCACTGGCGCGGCTGCCCGCCGAGCAGCGGGCCGCCCTGGTGCTGGTGGATATCCAGGGGTACGGCGTGGCCGAGGCCGCGGCGATCCTCGGGGTCGCCGAGGGCACGGTGAAGAGCCGGTGCGCGCGTGGCCGGGCCCGGCTCGCCGCGCTGCTCGGCTACCTGCGGCCGGACGCGGGCGGCCGGGGTCGCGCCAGCGGCCGGGATGTCACCGGCGACCATGCCGGGAACCGCCCGGACGATGGTCGCGTCCCATCCGTGAGCGCTACCGAGGAGGCCGAATCGTGAGCGAACGCGTCGAGCTGGACCGGCTGGCGGACTACGCCGCCGGCCTGCTCGATGGCACCCCGCAGGCGGAGGTGGTGGCGCGCCTGATCGCCACCGATCCGGCCTGGGCGGAGGCGTACGCCCGGCTCACCGAGGCCGACCGGCGGGTGCGCGGCGACCTGGCCGCCCTGCGGGCCGAGGAGCCCATGCCGGCCGACGTGGTCGCGCGGCTGCGGGCGGCGCTGGACGACGCGCGCGCTGTAGATCGCGAGGCCGGCCGTTCTGTCGTGTCGCTGGACGCGGCCCGGCGGCGGCGCCGGCGGCGGTGGACGGCGGCCGTGGGCGCCGCGGCGGCCGGCGTGGTGGCCTTCGGGGTGTTCGGAGTACCGGCGCTGCGCGGCACGGACGGCGGGGTATTCACCACCACGTTGGGCGGCAGCGACGCCGCGGAGCGGATGTCGGCGCCCGACGCCCCCGGCACAGATGCCGACCTGGCCGGCGGTCTGCGGATCCTGGCCTCCGGAACGGACTACCGACGCGAGAACCTGACCCCCCCGCCGGCGAAGGTGACCGCCGCCAGCCCCGAGCACGACATGGCGGGCCCGGACCGGCTGGGCGCGGCCGCCGGCCACGACCCGCTCGCCGCGGCGGCGCCGCAGCTGCGTCGGCTGGTCGACCGAGGCGCCCTGCACGCGTGCCTGGGGGCGCTGGTCACCGCGTACGGCGGACGGCCAACGAGCGTGGACTACGCGCGGTTCGAGGGGGCCCCGGCGCTGGTCGTCCACCTCGCGGCGAGCGATGCCGCGCCGGCCCGGCTCGTGGTGGTCGGGCCGGACTGCGGGCTGCCGGGCGTCGGACCGGACGTGCGGTACACCGCGACCGTCGAGTGACAAGGGGTGACGTTGCGCACCGGTAGCCGGTGGCGGGAACAGCGGGTTCGTACGATGGCGTTCTGGACAGTGCCGCGCCGCACACCTAGGAGTCTTTCGTGGACGATGTCCGAGACGTGATCATCATCGGTTCGGGTCCGGCCGGCTACACCGCGGCCATCTACACCGCCCGCGCCAACCTCCGCCCGCTGGTCATCGAGGGCACCCAGTACGGCGGCTCGCTGATGACGACCACGGACGTGGAGAACTTTCCCGGCTTCCCGGATGGGATCCTCGGCCCGGACCTCATGGACAACCTGCGCAAGCAGGCCGAGCGGTTCGGTGCGGAGTTCATCACCGACGACGCGACCGCGGTGGATCTCACGGCCGACGGCGGGCTGGTGAAGAAGGTCTTCGTGGGCCCGACGGAGTACCGGGCGAAGGCGGTCATCCTCGCCACCGGCTCGGCCTGGCGGCCGCTGAACGTGCCCGGTGAGCAGGAGCTGCTCGGCCACGGCGTGTCGTCGTGCGCGACGTGCGACGGGTTCTTCTTCCGGGGGCAGCACGTGGCGGTCGTGGGCGGCGGCGACTCGGCGATGGAGGAGGCCACCTTCCTGACCCGGTTCGCCGAGAGCGTCACGATCATCCACCGCCGCGACGAGTTCCGGGCCAGCAAGATCATGCAGCAGCGCGCGCTGACCAACCCGAAGATCCGCGTGGAGTGGAACACGGTGGTGACCGAGATCCTCGGCGAGGACGGCAAGGTCGCCGGCGTGCGCGTACGCGATGTCCACACGGGTGAGGAGCGGGTGCTCGGGGTGACCGGGGTGTTCGTCGCCATCGGGCACGATCCGCGCAGCGAACTGTTCGCCGACCAGGTCGCCGTGGACGAGAACGGCTACGTGAAGGTCTTTCCGCCGTCCACGCGCACGAGCCTGCCCGGCGTGTTCGCGGCCGGGGACCTCGTCGACCACACCTACCGGCAGGCCATCACCGCGGCCGGCACGGGCTGCGCCGCCGCGCTCGACGCCGAGCGCTACATCGCCTCGTTGGAGGACTGGGAGAAGGATGGGAACGATGGGAACCACTAGATCGGTCACCGACGCCACGTTCGAGAGCGAGGTTCTGAAGTCCGACAAGCCGGTGCTCGTCGACTTCTGGGCCGAGTGGTGCATGCCGTGCAAGAAGATCGAGCCGCTGCTGGAGGAGATCGCCGCGGAGATGGGCGAGAAGGTCTCCATCGTGCGGCTCAACGTCGACGAGAACCCGCAGACCGCGCAGGCCTACCGGGTGATGGGCCTGCCGACTCTGACCGTCTTCAAGAACGGTGAGGCGGTCAACTCGGTGGCCGGCGCCCGGCCCAAGAGTGATCTGGTCCGGCTGATCGAATCCGCGCTCTGATCCGTGCTCCGGTACGCGCTCTGATCCGCGACTGATCCGCGCTGTGGTCGGCGCTCTGCGCGTGGTCACCGCTCGAACCGCGCCCGCATCCGACGATGCGGGCGCGGTTCTGTATCCGCTGCGTTACGCTCCGGAGTGCACTCGAGGCTGACGGTCTACCGCCCCGACGTGAGGGAGGTCGTACGTGCGCCCCATTCGGCGAGGTGACCACGGTCCGGCGGTACGGGAGATCCGGGACATCCTCGACGCGCTGCACCTGCTGCGCGCCGATGGCGGCGACCCCGCCCTGTTCGACGACGCGACCGAGCGGGCGGTGCGCGCGTTCCAGCAGAGCCGCGGCCTGACCGCCGACGGCCGGGTGGGGCCGGAGACCTGGCGGGCGCTCAGCGCGGCCCGCTGGCGGCTCGGGGCCCGCACCCTCTACCAGGCGGTGTCCGAACCGCTCGTCGGTGACGACGTACGCGAACTGCAGGAGCGCCTGCTGGAGATGGGGTACGACGTCGGGCGCGCGGACGGCGTGTACGGCGCCCGGACCGCACGGGCGGTCGCGATGTTCCAGCGCGAGATGGGCCTGTCGTCGGACGGGTCCTGCGGCCCGCACACCCTGCACGCGCTGCGCCGACTGGGCCGCAAGGTGGTCGGCGGGCGACCGCAGTTCCTGCGCGAATCCGAGCGGTTGCGCCGCTCCGGCACGACCCTGGTCGGCAAGACCATCGTGATCGACCCCGGGCACGGCGGCCCGGACCCCGGCGTGGTCATGCCCGATGGCCCGCTGCACTGGACCGAGGCCGACCTCGCCTACGACCTCGCCGCCCGTCTGGAGGGGCGGCTCGCCGCGGTTGGGATGCGGGTCCACCTGACCCGCGGGCCGGCGCCCGTGGCGGAACTGTCCGACCCCGACCGGGCCCTGCTCGCCAACCAACTCGACGCGGACCTGCTCATCTCGCTGCACGTCGACGGGCACGCCAACACCGCCGCCGACGGCGTGGCCACCTACCACTACGGCACGGCCAGCGGCGTGACGTCGACGGTCGGTGAGCGGCTGGCCAACCTCGTCCAGCGGGAGATCGTGGTACGGACCGGTCTGCGGGACTGCCGCACACACGCGAAGACCTGGGAGATCCTGCGGCTGACCCGGATGCCGGCGGTGCGGGTGGAGGTCGGTTATCTGACCTCGCCGGTCGACCGCGCGCGGCTGATCGATCCGCTCTTCCGCGACCGGGTCGTCGAGGCGATCGTGGCGGCCGTGCAGCGGATGTACTACCCGGTGGAGCAGGACGTGGAGACCGGCTCGATCGACGTGAGCGCGATCCGGGGCATGGTCGCCTCGGCGATGCCCGAATAGGTCCGGCCACCGCAGGCCGGGCACCGGAGACCGGGCAGCAGGGACCGACCTCGAGGGGTCGGTCAGCGGGAGTAGCTCAGCGAGCGCGTGGCCGGGCGTACCGGGCGCAGGATCGACTCCGGGCTCATCGAGCCGAGCAGCTTCTCCAGCGCGTACTCCACGTCGGACTTCCAGGACAAGGCGGTGCGTAACTCCAGCCGCAGGCGCGGATAGCGCGGATGCGGACGTACCGTCTTAAACCCGACCGAAAGGTAGAAATCGGCTGGAGCCAGGCAGCCGCGGTTGGTGGCCGACTCACCCGGCTCACCGTACTTCGCATCCCCGAACGCCTCGATCGCCTTGATCCCGCGCTTGGTCAGGTCACGGGCGACCGCCTGCACCAGCATCCGGCCGAGCCCACCCCCGGCGAACGCGGTGACCACGTGCGCCGTGGTCAGCAGCACCGCATCCGGGGAGACCGGCGAGGTCGGGAAGGCCATGGACCTCGGGACATACGCCGGCGGAGCGTACATGACGAATCCCGCGGGCATCCCGTCCACGTACGCGAGCTTGCCGCACGAGCCCCACTCCAGCAGCGTCTGGCTGACCCAGGCCTCCTTCTCCAAGCCGGGGTCGCCCGCGGCGCACGCGCGCTCGGCGGACACCGGATCAAGCTCCCAGTAGACGCACCGCCGGCATGCGCGCGGCAGGTCCTCGAGGGTGTCCAGCGTCAGATTGACCAGGCGTCGCGACATCGGCGCGTCCCATCCGCACGGTGAGCCCCATGGCTCCACAGCGAGCCCACTGCCCGGCCTCCCAGATTCCCCCCGACGGCCAGATCGTACGTCGTAGCGGCGGGCCGGGGGAGAGGTCGGCCGAAATCCCCGGCCCGGCGGCGTGTTTGCCGACGCCGTGGGGACACTAGAAGTGACTGGTCACCTTGCCGATATCATCGAAATCCCACGCGCCCCACGCAGGAGGCGGCCTCATGACCGGCACCACGCTCGACCCCTACACAGACCGGTACGCGCAACGCGTGGCGGGAATGAAGGCATCGGAGATCCGAGCCCTGTTCGCCGTAGCCAGTCGTCCCGAGGTGGTGTCGCTCGCCGGTGGCGCGCCGTACGTCTCGGCGCTGCCGCTCGACGCGGTCGGCGAGATGCTGGCGCGGCTGGGCAGCGAGGACGGCGCCACCACCCTGCAGTACTGCATCGGCCAGGGCCTGCCCGAGTTGCGCGAGCGCATCTGTGAGGTCATGGAACTGTCCGGGATCGGCGTGTCGGTCGGCGCGTCCCCCGAGGACGTGGTGGTAACCGTCGGCGGCCAGCAGGCCCTCGACCTGGTCGCGCGCCTGTTCCTCGACCCCGGCGACGTCGTGCTCGCCGAGGGCCCGACGTACGTGGGCGCGCTGGGCGCGTTCGAGGCCGCGCAGGCGCGCGTGGTGCACGTGCCGATGGACGACGAGGGTCTCATCCCGGCGGCGCTGGCGGAGGCGATCGCGACCGTGGCACGCAGCGGTCGCCGGGCGAAGTTCCTCTACACGATCCCGAACTACCAGAACCCGGCCGGCGTGACGCTCAGCGAGCAGCGCCGCGAGGAGGTCCTCGACATCTGCGAGCGCGCCGGGCTGCTGGTGATCGAGGACGACCCGTACGGCCAGTTGGGCTTCGAGGGGGACGCGCCCCGACCGCTGCGGGCGCGCCGCCGCGACGGCGTGTTCTACCTGTCGACGTTCTCCAAGACGTTCGCGCCCGGCCTGCGGGTCGGCTGGATCCTCGCGCCCCACGCGGTCCGCGACAAGCTGGTCATCGCCAGCGAGGCACAGATCCTGTGCCCGAGCGCGTTCGCGCAGGCGGCGGTCACCCGGTACCTGTCCACCATGCCGTGGCGCGAGCAGCTCAAGACGTACCGCGAGATCTACCGGGAGCGGCGCGACGCCCTGCTGTCCGCGCTCGCCGACCTGATGCCCGAAGGCACCACGTGGACCAAGCCGGGCGGCGGCCTGTTCGTGTGGGCGACCCTGCCCGACGGCCTCGACGCCAAGGCGATGATGCCGCGGGCGATCGCCGCCCGGGTGGCGTACGTGCCCGGCACCGGGTTCTACGCCGACGGCAGCGGCACGCAGAACCTGCGGTTGAACTTCTCGTTCACCACGCCCGAGCGCATCCGCGAAGGGGTGCGCCGCCTGGCCGGCGTGGTGGAGCAGGAGTTGACGGTGCGCGCCACGTTCGGTTCGCGGCCGGCGGGCGGACGTGATTAGCACACCTCCCGAGCCGGGGCGCTTGACCGGGGACTCGGCTGAGCTACGCGCACGGGCGGCCCATGACCCCCGGGTCCTCGTCCTGGCCGGCGGCCTGTCCTACGAGCGCGAGGTATCGCTGCGCTCCGGCCGGCGGGTGCTCGACGCGTTGCGCGCCGCGGGCCTGGAGGCCGAGATGCGGGACGCGGACGCCACGCTGCTGCCGATCCTGCAGGCCGACCCACCGGACGCGGTGATCATCGCGTTGCACGGGGCGACCGGCGAGGACGGTTCACTGCGCGGTGTGCTCGACCTGTGCGGGGTCCCGTACGTCGGCTGCGACGCGCGGTCGGCCCGGCTGGCCTGGGACAAGCCGTCGGCGAAGGCCGTGCTGCGTGAGTCCGGCATACCGACGCCCGACTGGGTGGCGCTGCCGCACGACCGGTTCTCCGAACTCGGCGCGGTGGCGGTGCTCGACCGGATCGTGGACCGGCTCGGCCTGCCGCTCATGGTCAAGCCCGCGCAGGGCGGATCGGGCCTGGGCACCGCGGTGGTCCGCGAGGCGGACGCCCTGCCCGCGGCGATGGTGGGGTGCTTCGCGTACGACACGACCGCGCTCGTCGAGCGCTACGTGCCCGGCGTCGACGTGGCGGTATCGGTGGTGGACACCGGCGAGGGGCCGCAGCCGCTGCCCCCGGTGGAGATCGTTCCGCGGGGCGGCGTCTACGACTACGCCGCCCGCTACACCGCTGGCCTGACCACCTGGCACGTGCCGGCCCGGCTGCATCCGGCCACAGCGGACCGGGTCGCCGAGGTCGCCATCGCCGCGCACCGCGCGCTCGGGCTGCGGGACCTGTCTCGGGTGGACCTCATCGTGGACGAGCACGGCGACCCGTACGTGCTGGAGGTCAACGTCTCGCCAGGCATGACCGAGACCTCGCTGCTGCCGATGGCCGTTCAGGCCGCTGGGCTAGACCTCGGCGAGGTGCTCGCGAGGCTCGTCGTACGGGCGACTGAACGCTGAACCACTGCGCGGCCGGCATGGTGTGCGTCAGCATGTGCCCATGGCCAGCCGAGGTGGTGGCGCCGCCGCGCTGATCGTCATCATCGTCGCGGTCCTCGGTCTCACGTCGCTCGCGCACCGCAAGCGCGAGTGGGTGCACGGTGGCGCCGAGGTCAGCGTGAGCAAGCAGCTGCGCGTCGCCGACCTGGCCCACCTGCCCGATGCCGTCGCCGAGCTCGGCGGGCCGTGGGACAAGCCACCGCACCTGCCCGGCGTCACACAGGGCCTGGTGCTCCGTCTGGACTGGACCGGGCCCGGTGGCGGCGGCCGCTACCACGTGATCGTGCTGGACAACCGGGCACGGCCCCCGTGCCCGTTGCCGCCGTTCGTGGTCTGGACCTTCGACCCGAACGGCGACCTGCTGCCGGCCGAGACCACCGACTGGACCGGGGCGTACGACACGCTCGCCGAGCACTACCTCTGGCTGGTGGGCACCGCGTCGACCCAGGACGCGTCCGGGGATGAGGCACCGCGCAACCGGGCGGTCGCCGTGCCGGCCACCACCTCGGGCAGCGTGCTCGCCATCTACCTGGTCGACAAGGGCACGCCGCCGTTCACCGACCCGGCCGCCGAGGTGCTCGTCGTGCTGTTCTACGTCGACGGCTCCGGCGAGGTGCGCTGGGCCCGCAGCGTATGAGCGGTCGGCGGCTGGCCGTCAGCGGCACGCCGTGCGGACCAGGCGCCAGGCCGACACCAGACCGCGACATCGTCGTCCCGGCCGCCCGGATCCGCTTGAATCGCGCGCCCATCCACCGCCCGGCCCTTGCCAGCTAGTCGGTGGTCGGTTTGGTCGAGCCATCGGCCGGCTCAACCGGCTCCCAGTGCACCGTGGACTCAGTGTCCGCCGTCGACTCGCTGTGATCCGTGAATTCCCGACCTTCTGCGGGCTCCTTACCCTCTGCGGGCTCGTGATCAGTGGGCTCGGCGGGCTCGGCCCGCTCGATCTCCTCGAGCTTGGCCGGCGCCTTCCAGTCGATCCGGGGTGGCTGCGCCAGCGGCGTACCGCCGAACTCCGCCAACCACGCCGCCACCAGTGCGAGGTTCTCCCGCCACTGCGACTCGGGGATGGGCGGCAAGATCTCGTCCCACAGTGGCAGGAACGGGCCGCGCAGCTGCAGGTAGCCGTACGGCCGCGCCATGAACCACACGTGCAGGTGGGCCGACCCGTCGCCCAGCCGGCTCACGTGCACCCGGCCCACCCCGTCCAGCGACCGGATCGCACGCTCCAGCCGTACCGTCATCACCCCGAGTTCCGCGGCGAGCATGTTGGGCAGGTCCCCGAGGTCGAGGTGCGAGCGCGACTCCAGGATCAGCACCATCGGCAGGCCGCTCGGCCGGTCCATCGCGCGGACCCGCCAACGGTCGTTCACGTAGATGTAGGCCTCGTCCGGCGTGGCACACGCGCTGCACTCGTTGGGGTCCTCTCCCGCGCGGGCTGGCTCGGTCTCAACGGGTTCCTCGAGCCGCTTTACACGCAGGTCGCCCTCGAAGGGGAACGAGGGCCACGTGGTAAATCCGGGAAGAGCAGGAGGAGTGTCGGACACGAGGAGAGGCTAGCCGAGCGACGCCGGTACGGACGCAAGGGGAGGCGGTCCGCCACCCTCGGGCCGACGCCTGTCCACAGCGCGTGTCCACAGTCCCGCCCGTACTTCTGTTGATGTTGCTGATCAACGAGTTGGCGCGGGCTCGTCCCGCTGTGGATATCGCATCACGTTTCACGTGAAACCTTGGCCGCCTCCGTTTCACGTGAAACATCAACCTCCGGGTCGGCCGGTTCAGCCGGCGGCCGGCGAGTCCGGCATGCCGATGATGCCCACGATCCGCTCCAGGTCGTCGACGGTCGCGAACTCGATGACGATCTTCCCCTTGTTCCGGCCGATGTCCACCTTCACCCGGGTGTCGAACCGGTCGGAGAGTCGCTCTGCGAGATCCGTCAGAGCCGGTGCGTGCGGCTTCGGCCGCCGCTTCGATGCCGCCTTCTTCCGCGGCCCGCCGGCGAGCGCGAGCGCAACCGCCTCCTCGGTCGCCCGTACCGACAGTCCTTCCGCGACGATCCGGTTCGCCAGGTCCTCCTGCGCCTGCGCATCCTCGAGGGCGAGCAGTGCCCGGGCATGCCCGGCGGAGAGCACGCCGGCGGCGACCCGTCGCTGCACGGCGGGCGGCAGGTTCAGCAAACGAATGGTGTTCGAGATCTGCGGACGGCTGCGACCGATACGCTTCGCCAACTCCTCGTGGGTCGCCCCGAACTCCTCCAGCAACTGCTGGTACGCCGCCGCCTCCTCCAGCGGGTTGAGGTTCACCCGGTGGATGTTCTCCAGCAGCGCGTCGCGGAGCATGGCGTCGTCTCTGGTGTCCCGCACGATCGCCGGGATCACGTCGCGGCCGAGCGCCTGTGCGGCCCGCCACCGCCGCTCGCCCATCACCAGTTCGTACCGATCGGGCCCGAGTTCGCGCACGACGATCGGCTGGAGGAAGCCCACCTCCTCGATCGAGGCCTTCAGCTCGTCGAGCGCCTCCGTGTCGAAGACCTGACGCGGCTGACGCGGGTTCGGCTGTATCGCGCGCACCGGGACCTCGGCGAACCGGGCACCGGGCACGGGCGTGAGAGGATCAGCGGGGGCGGGAACGGCAGCGGCGGACTCGACCGCGGGCACGCCGGACACCGGTCCGTACTGGCCGGCACCGGGCGCCCCGGGAATCGGCGCGGGACCGGTCGGGATCAGAGCACCCAGCCCTCGGCCCAGCCCACCTCGCGGACGGCTCTTCATGCCCTTGCCTCCCAGTCGTCCCGGCGGTCCCACTCTCTCGCCGCCTAGCTCTCGTGATCCACAGCCTGCCGGGCGCCCCGCTCGGCGATCTCCTTGGCCGCCTCGTAGTAGCTCACGGCGCCCCGCGAGCCTGGATCGTAGGTCATTACCGACTGCCCATAGCTGGGCGCCTCGGAGACCCGCACGTTCCGTGGCACGACCGCGTGCAGCACCCGATCGCCGAAGTGTGCACGCACGTCCTGCTCCACCGCGTCCGCGAGCCGGGTACGCCGGTCGTACATGGTCAGCAGGACCGTGGAGATCTCCAGGTGCGGGTTGAGGAACGCGCGCACCCGGGCGATGTTGTCGGTCAACGCCTGCACACCCTCAAGCGCGTAGTACTCGCATTGGATCGGGATGAGCACCTCCCGGGCCGCGACCAGAGCGTTGACGGTCAGCAGCCCGAGCGAGGGCGGGCAGTCGATGAAGATGTAGTCATACTCGCTCATCGCCGGCTCGATCGCCCGGCGCAACCGGGACTCCCGAGCCACGACGGAGACCAGCTCGATCTCGGCACCGGCGAGGTTGAGAGTGGCCGGTACACAGCTCAGGTTCGGGATGCCCTCCACAGGCTGGACCACGTCGGCCAGCGGTGTGAGGTCGATCAGGCAGCTGTAGATGTCGGGCACCCCGGCGTGGTGCGGCACGTTCAATCCGGTCGAGGCGTTGCCCTGTGGGTCGAGGTCGATCACGAGTACGCGGTTGCCGTGCAGCGCGAGCGCCACGGCGAGGTTCACCGCGGTCGTGGTCTTCCCGACGCCGCCCTTCTGGTTCGCCACGCAGATGATCCGGCAGTGGGGCGGGCGTGGCATGGTGACCTCTCCGCTCGGGTTCAGGATCGCCACGGCCCGCTGTGCCTCCTGCGCCAGCGGCGGGTCCTCGGTTTCACGTGAAACATCGGGCGGCGGAAAAACCCCGTCGACAGCCTCGACCTCGTCAGCAACCTGGATCTCGGCAGCGGTCTCGACCTCGTCGGCCACATCAGAACGCAGGGCCGGCCCGTCCGGCTGGCCGCCGGACGCATCGGAATCGGGAATCGTCTCCGATACCGGTTGGCGTGGGCTGATGATCGGATAGGGCGCCGTTGGCTCGCCCTCCACCGGATGCGGCTCGTGGCCCACCCCGGCCGCGTGGGGCGGGTAGCCGGCTTCCGAGAACACTGGCAGCGGCGGGACAGGAGCCACCGGCGTGCTCGCGGGCACCGGCTGCGGCTGC
>VSCG01000009.1:0-44978 GCA_047459115.1 Micromonosporaceae bacterium
GCCGGCTCCGACTCGGTTGCGCTCTCCTCGTCGATGGCCGGCTCTTGCGCGGTCGGCGCCAGCACCCGGGCTGGCTCGTCGGCGCTGGCGTCCCCGGTGGTCTCCGCTGCCGGTCCCTCGGGGGCGGTTTCTTCGGCCGCGGACTCGTCGGCGGCCAGCGCGTCCGTCATGGCAGCCTCGGGCTGCTCATCCAGGGCGGCCTCAGGCTGGTCGGCCGTCTGCGCGGCGGCGTCACCCTGGGCTACCGGGTCGGCCACCGGCTCCGTCACCTCGGCCGCCGGGTCCATCGCCTTGGCTGTCTCGCCGACCTCGGTGGTCGCCTCGATGTCGGCGGGAGCCGTTGCACCGGAGTCGGCGACCTGCTGGGCCGCCGCGTCGGAATCGGCGGCGACGTCCGCGGCCGGCGTAGCCGCCGGCCGGTCGGCCCCGGATTCGGCATCGGGTTCCGCGCCCGGTGCCGCGGCCGTTTCCTGGCTCGGTGCCTCGGTCACTGCCGCAGTCTCGACGGCGTCCGGCGCCATCTCCTTCGGTGTCTCGGTGAGCGCATCCGACCGGGCTTCGGGCTCGCCCCCGGCCTGCTGCAGGGGCATGGCCGACGCGTCCTCCGCGGCCGGTCGGGCCTGCGCCTCGGCGGCGGTCGCGCTCTCGCCGGCCACCTCGGGGCCGGGTTCGTCCCCGCCGGCCACCTCGCCCGTTTCGACGGCCTCCGACGCCTCGACGGCCTCCGCCTTTGCAGCCGTCTCAGTGTCGCTGGCCGTCGCGGCCGTAACCTCCGCGGTCTGCGCGGTCTCGGCCGAAGCTCCGGCGGCCTCGGCCGTGGTTGTCTCGGCGGTAGTTCCGGCGGCCTCGGTGGTCTCGGCGGTTTCGGTCGTGGTCTCGGTCGTGGCCTCGGTGGTCCCGGTTGTGGTCTCGGCGGTCACGGCCGTGGCTGCCTCGGTAACCTCGGCAGTCTCCGCCGTGGCGGCAGCCTCACCAACCACCGGTTCGCTGGCCGCCGCCTCGACGGGCACCTCGGGCACCGTTTCGGCCTGGGCGACGGGGGAGGCCGGGGTGACAACGGGAATCTCCGTCGTGGGCTCGTTGAGAATGGCCGCAGGCCGAGGCGTTGGAAGGGACATCGCGTCCCCTGCCGTCTCGGGCCGATCCGATGGTCGTTCGGTGTTGATTGGTTGCATGGGGCTGCTCCCTTCCGTCCGTGGCGGCCCGGCGGTCCGCCGGTGCCCCGTGCGGCCCTACCGGTTCCGTGACGCCCACCGCTCGCCGCGCAGCGGGCGAACACCGCGGCGTCTACCGCGGGAGCCGCGGTGGGCAAAGGCCAGCCGCGGCCGCGCCAGCCGACTCGGAAGAGGTAAGCGCCGATCCAGGAAGCAGTGGGGCGCAGCACACAACATAGCGACCGGAATCAAGCCCCACAGCCCCCCGAACGGGCACGGCATCCGCGATGCAGGCTGGCCGTGACGGGCGGGCGCGCCGGACCGCGGGGAGTAAGGGACAATTGGCACTCGGGCCGCCCAGCGGGCGAGGCGCCGCGAAGCCCGCATCGAGCGGCCCTAATCAGGAGGTAACCTTGCCCACCCGGAACCCCGTACCAGATCTTGACCCGGCCACCATGCCACGCGCCGCCACCGCCGCGGCTGCCGGCCCCGATGGCCGCCCGCTCATGGCCGCCATCGTCCGACAGTATGATTCTGGCGAGGTGCTCATGCTCGCCTGGATGGACGAGGAGGCGCTGCGCCGCACGCTTCAGACGGGCCGGGCCACGTACTGGTCGCGCAGCCGGCAGAGGTACTGGGTCAAGGGCGAGACGTCCGGGCACCACCAGTACGTCAAGGCGGTGTCCCTCGACTGCGACGGGGACGCGCTGCTACTCGACGTCGACCAGGTGGGTCCGGCCTGCCACACCGGCGAGCAGAGCTGCTTCCACCGCCCGCTGCAGTTGCGAGGTGCGCCGTGACCACCGGAGCGGTGCACCCCGACGAGGCGACCTTCCGGGAGCACGCCCGCCGCTACCGGGTCGTGCCGGTGACGCGCCGGCTGCTGGCTGACGGTGAGACGCCGGTGGGGGTCTACCGCAAGCTCGCCGGCGGCCCGGGCACCTTTCTGCTCGAATCGGCCGAGCAGGGCGCGGGCGCGGCGGGCCCGGCGTGGTCCCGCTACTCGTTCGTGGGCGTGCGCAGCCTGGCCACCTTGATCGGGGCGAAGGGGACCGCGCAGTGGCTCGGCCAGCCGCCGGAGAACGTGCCCACCGGGGGCGATCCGATCGAGGTACTGCGGGCCACCGTCACCGCGCTCGGCGGGCCGTCGACGCGCGCAGCCGACGCCGGCGAGCCTCCGCTGACCGGCGGACTGGTCGGCTTCCTCTCCTACGACCTGGTGCGTCGCTTCGCACGCCTGCCGGATCTGGCCAGCGACGACCTGGACTTCCCGGAGCTCGGCCTGATGCTCGCCACCGACCTGGTGGTGCTCGACCACTACACCGGGGAGGCGGTGCTCGTCGCCAACGCGATCCTGCCCGAACGGGCCGACGAGCAGCAGGCCACAGCCGCTTACCACCAGGCGGTCGGCCGGCTCGACGCGATGACCACCGCGCTGTCCCGGCCCAACCCGCCGATGGTGTCTACAGTAGACATGTCGGCGGCAGCGGCGATCGGAAGCAGTCGGACCCCGGAGGGGGAGTACCCCAAGGCGGTCGAGGCGGCGAAGGAGGCCATCCGTGCCGGCGAGTGCTTCCAGATCGTCGTCGCGCAGCGGTTCGAGCGGGCCACGTCGGCGGACCCGCTGGACATCTACCGCGTGCTGCGCACCACCAATCCCAGCCCGTACATGTACCTGCTGCGCTTCGACGGGTTCGACATCGTCGGCTCCTCCCCGGAGGCACACCTGAAGGTGACCGGCCGGCGCGCGCTGCTGCACCCGATCGCCGGCACCCGTCCCCGCGGTGCCACGCCCGAGGAGGACGCCCGGCTCGCCGCGGAGCTGCTCGCCGACCCGAAGGAGCGCGCTGAGCACGTGATGCTGGTGGATCTGGGCCGCAACGACCTCGGCCGGGTCTGCCGACCCGGCACAGTGGACGTCCCGCAGTTCATGACCATCGAGCGGTACAGCCACGTCATGCACCTCGTCTCGACGGTGGTCGGGGAGCTCGCCGAGGGGCGTACGGCGTTCGATGCGCTCGCCGCCACCTTCCCGGCCGGCACGCTCTCCGGCGCGCCCAAGGTGCGTGCGATGGAGATCATCGAGGAGCTGGAGCCGACCCGGAGAGGCCTGTACGGCGGCACGGTCGGGTACTTCGGCTTCGGCGGCAACCTGGATATGGCCATCGCGATCCGCACGGCCCTGGTCCGCGACGGCGTCGCCTACGTGGGGGCCGGCGCGGGGATCGTGGCCGACTCGGACCCGCAGACCGAGGAGCAGGAGACCCGCAACAAGGCGGCGGCGGTGCTCGCGGCGATCGGTGCGGCCGAGACCTTGAGGCCGGCGCGATGAGCTCGCGCCGCGAGTTCACCCTCGTCGTGCTCGGCTGCCTGGCCGGCGCCGGTCTCGCGCTGTTCGCCGCGACCCGGGCTTGGGCGGTCGAGGTCACCCTCCGGCCGGCGCCGCTGCCCCCGCTGCACACGCCCCGGACCGGTGCCGCCCTTCTGCCGTGGCTGCCAGCGCTCGCCGTGGTCGCGCTGGCGGGTGCCGGCGCGCTGCCCGCGACCCGCCGCGCCGGGCGTACCGCCGTCGGTGTCCTACTGCTCGCGGCCGGGCTCGGCATCGTCGCCGGTGGTGGCTTTGGCCTGGCCGGCGACGGCAGCGCCGTCTGGCCGGGCCTGTGTCTCGGCGGCGGCGTCGCGGTCACCGCGGCGGCCGCCGGAGCCGTCCTCCGTGGACGTCGATGGCCGGCGATGGGTGGTCGGTACGAGCGGCCCGGCCGGGCAACACGGTCCCGCCCGCGCACGGCCAGCGAGCTGTGGGACGCGCTGGACCGTGGCGAGGACCCGACCGCGGATGAGGTCGTGGACCGGCGAGCCGCGAGCTGATGAGCCACAGGCCGGCGCCGACCGAGCCGATCGCTGACCGGATCCGTACCTGCCAAGCCGTGTCACGCGGCGATGGTCGCCCGGGGCGGTCAGTCCCACTCCCAGTGGAAGCCGACCACCGCGCGTTCGACCGTGTCGAATCGGCAGTGCACGGACAGTTCCTCGTCGAGGTCCACCGGCTCCCGCTCGACGATCCGGGCGTGTTCCACACCGTCCCACCGCGCCTGCCACACCCGACGGGGCAGCCGGTCGCGGTGGAAGGTGAGCCACATGGTCAGGTCCCTGGTCGCGCCCAGCACCGCGCGGCGGAACTCCGGCGGTGGCTCGGACTTGTAGAAGAACGTGGTGCGGTACTGCAGCAGGGCGGTGGCGCCACGCGCCAGGGGCTCGTCGAGCACGATGTCGACCGCCCACACGCCGTCGCGGACCGGGTACACGTGTTGGCCGATCGAGCCGCCCCGCACGACCTCCACGACCAGTTCATCGGTGTCGAACAGGTACGGTAGCGACTCCAGACCATCTACAGTGGATCGGACGACCTGGATCGTCTGGTGCTCGGCGGGCCAGCCGTCGGGCCCGAGGATGTGCAGGTCGTGCAGGGCGAGCGTCTCGTGGCGGGGCGCGCGGCCGGGCCGGCGCAGGTCCAGCGGCGCGGTGGCGCCGCCGGCGAGGACGCGTACCGATCCGGACCCGTGCAGCAGTCGCGACAGCCGCTGCGCCTCCCGGGGCCGCAGCGAGAACGCGTCGACGAAGCGGTCCAGCGTCTGCGGGCACAGGCTGGTGCCGTCCAGCGCCCCCCGCACCGTGCGCACCAGACAGCTGTCGACGACGGTGTCAGCGCCGTCCTCGTCGGGCGCGGCCAGCACGCGGGCCACGGCAGCGTAGTCGATGGTCCCCGGTGCGGCGCGGTCGCTGCGGCGCTGCCAGGTGGAGCGGTAGTCACCCGGCCGCAGCAGGAGCATGCGCAGGTATGCGCTCGCCTGCGTGACCCGGTCGTCGTCTGACACGCGTCACTGTCCTTCCTGGGTGCGCCCGCGCCCCGCGGGCCGAGACTACGACCGTTGAACCGGATGCGAACCGGTCAACCGGACGGTACCCGGTCATCGGGACGGTGGGTTTCCTGGGTTGGCGCCGGCTCCGGGCGCCGCGGCCCTGCGGGATGATGGAGCGGACCAGTTCCCCACTCCCGTTAGGAGTCACCGTGATCCTCGAGATCCGCACCTACCGGCTCAAGCCCGGCACCACGGAGGAGTTCGTCCGCCTCATGCGCGAGGAGAGCATGCCGCTGCTGGAGAAGTTCGGTATCCGGGTGGTGCGCTACGGGGCGTCGCTGGCCGCCGAGGACGGGAACGAGGAGGCGTACCTGATCCGCGCCTTCACGTCGCTCGAGGCGCACCGCGAGCAGGAGGAGGCGTTCTACGGCAGCGATGCCTGGCGACAGGGCCCGCGCGACGCGGTGCTCTCCCTTATCGAGAGCTACCACTCGGTCGTGCTGGAGGTGTCCGAGGACGCGGTCGGAGCGCTCGAGCAGTGATGACTTTGGACAGCCACCGGCCATTATGTACCAGGTATAGATACAGATAAAAAATTCGACCATATTAAGGACACGCCCAGGCTCACCAGCCGTAGGCGGAGGCCGATGTGTCCCTGCGTACCAGCGTCCGGGTTCTCCTTGTCAGCGCGCTCGCCGGGGCGCTCGCGGCGCCGCCGCTGGCGGCGGCGGCCCCGCCCGCGGCCGCCGCCCCGACGGCCCGGACCGGCGGCGCCGAGGAGTTCTCGGTGCGCGACGGCGCGCCCGTGGCGCGCGCGGCGCAGGCGGTGATCGGCACCCGCACCGGCCCGGCGGCGGCCCTCGTCGGCGAGCGGCCGAACCGGCCACGGATCGCCCCCGAGGTGACCGCGGCCGCGCGCGAGGGCGGGCGCGTCCCGGTCATCATCCGGCTGCGCGATCAGGTCGACCCCGCGGCCGTCGCCGCCCAGGCGCGCCAAGCGGCCGCCACCGCCAACGGCGGTCGTGGAAAGGCGGCCCGCGGCCGCACGGTCGTCGACGCGCTGCGCGCCACGGCGGATCGCACCCAGGGCGGGGTACGGGCGCTGCTCGGCGAGGTCGGGGCCACCGGCGTCACCCCGTACTGGATCTTCAACGGCTTCGCGGCGCGGCCGTCGCCACACCGACGGTGACGGTGACCGGCACGGCCGAGTTCCGCAGCACCGTGACGATCATGCGGTCCGGCGCGGTCGTCGCGACCGCCGAACCGGGCCGGGACGGGCGGTACAGCGTCGACGTGCCGCTGGTCGAGGGCGTGAACATGTTCACCGCGCGGGCGGCCAACCACGCCGGCACCTCGGCGCCGTCGGTCGAGGTGACCGTCGTACGCGACACGACCGCTCCCGTCCTGGACTGGACGCCCGCCGACCAGACCGGGTTCTTCGACCCGACCGTCACCGTCTCGGGCACCGTGGCCGACGAGTTCTCCGGCGTGGCCACGCTGGAGGTCAACGGCGCCGCGGTGCCGGTCGCCCCGGGCGGGGCCTTCGCCACCGTGCTCGACCTGGTCGAGGGGGAGAACACGGTCACGGTGGTGGCCACGGACGGGCTCGGCAACAAGCGCGTCGAGGTGCGCACCGTGCGGCTGTTCCCGTACTCGGCCGAGTGGACGTTCGCCGGCCAGGGCACTGCGCTCAACGTCTTCCTCGCCATCGAGGACCAGGGCGGCCGGCCGGTGCGGGCGGACGCGGTGACGCTGGTGATCCGCGACGCCTCGGGCGCGGTAGCCCACGGGCAGGCGATGTCCTGGTTGGACACGAAGTACAAGGCGACGGTGCTGCGGCTGCCGGCCGGCACCTACACGGTCTGGGCGGAGGTCGACATCGCCGGCTGGCGGGTGACGACACCCGGCGGCGAGGTGCGTCGGCGCCACTAGGCGGATCGCGACCCGGACCGGCGGACGGATCACCCGGTCCGGGCGGATCACACGCGGTAGAGCACGTCACAGTAGGCGCGCAGCATCGCGTCCACCTGGCCACGCAGTTCGGGCACGGCGGCCATGCCGTACACCGGGGCCATCAAACCACCGCCCGGTTCCCGGCGTGCCGCCTCGACGCTGGCGTTCAGGTCGGCGAGGAACGCCTCGACCACCTCGTCGCGGCAGTGCCGCTGCGTGACGCACAGGTGGACGGCGGGCGGGTGCTGCAACCCGTTCAGGCTCCAGCCCCGTGCCGTCATCCGGTCCAGCACGTCGTACACGTCGACCTCGTCGGAGGTGAACGCGATCACCCACAGTGGATCTCCCAGGACGCGCAGACCGGGGACGGCGGCGATGCCCTCGCGGATCCGGGCCGCCGTGGTGAGCACCCGCTGAGTGGCCTCCAGGTACCCCTGCTCGCCGATGGTCACCATGGCCGCCCAGGCCTGCGCGGACAGCGCTCCGGGTCGGCTGCCGGCCATGGTCGGCGAGAAGTACAGCCCACCGGGCCAGTCGGTGGTGGTGTAGTACTGCCGTTCGCGCAGCTCGGGGCTGCGCCACAGCAGCACCGACGTGCCCTTGGCGGCGTAGCCGAACTTGTGCGTGTCGCAGGAGATGGAGGTGACGCCGGGGACCCGGAAGTCGAACGGCGCCACCGGGTAGCCCAGCCGCTCGGCGAACGGCAGCACGAAGCCGCCCAGGCAGGCGTCGGTGTGGAAGCCGACACCCGCGTCCGCGGCGAGCGCGGCCAACTCCTCGATCGGGTCGGCCACACCGTGCGGGAAACCGACCGCCGAGCCGACGACGGCGACGGTACGGTCGGTGATGGCCGCGCGCACCGCATCGACGTCGGCCCGCATGGTGTCGTCGACCGGCACCCGGACCAACCGCATGCCGAAGTACTGCGCCGCCTTGTCGAACGCGGCGTGCGCGGTCACCGGCAGGACGACCTCCGGTTCGGTGACGCCCCGGGTGGCGCGGGCGTGGTCGCGGTAGGTGCGCATCGCCAGCAGGATGGACTCCGTCCCGCCGGAGGTGACCGTGCCGCAGGCGTCCGGGGCGGCCTCGGTGCCCCCGTGCAGCATGGCGGAGGTCATCGCGACGATCTCGGCCTCGAACTTGGTGATGCTCGGCCACAGGTCGGCATGCAGCTGGTTGCCCTGGCTGAACAGGGCGTAGACCTGGTTGAGCAGGTCGATGTGCTCCCGTCCGCCGTGGTAGACGGCCCCCGAGGCGAAGCCCTCCTCCCAGCGGGAGCGCTCCTGGTCGGCGAGTTCACGCAGCTCGGCGAGCACCTCGTCACGGTCCCGGCCGCGCTCGGGCAGCCGCGTGTACTCCGGATAGCGGCCCCGGTACGGCTTGAGCCCTGGCTCCAGCATCGCGGCGAGGACGTCGCGTTGGTCCTGGTCCATGTCCGGTGACTCCTCTCGCTATCAGTCAGAGCCGGTCGCTCCCAGTCAGAGCCGGTTCAGCCGTGCGTGCAGCCTACGGTTGCGCCGGTAGAGGTCGACGAAGGCGGAGTACATCCTGTCGTACAGCGCGCGATGCTCCGGCCGCGGCCGGTACTCGGCGGCCACCGGCACCAGCGCCGGGATGTCCTCCGGGCGGAGCAGGCCCAGCGCGACAAAGGCGATGAAGGCGGCACCCCGGGCGTTGGCGTACTGGGGATCGGCCATCTGGCGGACGGTCCGATCGAGGACATCGGCGTGGATCTGTGACCACAACGCCGACTTCGCGCCGCCCCCGACGAAGGCGAGTTCCGGCAGTCGGCGGCCGACGAAGCGCTCCACCGCGTCGAGCAACCATCGTGAGTTGTACGCGACGCCCTCGTACACCGCCCGGATCAGCTCGTCCCGCGTAGTGGTCAGGGACAGGTTGTGGAAGCCACCGCGCACGGTCGGGTCGTCGACCGGGGTGCGCTCGCCGTTCAGCCACGGCGTGAAGATCACTTTGCCGGAGCCGGCCGCCGCCCGGGCCGCCGCGGCCTCGAACGCTTCGAACACGTCGCCCGCGCCCGCGTCGTCCGGGCGCAGCCCCACCACGTCGGCGAGGAAGTTCAGGCAGGCGCCGGCGGTCTCGTGTTCGTTGGCGACGAAGTACCGGCCGGGTAGCGCTGCCGGCAGCGTGGTCTGGTTGTGCAGCACGTCGGTGCGTTTGGTCGGCACGTGACACGACAGCCAGGACGAGGTGCCGATGTACAGGTGGCCGGCGTAGTCGGCCACGGCGCCCGAACCGACGACGGCGGACGGCACGTCACCGGTGGCGGTCACCACCGGGGTGTCGGCGCGCAGCCCCCACTCGTCGGCGACGTGGGCGGCGAGCCCGCCGACGACGGAGGCGGACGGGACGAGCTCCGGCAACCGGTCCGGGTCCAGGCCGGACAGTCGCAGCAGATGCGGGTCGTAGCGCACCGCGGTGACGTCACGGTTGTCGGTGACCCAGTGCAGCGCGATGCAGTCGTAGGACGAGCAGGCCCGGCCGGTCAGCCGGAGATTGAGATAGTCGGCCGGTTCCAGGAAGTACCGGGCCGCCCGGTACACCTCGGGGCGCTCGTTGCGGATCCAGTGGATGTGCGCGGTCGGATCCTTGCCGCTGTGTCCGGGCAGACCGCCCGCCCGGGAGATGAACCGGCGCAGCTTGCGGACGTCGTAGCCGGCCAGGCGGACAGGCCCGCCGGTAACCTGCCTGATGTAGCGGGTGCCGCGGGAATCCATCCAGATGATCGCGTTCATCAGGTGCCGCCCGTCAGCGTCGACGGCGACCGTGCCCGACCAGTGGGCGGTGACGCTGACCGCCACCACGGCGTCCGGCGCGACCGTGCCGCGGGCGCGCAGCCGTCGCACCGCCTGGGTGATGCAGCGCCACCAATCCTCCGGATCCTGTTCGGCGCCGCCGTCGGCACCGAGCAGCAGTCTGGTCCTTGCGGTCTCGCGATCGGTGATCGCGCCGTCGGCCGCGACCAGCGCCACCTTCGGGCCGCTGGTGCCCAGATCGACGGCGAGCACGTGCTCCATCGCACACCTCCCCGCGATGGTTCTAGCAGCACCGGGCCGTGTCCGGTCACCAGGTGGTCTCCGGGCGGACCGCGAACCGCAAATCAATGCATATGCATAAATGTTTTGGGGTCAGCCAGTCGAAACGGTCGGACTGCCCGTTCGCCCTAGCGCTGGGTCAGACGATCGGGCAGAATCAGGCATGTTCCACCAGCAAGGGTGACCTGGGGCCAGATGTAGGCACGAGACTCCGGCGACGTTCGTCGGCAGGCGCTGTCGAAACGATGGAGGGGACGGTGTCGGACGAGACACATGCGACCGAACGCCGTGCCACCTTCCGGGAGGTCTTCGCCAGCGTCGAGTACCGAGCGCTGTACACCGCCACCGTCCTGGGCTGGATCGGCAACTACCTGGCCAAGGTGGCGGTCACCGCGCTGGTCTTTCAGGAGACGCGCTCGGTCGGTTGGTCGGCGGCGACCTTCGCGCTGAGCTACCTGCCATGGCTCGCCGGCGGACCGTTCCTGGCTGCGCTCGCCGAGCGCTACCGGTACCGGGAGGTCATGGTCATCTGCGACCTGCTGCAGATGGCATTCATCGCGATGGTGGCGGTGGTGCCGATGCCGGTCGAGATGATCATGGTTCTGCTCTTCCTCAGTTCGTTGGCGGCGCCGCCCGCCCAGGCGGCCCGCTCCGCCGTGCTGCCGCTGGTGTTGACCGGGGACCGGCTCGTGATGGGCCTCTCGCTGAACCTGACCACGGGCCAGGCGGCCCAGGTGCTCGGCTACCTGACCGGAGGCGCGCTGTCCGCGATCAACCCGAGGTTGGCTCTCGTGATCAACGCGGCCACGTTCGCCACCTCCGCGGTGCTGATCCGGACCGGGCTGCGAGACCGGCCGCCGGCGATGACCGCCGCGCACCGCAGCCATCTCCTGCGTGAGACGGGCGAGGGCTTCCACATGGTCTTCTCCACCCGGGTGCTGCGGGCCATCGCCATCCTGGTGTTCACGTCGATGCTGTTCGCGATCGTGCCGGAAGGACTCGCCGCCGGCTGGGCGGCGACGCTGGTCCAGGACGCGTCGGAGCAAGGGCTCACCCAAGGCATGATCATGGCGGCCAACCCGATCGGCTACATCCTCGGCGGCCTGATCGTGGCCCGCCTGGTGCGGCCGGACGTCCGGCGCGCCATGATCCGGCCGTTCGCTGTCCTGGCGCCGCTGTCCCTGGTGCCGTCCCTGTTCGCGCCGGGCATCGTGGGCATTGTCGTGATGGCCGCCGTCTGCGGGTTCGCCGTCGCCGGCATGATGCCCGCGATGAACGCCATGTTCGTGCAGGCGCTGCCCAACGGCTACCGCGCCCGCGCGTTCGGAGTCATGCAGGCCGGCGTGCAGATCATGCAGGGCGTCGCAGTGCTGGGCACCGGACTGCTCGCCGACCGGTACGACCTGCCGACGGTGGTCGGACTGTGGAGCCTCGCCGGTGTCGGGCTCGTCCTGCTCGCCATCATCGGCTGGCCGACCGCGCAGCAGTTCACCGACGCGGTCGCGGCGGCCGAGGCCCGCAACGCGGCCCCCGCCACCGCCGATGCCGCACCTGCACCGGCAGACTCCGACGGGCCCGGCCGGGAGCGCACCTCGCCGGCCGACGGGGTCGGCGCGACCACGTAGCCGGCACGACTCGGGATGCCCGACCGGTCCGTGTGCTGCGTCACATCCGCGGCTGCCGCCTGGCTTGCGCGAGTCGGGCGTTGCGTAAGCTGACGCCAACATCGAGAGCGACCGAGAGACCTGGCTCCACGACGTCGCAGCAACCCCCCGGTAACCGGGTGCGGGTGCTAATGCCAGGATCGATGGAGGTTGATCGTGCGGGTGCCGCGAATGAAGCGAATGCGTCGCGCGCTGCGCGCCATGTCGTCCTGGCGGCGGTGGCACATCGACCTGTGTCGCACCAGCGCGATGCTCTGTCGCGGCCTCGCCTGACCCGCCGACCGTCCGCCCGCTGAACGTCCGCCCGGGCACCGGCCCGGCCGGGCCCTTCGCCACGCCCAGATCCGCTCTGCGGCGCGGATCGCGGCGCCGCGATCCGCGCCGGCCACCGTCACCGAACTGGAGTTCTCCACCATGCGTCTGCACAGATCCGTTGTCCGTGGGCTCGCCGTCGCCGTGTCCGCAGCGCTGCTCGGCGCCGTCGCCGCCTGCGGCTCGTCATCCGGCGGCGACACCGCCGACAATCCGTACGGCCTCCTGCAGCCGGGCATCCTGCGGGCAGGCACGCTGACCGACGCGCCGCCGAACGTGTACCTCAAGGACGGCAAGTTCACCGGGTTCGACAACGACCTGCTGGTCGCGGTGGCCGGCAGGCTCGGCCTGAAGGTCGAGTTCGTCGGCACCGACTTCTCCGCGCTGCTCTCTCAGGTCAGCACCCGCAAGTTCGATGTGGGCAGTTCGTCGATCACCATCACCGAGGCGCGCAAGAAGACCGTCGACTTCACCAACGGCTACGACTTCGGCTACTTCGGCTTGGACGTGCCCGAGGGTTCGTCCATCACCAGCTTCGATGAGCTGAAGGGCAAGCGGGTCGTGGTGGTCCAGGGCACCGTGCAGGACGACTACGCCACCAAGGAAGGCCTCGACCCCGTGCGGGTGCCGGACTACAACACCGCGGCGAACCAGCTCAAGACGAAGACCGCGGACGCGTGGATCGCGCCGGCGGAGATCGGCGAGAAGTTCGCGCAGGAGAGCGGCGGCAAGATCCTGTTCGTGGAGAAGCGGCTCAGCCCGGCGCCGACCGCGTACGCGGTGGCGAAGGGCAACGACGCGCTGCGCGAGGCGCTGAACCGGGCGCTGGACGAGGTGATCGCGGACGGCACGTGGAGCCGGCTGCAGGAGCAGTACTACCCGGGGCGGCCGATCCCGGCGGAGTTCAAGCCCGGCAGCGGCAACGTGACGTACCCACCGGTCAAGGCGAGCCCGACCGCGACGACGGGTTCGTAACCGCGTGACCCACGCCCCATACCCGGCCACCGGATCCGAGATGAGGTGAGGTCATGGAGATCCTCGAGACGCTGCTGGAGACGTTCTTCGACCTCGAGTCGATGGCCGAGGCACTGCCGGAGATGCTCACGATCGGGCTGGGCAACACCCTCCTGCTGGCGAGCGCCTCGGCGGTGCTCGGCACCGTCCTCGGCATGCTCCTGGCCGCCGCCGGCATCTCCCGGTCCCGGTGGCTGCGGTGGCCGGCGCGCGTTTACACCGACGTGTTCCGGGGCCTGCCCGTCGCCGTCACGATCCTGCTGATCGGCGTCGGGCTGGCCCCGATCGGGCTCGCGTTGTGGGGCCCCAACCCGTACCCACTGGGCATCCTCGCGCTCTCGCTGATCGCCGCCGCGTACATGGGCGAGATCTTCCGTTCGGGTATCCAGAGCGTCGAGGGCGGGCAGCTCGAGGCGGCGCGCGCCCTCGGCCTCTCCTACCGCTCGGCCCTGCGGCTCGTGATCATCCCGCAGGGGTTGCGCCGGGTGCTGCCGGCCTGGGTCAACCAGCTGATCGCGCTGATCAAGGAGTCCAGCCTCGTCTACTTCCTCGGCCTGCTCGCCAGCCAGCGGGAGCTGTTCCGGATCGGGCAGGACTATGCGGCGAACACCGGCAACCAGTCCGCCCTGGTGCTCGCCGGTCTGTTCTACCTGCTCATCACGGTGCCGCTGACCCATCTGGTCAACCACATCGACCGGCGGCTGCGCGAGGGGCGCACGACCACCGCGCCGGACGAGGACGACGCGGACGAACCGGACGACCTGAGCGCTCCGGCGTTGGCGCGGTCGTCGCTGGCCGGGACGGTTGGAAGGAGCGGCGTATGAGCACGCAGTCAGCTTCGTCGGCGGGTGAACGGCGGGCGCCGGCTGTGTTCGAGCCGGTGAGCGTCGCCACGCGCGACGTCCACCTGTCCTTCGGGACGCACCGGGTGCTGCGTGGCGTCGACCTGGATGTCGGGCGGGGCCAGACGGCGTGCGTGATCGGGCCGTCCGGGTCGGGGAAGTCCACCCTGCTGCGCACCATCAACCGACTGCTGGAGCCGGACCACGGCGACATTCTGCTCGACGGCGTGAGCGTGCTCGACCGCGATCCGGATCTGCTGCGCCAGCAGGTCGGCATGGTGTTCCAGCAGTTCAACCTGTTCCCGCACATGACGGTCCTCGGGAACGTGGCGTTCGCGCTGCGCAAGGTCAAGAAGCTGCCGGCGGAGGAGGCCCGGGAGATCGCGCTGCGCCAGCTCGACATGGTCGGCCTGCGGCACAAGGCCGAGGTGCGCCCGTCGCGGCTCTCCGGCGGCCAGCAGCAGCGCGTCGCCATCGCCCGTGCCCTGGCCATGTCGCCGCGGGTGATGCTCTTCGACGAGGCGACGTCCGCGCTCGACCCCGAGCTGGTCAAGGGCGTGCTGTCGCTCATGGCGGACCTGGCCGCGCAGGGGATGACGATGGTCATCGTCACCCACGAGATGGGGTTCGCTCGTCATGTGGCCGACACCGTCTCCTTCATGGACCGCGGGCGCATCGTCGAGGCCGGCCCTCCGGCCCAGATCTTCGAGTCGCCGCGCAGCCAGCGGCTCTGTCGGTTCCTGTCCCAGGTGCTGTAGCAAGCCGGTCCGCCGCCTCGCCGTCGCGGCCCTCCACGCACAATCCACATTGGATCTTCGCGGCGGCGCTGCCTGCGGTTGCCGCCGCTGCGGGGAACCCACGGCACACCAGCCCGACTGCCTAGCGAAATGCCGCCCACCAGGTATGGGCGGCATCGAACTGGGTAGCCAACAGGTCGGCCGGTAGCCGGACATCAGGAGAAGAGCTCATGGCAGTGGACCGTCCGAGAGACCTGTTCCTCTATGAACTGGGCGCGATGCACGACGCGGAGCGGCGTAGCGGTGAGCTGTTCGGAACGTTCGCTGATTCCGTCAGCAGCAACGGCGACCTGTCGCAGCTATTTCGTACGCAGAGGCAGGAAAGCGACGAGCAGTTCCATAACGTGGACCGCTGTTTCCGGGTCCTTGGCGCCGCGCCGATCCACATACCATCCACCACCGTAGCCGGCATGCGCGAGGGATTCGAGGAGTTGGAAGCTCTGCAGCCGCCACCGGAGATTCTGGAGCTGTTCACCCTCGGCGCGGCGTTGCGGCTCGCGCACTTCGGCATCGCCAGCTACAGCAGCCTCTTGGACCGAGCGCTGCTGATGAAGGAGAACGAGTGCGCTCAGTGGCTGGAGACCAATCTGATCCAGAAGGAGGAGATCGCGGGCAACCTGGAGCGCGTCAGTCACGAGATGGGCCTGCGCGTCCTGGCGGCCTAGCGGTCACCGCGGTCATAAGAGAGCGATCAGCTACATAGAGGGCAGGTTCGCGGGAGAACTGCAAGATCGTCCGGGACATCCGGCCGCCGGGCGGGTATGAGCCACAAATGCGGCAGGAGAACCGGGCTGCGGTGATCATCCCGGCCCACAACGAGGACGCGACGGTGGGCGCGGTGGTGTCCGCCAGTCGCGAGGCCGCACTGGTCGGGGAGGTCGTCGTCGTCGATGACGGCTCGACCGACGACACCGCCGCCACCGCGGTAGCCAGCGGGGCGCGGGTGGTCGCGAACGCGCAGCGCGGCAAGGGCGAGGCGATGCTGACCGGCGCCCGGGCCACCGACGCAGAGGTTCTGGTCTTCCTGGACGCGGACCTGACCGGTCTGCGCCCCGACCACGTGGACCGGCTCGCCCGGCCCGTGCTGGACGGGTCGGTGGCGATGACGGTCGGCCTGTTCGACCGGGGCCCTCTGCTCAATCCGGTCTTCCTCTGGCTGCTGCCGCGGCTGGCGGGGGAGCGGGCGATGCGCCGTGAGCTGCTGCTCACCCTGCACCCCAGAGACACCCGGGGTTACCGGATGGAGGCGGCGCTCAACTCGCACGTGGTCCACCGAGGCGGCCGGGTGCGGCCGTTCGTGCTGGACGGGATGTTCCACCGCACGAAGGAGCAGAAGGAGTCCGTCGCGCTGGTGGGCCTGGTACGCAAGGTGGGGATGCTCAGCGTGGCGATGTGGGAGTACCTGGCGTACCAACTGCGAGCCGCCGCTCGAACGCTCGTTCGCCGCTCGGCTCGGTCGACCACCAGTCGGGATCGAGCCCGGGAGCGGTCAGCCGGGCCGGCTCGCCGTGCCAGGACCAGGTGAGGGTCGGCCGCTCGTCGGCCCAGCGCAGCTGGTACGACAGGCGGCTGCCCCCGGCGGTGGGCGCATCGTGCACCTCCAGCGGAGCCCCCCGCCACTCCGGGGGCAGCAGGGACAACACCGCGACCGTGCGGATGCCCGCCGGGACGTCGCGGACCAGCATCGTGCGCAGAAACCCCAGGAAGTCCGCCGCCGCCCAGCCGTGGTGCCCGTCGCCCATGCACCCCCCGCCGGTGCGCGGGTGGATCGCCTCCGGCCAGGTGTACGTGGGACTGGCCGCGTCCAGCAGCCAGCGCAGCCGCTGCCACGCCATCGGGTCGCCGGCGAGCAGTTCGACGTACGCCAACTGGATCGTCAGGTACGTGCCGAGCCCGGTGTGCGCGATGGCCTGGTAGAAGGCCGGACCGATGGTGAACCGGTCGATGATCATGCGTAGGGTGTTCGCGACCAGCGGGTCGGTGGCGGCGAGCAGTTCCAGCGGGTAGCAGGCGACCAGCGAGCCGATGATGCCGGCGTCGATGCTGCGGTTCGGCCCGGCGGGCAGGTAGGGGGCGGGCGCGTCGCGGGTGCTGCGGGCGATCGAGGCCCGGATCGCCGTGAAGTAGTCGTCGGCCGCCATCCGCCACCGGTTGGCCAGGTTCCGGTCGCCCATCACGTCCGCGAGGTGCGCGGCGTCGCGCAGCCCTCGCAGACACCAGAAGTTGTCCCAGTAGTACAAGTCGTAGGGGCCGAGGTGCTCGGCGGAGACCCCGGCGGGCAGCAGGCCCGGGTGCCGGGTGCGGGGCCGGGTGTGGCGCTTGCGCTCGATCCAGTCCGCGCCGCGGCGCACGGCGGGCATCATCGATGCCAGCCAGGCCCCGTCCGCGGTGAGCCGGTAGTGCTCGGCGATGGCGAAGATGGCCGCCCCGTTGGCGTCCCACTCCCGCCACTGGCTGTAGAAGAAGCCGTCCGGTTGTTGGCGCTGCGGGTACGTGTCGAGCACGTCGGCCGCCTCCTCGTGGAACCCCCACCGGTCCAGAGTGCTGACCTGGTAGGCCGCGTCGCGGAACCAGAACCGGTGGTAGGTCAGCGGCCCCGGGGTGATGCTGCCCGGATCATGCAGTGCGAGCAGGTACGTTTGATTGGCGTCGATGGCCTCCTGCAGGCGCGGGTCGGGCAGCCGGGTGCGCAGGCCGCGCTCGAGGTCGTACCGCCCGTCGCAGCCCGTGGCCGGTTCCCGGGGCGCGGTCGGCGCCCGCTCGACCGTGCGCGTCGCCGCCCGGGAGCCCACCCGCGGGGGTGGCAGGGGGAGCAGCACGCGCCGCCGGCCCCCGGGTTGGAGTGGGTAGCTGATCGCCGCCTGGGCCAGCCCGGCCTCGTCGTGGACGCGCAGCGGCCCGAACGGCACCGTGGTGCCGGACACGACGTGCGTGACGCAGTCGCCGTCGTGGTACGTGGAGGCCGCCATCCGCTCGGGCGGCTCCGGCAGCACCACCCCCACGTGGTCGTCGACCAGGACGGCCCGCGGTGTCAGCCGGATGGTCTCCACCACCGCCAGGCCTTCGGCGTTGTACGGACGCACCGCGAACGCGACGGTCACCGGGCGGTCGCTGGTCACCTCGACCGCGACGTACTCGGCCCTATCCACCTGCAGCGGGTAGACGTCGGCGACGGCGAGGCCCTCATCGGGCAGGCGCACGGTGGTCGACACGCGCGCGCCCGCGTCCATGATCCGCTGGCGCACCCCGTGTGCGCGGCTCGGCAGGATCCAATCGCCGGCGTGCCCGATCCACCAGTCCAGCGACCAGCCGTCGGGCATCGTGCTGACCAGCCCGACGGGGTCGACCACCGCCTCCCAGGACGACCAGGGATTGCCCACGGCCGTCCAGTTGCGGTGGGTGACGTTGGTCAGGAACGGCAGGTGGCCGCGAGGGGTGAACGCCGGGTCGGTCGGGTCGAGCTGCCGCTCCATCCAGTACGGCCACAGCCACTGCGGACGGATCTGGGACGCGGCCTGGGTGCGCAGCGCCCGGGCGAGCGTCCGGGCGCCCACGGGGATCATCTCCGTGGGCGCCTTGATCTCGAAGCGCTCGCCGAGCGCCTGGAACGTCGACAAGTGGCGCAGAATGTCCTCGCCGATGCGAAATCGCCGAGCCAGCCCGCGCAGTAACCGTTCCCGCCAGTTGAACATGCCCCATGGCTACCCAGCGTCCGCGAACGGACACCTCGGGCGAAGGGACACCTCGGGCGCGGATCAGGCGAACACGATCGTCTTGTTGCCGTGCACGAGGATGCGGTCCTCCAGGTGCCAGGCGACGGCGCGGGCGAGCACGCTGCGCTCGATGTGCCGGCCGATCCGGCGCAGGTCGTCGACCGTGTGGCGATGGTCGACGCGTTCGACGTCCTGCTCGATGATCGGTCCGGCGTCGAGTTCCGCGGTCGCGTAGTGGGCGGTGGCGCCGATGAGCTTGACGCCGCGGTCGTGTGCCCGCTGGTAGGGGTTTGCTCCGGTGAACGCCGGCAGGAAGCTGTGATGGATGTTGATGACCCGGTTGGGGAAGTGGGCGAGGAAGCCGGGCGACAGGATCTGCATGTAGCGGGCGAGGACGATCAGGTCGACCTCGCCGACCACGAGGTCGAGTTGTGCGGCCTCGGCCCGGTCGCGCGTCTGCGGGGTGACCGGGATGTGGTGGTAGGGAACGCCCCAGATGGCGGCGGTCTCCCGCAGGTCGGGGTGGTTGGAGATCACCATGCGGATGTCCGCGTGCAGGTCGCCGGCGTGGTTGCGCCAGAGGATCTCCTGCAGGGTGTGACCCTCGCGGGAGGCGAAGATCGCCACCCGCTTGAGGATGCTCGCCTGGATCAGCCGCCAGGTCATGTCGAAGGAACGGGCCACCGGGGCGAAGTCCCGTTCGAGTTGCGCCATCCGGTCGGCGAGGTGCTCCAGGTAGAACTCCAGCCGGAGGAAGAACGTGCCGCCGAACGGGTCGGTGGAGTACTGGTGCGACTCGGTGATGTTGGCGCCGTTGGCGTACAGGAACTGGGTGACCGCCGCGACGATGCCGGGTTGGTCGGGGCAGGTGACCAGCAGCCGGCCGATGTCCTGGTAGCGGTGGGTGTCCGGGGAGCGGCGGCCCGGTCCGGGCCGGTCCGACGCCGTCGTGCCGCCGGACCGTTCGGGGGCGTGCTTCATCCCGCTCCTTCGCAATCGGTTGCTGATTATCCATCGTGGACTGGCCCACGCCGCGGCGCCGAGCCGCGTGGCCGGCTCATTCTACTGACCCGGGTAGGGCCGCACTCGCGCCAGCCGCCGGGCAGGAAAGCGGCGCTCCGGTGCCGCGGGGAGTGCGGGCCGCGGCGGCATGCAAACAACTTTGCGTTTGCTCTAGACATGCAATTTAGATTGCAGTACTCTCCGGCTTGTCGTTTCCCGCATCCCCCAAGGTGTGCATGCATATGAAGATCATGTCGCCCACCGGCCACCTCGGCTTCACCCCGATCGAACGGGGCAGTTTCGAGGCCGGCGTGGCGGAACGGCCCGACGCGATCGTCGCCGACTCCGGGTCGGCCGACATCGGGCCCTACCCGCTCGGCGCCAACCTGGCGCACAGCCCGGAGGAGTGGCAGCGCCACGACCTGGAGCTGTGCCTGCTCGCCGCGCGTGAGCTCGACGTCCCGCTCGTGATCGGCTCGGCTTCGGACACCGGGACCGACCGCGGGGTCGAGCGCTATGTGGAGATCATCGAGGAGCTCGCGGTGCGCCACGGGCTGGCGCCGTTCCAGCTCGCCGCGATCTACAGCGAGATGCCGCCGGCGCGACTCGTCGAGCTCGCCGAAGGCGGGGCGGTCATCGAAGGGCTGAACGGCCGCGGGCCGGCCGACGTGGCGACCCTGCGGCGCACCGACCACGCCGTGGCGGTGATGGGCGTGGAGCCGATCAAGGCGGCGATCGAGGGAGGTGCGGACGTCGTCATCTGCGGCCGGTCCAGCGACTCGGCCATCTTCGCCGCGGTCGCGGAGAGCCGCGGGATTCCCCGCGGCCCGGCCCTGCTGGCCGGCAAGCTGCTCGAGTGCGCCTCGTTCTGCGCGGAGCCGTTCATGGGCAAGGAGACCGTGATCGGCGAGATCGACGCCGACGGGGTGAACGTCTACCCGAAGCACCCGCAGCAGCGCTGCACCCCCGCCTCGGTGGCCAGCCACGCCATGTACGAGCGGGTCGACCCGTACGTCGAGGTGGTGCCCGGCGGCGTGCTCGACATGCGCGAGCTGCGGTTCGAGGCGCTCGACGAGCGCACCACCCGGGTGACCGGCGCGGTGTGGCGCCCGTCCGATACCTACTCGGTGAAGCTCGAGGGGGCCGGGAAGATCGGCGAGCGGGCGATCGCGGTGATGGGGATCCGCGACCCGTACACCCTGTCCCGGCTCGACGACGTGCTGGCCTGGAGCCGCGCCAAGCTGGTCGAGCGGTACGGCAGCCCGCAGGAGCGCGGCTACCAGGTCTACTTCCACGTCTACGGCCGCAACGGGGTGATGGGCGACCTGGAGCCCCACCCGGTCGTCGCCGGGCACGAGGTCGGCATCGTCGTCGAGGCGGTCGCCGAGACCACGGCGGCCGCCGAGGAGGTCTGCACGCTCGCCTCGCGCAACCTGTTCTACGCCCGACTCCCGGAGGTCAAGGGCACCGCGGGCGGTGCCTCCTTCTTCTCCGACGAGGTGCTGGCCGCGCGCCCGGCCTACGAGTGGACGCTCAACCACGTGATCACGCTTGACCCGCCCGGCCAGGACCCGGTCCGCGCCATGGGCCTGTTCCGCACGGAGACGCTGCGCGTCGGGAGGAAGGCGGTGGTGACCAAGTGAGGCTCGCCGAACTCGCGTCGACGATCCGGTCCAAGAACGCCGGAGTGGACCACATCACCTTCGACATCATCTTCCGGGATCCCGCGGCCTACCGCCGGACGGTCGACTCCGGCCGCCTGTCGCCGGAGAGCGTCGCCGCGCTCTTCGGTATCGACCGCGAGCGGGTCACCGCCTTCGTCGTGTTCGATCCCGCGCAGGCGATCAAGTTCACCATCCGCCGCGAGCGCCCGGCGGGCAGCCCTGGCGAACCCGATCCATTCGGCTCCCAGTGTTACCCGCCCCTGTTCGACATCGACATCCCCTGATCAAGAGGTGGCTCATGGCCCCGCCGGCACCGATCAGCTCGCCGCCCCACCCCGGCCGCGGGGACGGGGTCGGCAGCCCGCTGCTGGAGGTCACCGACCTGAGCGTCCGCTTCGGACGTCTGCAGGCGGTCAGCGGCGTCTCGTTCGCGGTGCGGCCCGGCGAGTTCCTCGGGATCGTCGGTGAGTCCGGCTCGGGCAAGAGCGTGACCGCCCGCGCGCTGCTCGGCCTGCTGCCCGCCTCCGCCCACGTCTCCGGCAGCGTGCGCTTCCGCTCCGAGGAGCTGCTCGGCGCGTCCGAGCGGCGGCTGCGGGCGATCCGCGGAGGTGCGATCGGCATGGTCTTCCAGGACGCCCTGGCCGCCCTGGACCCGGTGTACACGGTGGGCGACCAGCTCGTGGAGGCGCTGCTCGCGCACCGGCGGATGCCCCGGGCGAAGGCCCGCGCCCGAGCCGCCGAGCTGCTGGACGAGGTGGGCATCCCCCGCCCGGTCGAGCACCTGGACCGCTACCCGCACCAGTTGTCCGGCGGCATGCGCCAGCGGGTGGTCATCGCCTCCGCGCTGATCGCCGATCCGGATCTGGTCGTCGCCGACGAGCCGACCACCGCGCTCGACGTCACCGTGCAGCGGCAGATCCTCGACCTGCTCGCCGACATCTGCGAGCGCCGGGGCACCGCGGTCGTGCTCATCACCCACGACATGGCCGTGGTGGCCGAGACCTGTGACCGGGTGGCGGTCTTCTACGGCGGACTGATCGTGGAGGAGTCGCCGGTCACGCCGCTGTTCGAGCAGCCGCTGCACCCCTACACCCGCGCGCTGCTGCGCTCGCTGCCACGGCTGGGCGACCCGTCGCCGTTCGAAGCCATCCCGGGCAACCCGATCCGGGTGCTCGACGACCTGGACGCCTGCCCGTTCGCCCCGCGCTGCGCCCAGGCGGCGGCGCAGTGCCGGGCGGGCGTGCCGGATCAGCGCGAGGTCGACGGCCGGCGCCACCGGTGCGTACGGGCGGAGGTGAGCCCACCGTGAGCCCCATGATCGAAGTGCACGAGCTGCGCAAGACGTTCCGAGCCGGCCGGGGACTGTTCGGGCGCGGCGCCCGGGTGGTCGCCGTCGACGGGGTCAGCTTCACCGTCGAGAAAGGCACGACGTTCGGGCTCGTGGGGGAGTCGGGCTCGGGCAAGTCGACGACCGCGCGCATGGTGTGCCGGCTGCTGGAGCCGGACTCGGGCCGGGTGCGCCTCGACGGGACGGACATCGTGGCCGCCCGAGGGGCGGACCTCAAGGCCCTGCGCCGGCGGATCCAGATGGTCTTCCAGGATCCGTTCGCGTCGCTGAACCCGCGCTGGACGGTGGGTGCGCTCATCGCCGAGGGCATGCGGGTGCACGGGCTGGTGCCCGCCGCCGGCCGCCGCGACCGGGTGGTGGAGTTGCTCGAGGCGTGCGGGCTGGACGCGGGCGCGGCGGACCGCTACCCGCACGAGTTCTCCGGCGGCCAGCGCCAGCGCATCGGCATCGCCCGGGCCCTGGCCGTGCAGCCGCAGATCCTGGTGCTCGACGAGCCGGTGTCCGCGCTCGACGTGTCGGTGCAGGCGCAGATCCTCAACCTGCTCTCCCGGCTGCAGCGGGACCTCGGGTTGACCTACCTGTTCATCGCCCACGACCTGGCCATCGTGGAGCGGTTCTGCGATCGGATCGCGGTCATGCGGTCCGGCGTCATCGTCGAGGAGGGCGTGCCGAGTGAGATCTACGCCCGTCCCCGGCACGAGTACACCCGGACGTTGCTCGCCGCGATCCCGGTCCCTGACCCGCGGCGAGGGCGCCGGCAACGCAAGTCCCGACTCCCGGAGGTGGATGATGCGGCGCATGTCTGACAGCGGTCGCGGATCCGGGCGCAACCGACCACTCCTCGGCGTGGTGCTGGTCGGCGCGCTCGCGATGGTGACGGCCTGCGCCAGCGGCGCGTACGAAACAGGCAACCAGGACACCGGCGGCGCGGGCGGCACGCTCACCGTCGCGCTGCCGTCGGACATCATCAGCATGGACCCGGCGATGCACCGCTCGCGGGTCACCCAGTCGGTCGTCCGCAACGTGTTCGACGCGCTGGTCAACCAGGGCCCGGACCTGCAGCCGGTGCCCGAACTCGCCACGTCGTGGCAGCAGCTCGACCCGACCACCTGGCAGTTCGACCTGCGCCGCGACGTGACCTTCCACAACGGCGAGCCGTTCGACGCCGAGGCGGTGAAGTTCAGCATCGAGCGGCTGCTCGACCCGGACCAGAAGTCGCCGCGGGCGTCGATGCTGTCGTCGATCAGCTCGGTCGAGGTCAAGGACCCGCACACGGTGCTGATCAAGACCAAGACCCCGTCGCCGATCCTGCTCGCCGGGCTCGCGGTGAACGAGATCGTGCCGCCGAAGTACGTCCAGGAGGTCGGCGCGGAGGAGTTCGCCAAGAAGCCGGTCGGCACCGGGCCGTTCTCCTTCGTGGAACGGGTGCCCAACGAGCGGATCGTCCTGCAGGCCAACAAGGACTACTGGGGCGGGGCGCCGAAGGTGGACAAGCTGGTGTTCCGCCCGGTGCCCGAGGTGTCCGCGCGCATCGCCGCGCTGAAGTCCGGGGAAGTGCACATCGCCGCGGAGATCCCGGCTGATCTCGCCCCGACCCTCACCGGTGACGTGAAGGCCGCGCCGGTGACCGGCACGCGCATCTTCTTCCTGGCCATGAACGTCACCCAGGCGCCGTTCACCAGCGCCGAGGTCCGCGCCGGCGTCAACCACGCGATCGACCGGGAGGCGCTGGTGAAGGGGCTGTACCAGGGCTACGGGCGGTCGCTGGACCAGCCGGCGTTCCCGGAGATGCTCGGCTACCACGACAGCTTCCAGGGCCCCTCCTTCGACCTCGCCAAGGCCAAGCAGTTGCTGTCCGCCGCGGACGGCGCCGCCGTGCGCATCGACGTGGAGGAGAAGGACAAGACGCTCGCCGAAGCGGTCGCCGGGCAGTTGCAGCAGGCGGGGCTGAAGGCGACCGTCAACGTGCTGGAGACGCAGGCGTTCACCAACAGCATCGGATCCGGCGCCAGCCAGGCGTACCTGTCGTCGTGGGGCGTCGCGGAGGGCGACGCGGACGTCATCTTCGCGCAGCACTTCTGGTCGCCGTCGCGCTCAAGCGCGTTCTACACCGGCTACCGCAACGATCAGGTCGACAAGCTCGTGGCGGACGCGCGCGCCACCACCGACCAGACCCAGCGCGAGGCGCTGTACCGGCAGGCGATCGAGACGGTCATGCACGACGCGCCGTGGGCTCCGCTGCTCAACCCGCACGAGATCTACGGTGTCTCCACGCGGGTGCTGGACTGGGAGCCGTCGCCGATCGGCCGGTACAACGTCGTCAAGACATCACTGGCGTCCTGACCAGAGGTCCCGATGCTCTCCTTCGTGCTCCGGCGGATCGGACAGACGCTCGTCGTCCTGGTCCTCGTCTCCATGATCGTGTTCGCGCTGCTGCACCTCGCCCCGGGCGACCCGGTGGACGCGATCTTCGCCGGTGAGAACGTGACCGCCGAGCAGAAGGCGGAGTACCGGCACCAGCTCGGGCTCGACCGCTCGCCGCTCGCGCAGTACGCCAGCTTCGCTGCGAAAGCGGCGCGCGGCGATCTCGGATCCTCGATCAGCCAGGGTGTGCCGGTAGGGTCGCTCATCGCCCAGACCCTGCCGGCCACCGTGGAGTTGACGCTCGCGGCCCTGCTGGTGGCCATCGTCATCGCGGTGCCGGTGGCCATCGTCTCCGCGCTGCGTCAGGGCAGCGGATGGGACCGGGGCGGCAGCCTGGTCGCCCTGTTCGGCATCTCCATGCCCAGCTTCTGGCTCGGCATCATGCTGATCCTGCTCTTCGCGGTCACCCTGAACGTCTTCCCGTCCAGCGGCCGGCTGGACATCGACACCGGGCTGCGGCCGCTCACCGGCCTGGCGTCCGTCGACGCGCTGCTGCAGGGCAACTGGGTGGCGCTGCGCTCCGCGCTCTGGCACCTGGCGCTGCCGGCGGTCACCCTGGGCACCGCGATCGCCGCGACGCTGGCCCGCGTGCTGCGCTCGGGCCTGCTCGACGTCAAGGGGCAGGACTACGTCGAGGCGCTGCGGGCGCGCGGCCTGTCGGCCCGGCGGGTGATCCGCCACATGCTGCGCAACGCCATGCCGGCGACGGTCACCGTGATGGGCGTACGGGTGGGCACCTTGCTCGGCGGCGCGATCGTGGTGGAGACCGTGTTCTCCTGGCCGGGCATCGGGCGCCTGATCGTGGACTCGATCCAGGACCGCGACTACCCGGTGGTGCAGGGCGCGGTGCTCATGCTCGCCACGATCTTCGCGCTGGTGAACCTGACCACCGATCTGATCCACGGCTGGTTGGATCCGCGGGTCAAGCAGGGAAGGGCGACGACATGAGCACAACCCGGGTCTCCCGACGGCAGAGCGCAGCGAAGCCCAGAACACGGATCGCCTCGGCAGCCTCCGCGCTGCGGCGGGTGCACGACTTCTTCGGCGGTTCCTGGTCGGTGCTGATCGCCCTGGCCTGGCTCGTCGTCGTCATCGTCGTCGGCGTCCTCGCCCCGCTGGTCGCGCCGATGGACCCCAACGCGCAGGACCTGTCCAACCGGCTGCGGCCGCCGCTGACCGACGGTCACCTGCTCGGCACCGACGTGCTCGGGCGCGACGTGCTGTCCCGGCTCATCTACGGCACCCGGGTCTCGCTCGTGGTCGGGTTCACCGCAGTGGCCCTGTCCGCTGTGCTCGGCGTCGCCATCGGCCTGGTCAGCGGTTACCTGGGCGGTGTGGTCGACACGGTCTTCATGCGCATCGTCGACGCCTGGCTCGCGTTCCCGTTCCTGCTGCTGGCCATCGCCATCGTCGCCATGCTCGGCCCCGGGCTGGACAACATCGTGCTGGCGCTCGTGATCACCGGCTGGGTGGTGTACGCGCGGCTGGTCCGCGGCGAGACGCTCTCGCTGCGCGAACGGGAGTTCGTCCTGTCCGCGCGCGGACTGGGCGTATCGCGGCCGATGATTATGATTCAGCACGTTCTGCCCAACGTGCTGGCCCCGGTGGTGGTCGTGGCGACTCTCGAGCTCGGCGTGGTCATCGTCACCGAGGCCTCGCTGTCCTTCCTCGGGCTGGGCGCCGGTACCGCAACGCCGAGCTGGGGCGGGATGCTCGCCGACGGACGCGCCTACATCACCGTCGCCTGGTGGCTGGCCACCCTGCCGGGGCTCGCCATCTTCCTGCTGGTGCTCGCCGTAAACGTCCTCGGCGACGGGCTGCGCGACGCGCTGGATCCCCGCTCGCAGCGGCGGATGCTGCGGCTGGCCGAGGGGTTCGAGTGAGCGAGCCGTTCGATCTCGCCGCGCGGGTGAACGGCCGGTACGCGCAACTGCCGCCCAAACAGCAGGCGGTGGCCAGGGTACTGGCGGAGGACCCGCCCGCCCTGCTGTTCGCCTCCGCCGCGGACATCGCCCGCCGCGCCGGTGTGGACACGGCCACAGTGGTGCGCACCTGCCAGAGCCTGGGCTTCACCGGCTGGCGCGAGTTGCACCAGCAGGTCCGCCGGGCGTTGGCGGAGCGCCCCACGTTCGCCGACCGGGTCGTCACGCTCACCGAGGCGGAGGGCGATCTGACCGGGCGGATCTTCGAGGTGGCGCGCGAGAACGTCACCGAGACGGGGCGCGGTATCGACCGGGCGGCGCTGGCCGCCGCCGCATCGGCCATCGCGCGTGCTCAACTGACCGTGATCGCGGCGGGCGGGGTGTCCGAGGCGCCCGGTCAGTTCCTGGTGTCCTCGCTGCAGATCCTCGGCCACCGCGCGCTGCTCACCACGGGCTCCGGCGACGCCGCTCCGGCGCTCGCGCCCCTCGCCCCGGGCGACGTGGTGCTCGCGATCAGCCTGTGGCGGTACCTGCGGGTCACCGTGCAGACGCTGCAGCACGCCGCGCGCGCGCCCGGCATCACCACGATCGCCATCACCGACAGCCCGGTCTCGCCGGTCGCCCGGCTGGCCGACCATGTGTTCGTCGCCCGGACCGCGAGCGCGGGCCCCCGGATGGGTCTGGCCGGGGTGATCGGCCTGCTCGAGGCGCTGATCGCCCAGGTGGCCGTGATCGACCCCGAGCGGAGCCGGCGCGCGACCGGTGTGGCCAACGCGGTGTACTTCGACGAGAACGTGCTGGCCGAGCCGGGCACGGACGGGCAGCGCCACGAGGCATGGCACCGGCGTCTGGACCAACCGTGAGGACCATGGCTTTCGCAACGACCCCGGCGTGGCCGGCCGGTCGCCCGGCACCCGGCCCGCTGTCCGGCCTGCGCGTGCTCGACCTCAGCCGCATCCTCGCCGGCCCGTTCGCCACCATGCAGTTGGCCGATCTCGGTGCGGACGTGGTGAAGGTGGAGGCACCGGGCTCAGGCGACGAGACCCGCCGCTGGGGGCCGCCCTTCCTGGCCGACGGCACCGCCGCCTACTTCACCGCGGTCAACCGCAACAAGCGGGCGATCACCCTCGACCTCGACCACCCCGAGGCCGCCGCCGTCGCGCGCCGGCTCGCCACCGCCGCCGACGTCGTCATCGACAACTTCCTGCCGGGTCGGTTGCGTCGTTTCGGGCTGGACCACGACACGCTCGCCGCCGCCAACCCGCGCGTGGTGACGTGCACCATCGGCGGGTACGGCAGCGACACCGACAAGGCCGACCGGCCCGGCTTCGATTTCCTGATGCAGGCCGAGGGCGGCCTGATGGCGATCACGGGGTCGCCGCAGACCGGGCCCACGAAGGTGGGGGTGGCGATCGTCGACCTGGTCGCCGGGCTGTTCGCCGCGGTCGGCGTCCTCGCCGCGCTGCATCGCCGGGAGCGCACCGGCCGGGGTGGACACGTGGAGGTGGCGCTGTTCGACGCGGTCGTGGGCGTGCTCGCCAACCAGGCGGCCGGGTTCCTGGCCACTGGAAAGGAGCCGCCGCGGCTCGGCAACGCCCATCCCAGCATCGCGCCGTACGAGAGCCTGCGCACCGCCGACCGGCCGATCGCGGTGGGCGTCGGTACGGACCGGCAGTTCCGACGCCTGGTCGCCGCGCTCGGGGTTCCCGAACTCGCCGAGGATCCCCGCTTTCGCACCAATGCCGACCGGGTACGCCACCGCGGCGAGTTGGCGGACCTGCTGGAGCGACGCCTCACCACCGAGGTGCGCGACACCTGGCTCACCCGGCTCGCCGAGGCCGGGGTCCCCGCCGCGCCGGTCAACGGCCTCGCGGAGGTCTTCGCGGACCCGCTCGTGCAGGACCGGTTGCGTGTGGACGTCGGCGGTGTCGCGCAGGTGCGTTCGCCGGTCCGGCTCGACGGCCAGCCGATCGACGTGCGTACGCCGCCGCCTGCGCTCGGCGCGGATACCGACGAGGTGCTCGCCGCGCTCGGCCTCACACCAGACGAGATCCAGCGACTGCACGACGCCGGCGCCGTCTGACGGCGCCGGCTGAGCGAGGAGAGACGATGACCGCTACCACCACCGCCACGTCGCCGTCCGGCCCCAGGCGGCCGGCACTCGACCCCGCCGATGTCCTCGAACTGGACGCGCTGCTCACCGACGAGGAGCGGATGATCCGCGACGTGGTGCGCCGGTTCGTCGGGGAGCGGGTGCTGCCCGAGGTGGGCGGCTGGTTCGAGCGGGGGGAGTTCCCTGCCTGGCTGCCCCGCGAGTTGGGCTCGTTGGGCCTGCTCGGCATGCACCTCGAAGGCTACGGCTGCGCGGGCACGAACGCGGTCAGCTACGGGCTGGCCTGCATGGAGCTGGAAGCGGCCGACAGCGGGGTGCGCAGCTTCATGTCGGTGCAGGGGTCGTTGGTCATGTTCCCGATCTGGCGGTACGGCAGCGAGGAGCAGAAGGCCCGCTGGCTGCCGCGGATGGCTGCGGGCGAGGTGATCGGCTGCTTTGGACTGACCGAACCCGACTCCGGCTCGGACCCGGGCGCCATGCGCACCACGGCCCGCCGCGACGGTGACGGCTGGGTGCTCAACGGGACGAAGATGTGGATCACCAACGGGTCCATTGCGGACGTCGCCGTCGTGTGGGCGCGGGCCGAGGACGGCATCCGGGGTTTCCTGGTGCCGACCGACACGCCGGGGTTCGCGGCCCGCACCATCCGGGGCAAGCTGTCGCTACGCGCCTCGGTCACCAGCGAACTGGTGCTGTCCGACTGCCGGGTGCCCGCCGACGCCGTGCTGCCCCACGCGCTCGGCCTCAAGGCGCCGCTGTCGTGCCTCACCGAGGCCCGGTTCGGCATCGTGTTCGGGGCGGTGGGCGCGGCACGCTCCTGCTACCTGGCTGCGCTGGACTACGCGACGACCCGCGAACAGTTCGGCCGGCCGATCGGCGGGTTCCAGCTCACCCAGGCCAAGCTCGTGGACATGATGCTCGAGGTCAACAAGGGGGGCCTGCTCGCGCTGCACCTCGGTCGGATGAAGGATGCCGGGCGGCTGCGGCCGGAGCACGTCAGCGTCGGCAAGCTCAACAACGTCCGCTCCGCCCTCGAGGTGTGCCGCGCCGCCCGCACCGTGCTCGGCGCCAACGGGATCACCCTGGAGTATCCGGTGATCCGGCACATGAACAACCTCGAGTCGGTGCTCACGTACGAGGGCACCAGCGAGGTGCACACGCTGGTGCTCGGCCAGGCGCTGACCGGGATGGGCGCGTTCCGGTGACCGCCGAGCCCGCGGTGGCGTCCGTCGACACGCCCGCCGAGACCGTGGTGGCGGCGGCGCAGTTCGCGCCGGTCCCCGGGCGGACCGCGCGCAACCTCGCCGTCGCCACCGAACTCGTCCGGGCGGCCGCCGCACGCGGCGCCCGACTCGTCGTGCTGCCCGAGTACGCGCTGAGCGGCTACGACCCACAGTGGGTCGCCGCGGGCGCCCCTGGCGGCGGGTCCAGCATGCCGGGCCCGTCGATCGAGACGCTGGCCCGGGTGGGCGCGCAGGCCGGCGTGGCGATCGTGGTCAACGATCTGGAGCGCGCCGGGGACCGGCTCTTCAGCACCAGCGCGATCCTCGCCGCCGGGCGACTGATCGCTACACATCGAAAGATCACAGTGACGCCGAATGAGGAGAACGCGGGGATCGCGGCCGGTGACACCGCCGCGCGGCCCGTGGCGCTGCCCGGTGTCTGTCTCCCGGTCGCGCCGCTGATCTGCTTCGAGCACGGCTTCCCCGAGATCGCGCTCGACCTCGCGCTGGCCGGCGCGGGCCTGTTCGCGGTCTCCTCGATGATCCGGGTGGGGTACGAGTACCTGCGCAACCTGCGCACCCGGGCCCGGGCGCAGGACAACGGCGCGTACGTCGTGGCGGCGAACGCGGCCGGCGACGGGTACTGCGGCGAGTCCATGATCGTGGATCCGCGGGGGGAGGTCCTGGCCGTGGCGTCCGCGTCCGCAGCCGAGGTCGTCACCGCCACCGTCAGTGCCGCGCTCGTCGCTCACCAGCGCCGGGTCGAACCCGTGCTCGCCCGCCGCCGGCCCGAGCTGCGTTCCCAATGCTGACAGTCACGATTTGATAACGGAACGTGTTCGACGTCACGACATTGCGCAGGGCTCTTGACAGAGCCGCAAACGTTTGTGATGTTAGCACTCACTGCGAACATCCCCGTGCCCCGCCCTCAGCAGGAGGTTCCCGCAGGAGATGGATATCTCGTCCCTCCTCGTCCATACCCTGAACGGGCTGAGTTTCGGCGCGCTGCTGTTCCTGGTGGCCAGCGGCTTCACGCTGATCTTCGGGCTGCTTCGGATCGTCAACCTGGCCCACGGCGCGTTCTACCTGTTCGGCGCCTACATTGGCGTGCTGGTCGTGATCGCGACCAAGAGCTTCCTGCTCGGCATCCTGGCCGGCGCCCTCGTGGTCAGCGCCGTCGGCCTCGGGCTGGAGCGCACGCTGCTCACGCGGGTGCGCGGCAAGGAGCTGCCGGAGGTGCTGCTCACCATCGGCATCGCCTTCGTGATCGCCGACCTGTGCCTGGCCGCCTTCGGCGGCGACCCCAAGTCGGTGCCGGTGCCTGACATGTTGGCCGGCACCGTGCAGCTCGGCTCGGTGACGTACCCGAGGTACCGGCTGTTCGTGGTGCTCGTCGCGGTGCTCGTGGCGATCGGCATCTACCTCGTGCAGCACCACACGAAGATCGGGGCGATCGTCCGGGCCGGGGTGGACAACCGGGAGATCACGGCGGCGATGGGCATCAATGTGGACCGCGTGTTCACCGGCATGTTCGCCTTCGGCGCGGCCCTGGCCGGGCTCGCCGGCGTGGTGGGCGCCGGGCTGCTGACCGTGCTGCCCGGCGTGGACACGGAGATCCTCCTGTTCGCCCTCGTCGTGGTGATCATCGGCGGGCTCGGCAGCGTCAAGGGCGCGGCCGTGGGCAGTGTCCTCATCGGTCTGGTGGACGCCTACTCCAAGGCGTGGATCCCCGAGCTCTCGTACTTCACGATCTTCGCGCCGATGGCACTGGTCCTGGTCTTTCGCCCGGCAGGCCTGTTCGGGAGGACGGCATGATACGTCGGTTCACGGTATCCCGGCTCGCGCTGGTCGCCGGGTTGGCGCTGGCCTTCGCCGTGCCGTACCTCGGCGTGCGCCGGTACTACATCTCGCTGCTCGCGCTGGTGTTCATCGCCGCGCTGCTGGCGGTGAGCGTGAACATGCTCGCCGGCCAGATGGGCCTGGTCTCGGTCGGCCACGCCGGGATCGCGGCCAGTGCCTCCTACGCGATCGGCTGGTCGGTCAACCAGGGCCACGGCTATCCGACGCAGCTCCTGTTGGCCCTTGCGGCCACCCTCGTGGTCAGCGCCGTATACGCGCTCACCTCGATGCGTACCAGCGGAATCTTCTTCCTCATGGTGACGCTGGCGCTGGGCATGGTGGTGTTCGGTCTGGCCTACCGGCTGTCGCGCGTCACCGGTGGCGAGAACGGCCTGCGCGGCATCTGGCGGCCGCCGGCCGTGTCCGAGGCCTGGAAGTTCTACTACCTGTGCCTGGGCGTGCTGGTGCTCGCGATGCTCGCGTTGTGGGTGATCCAGCGCTCGCCCTTCGGCCTGGTGCTGCGCGGCATCCGGGACTCCGAGAGCCGGATGAGCAGCCTCGGCTACTCGGTGCCGGCCTACAAGTTCTTCGCGATCATGATCTCCGGGCTGGTCGCCGGCCTCGCCGGGGTGCTGTCGGTCTGGCACGCGGAGTTCGTCAGCCCGTCGTCGGCGGGCTTCCTCAGGTCCGCCCTCACCGTGATCATGGTGATCCTCGGCGGGGTGGGCACCTTCCTCGGACCGGTGGTCGGCGCCGGGGTGGTGGTCTGGACGGAGAACGCCGTCAGCACCCACATCGAGCGCTGGCCGACCCTGCTCGGTCTGATCTTCATCATCGTCGTGCTCTTCGCGCCGCAAGGGCTCGTCGGCACGGCCACCGCACGGTTGCGCCGACGTAGATCCCGCACCAGCGGCTAACCCTCACCCGCATCCTGTCACGCGTTTTCGGAAAGGACGGACTCAACATGGCACTGTCCAAGGCACGGCGGACGGGCGGACTCGCCGTCCTGGCCGCCGTCGGCCTGGCGCTCGTCGCCTGCGCCCCACCCTCGGAATCCGGCTCGGACGTCGGCGAGAGCGGCACCGTCAAGGTCGGCTTCCTCTCCCCGCTGACCGGCACCGCCGCCGCCGCCGGCACCGAGATGAAGGAAGGCTGGGAGCTGTACTGGGAGCAGCACGGTGACACGGTCGCCGGCACCAAGGTGGAGACGGTGTTCGAGGACGACGCCGGCAACCCGGACACCGCGCTGACCAAGGCCAAGCGGCTTGTCGAGGACGAGCAGGCACAGGTGATCGTCGGCCCGCTGCTGGCCAACACCGCGCTCGCGGTCTCCGGCTACGTCACCCGCGAGGGCATCCCCTCCTTCCAGCCGGTGACCGCCGCCGACGACCTCACCCAGCGTCAGCAGCACCCGCTCATGCTGCGGGCCGGCTCCTACACCGGCAGCCAGATGAACTTCCCGGGCGGTAAGTGGGCCTACGACGAGGGCTACCGCAAGGCGGTCACGCTCTGCCCGGACTACGCCTTCGGCTGGGAGAGCTGCGCCGGCTTCGTCCGGACCTTCACGGAGGCCGGCGGGGAGGTCGTCAAGCAGCTGTGGTTCCCGCTGGGCACCCAGGACTTCAGCACCTACGTCACCGAGCTGGGCTCGGCGGGCGCGGACATCGCGTTCGTGGCCTCGGCCGGTGGCGCCGACGGCACCCGGTTCATCAAGGCCTTCAACACCTTCGGCCTGAAGGACAAGCTGCCGCTGCTGGCCAACTGCTGCCTGGTCGACCAGGCGACCCTGCGCGACGTCGGCGCCGAGGCGGAGGGCGTGTACTCGGTCAGCTACTGGACCGAGGGGCGTGACTCTCCCGCGGTCAAGAAGTTCGTCGAGGGCTACAAGCAGAAGTACAACAAGATCCCGTCGCTGAACGTGGCGGGCGGGTACATGACCGCGGAGGTCTTCGCCAAGGCGCTGGAGAAGCTCGGCGGCAAGGCTGAGCCGGAGGCCCTGGTCGCCGCCGCGCGGGAGCTGACCTTCACCGACAGCCTGTACGGCCCGCTGAAGTACGACGAGATGAACAACCCGGTGGGTCCGGTGTACATCCGCAAGGTCGAGAAGAACAGCGACGGCGAGTACTGGAACGTCGTCGTGAAGACCTACGAGGATGTCAGCCAGTTCTGGACGTACGACAAGGACGAGTACCTCAAGCAGCCGCCGTACAGTCGGGACAACACGGGTGCGTAATGGTTGACAAGGACCGTCGCTTCGGCTCCCCCGCGGCAGCTCAGGCTGCCGCGGGGGAGTCCCGCCCCGTCGCGCTGCGGCTCGATCACGTCGTGCGCTCGTTCGGTGGCGTGACCGCGGTCAACGACGTATCGCTCACCGTCGAGCAGGGCGAGCGACTCGCCGTGATTGGCCCGAACGGGGCGGGCAAGACCACGCTGTTCCGGCTCATCGCCGGGGAGATGCGTCCGACGCGCGGCACCGTCGAGCTCTTCGGGAGAGACGTGACGCGGCTCGCGCCGCACCGGCGCGCCCGCCTCGGCCTGTCGCGCACCTTCCAGGTGTCCAACCTGTTCGCCGAGCTGTCCGTCGAGGACAACATCCGGCTGGCCGCCCAGGCCAACGACCTCAGCCGGATGCGCTTCTGGCGGCCGGTGGCCGAGCGCGACCGGGTGACCGCGCCGGTGGTCGAGACCCTTGAGCGGGTCGGGCTCGCCGAGCGTCGGCACCACAACGTCGCCGACCTGTCGCACGGCGAGAAGCGGCAGCTGGAGATCGGCATGGCCCTGGTGACCCAGCCGCGGCTGCTGCTGCTCGACGAGCCAGCGGCCGGCCTGTCCGGTGGGGAGCGCACCAGGCTGCGCGAGCTGATCGAGCAGTTGCCCGCGGAGCTGCCGCTGCTGCTGATCGAGCACGACATGACGCTGGCACTGGAACTCGCCGACCGCGTGCTGTGTCTGGACAACGGCCGGCCGATCGCGCTCGGATCCCCGGACGAGGTGCGCCGGGACCCGCACGTGCAGGCGGTCTACCTGGGAAGGGCAAACAGGGATGCTCCGACTTCGTGACGTGCACTCCGGGTACGCCACCGCGACGGTGCTGCAAGGCGTGTCGCTGGAGATCAACGTCGGCGAGGTGGTCGCGCTGCTGGGCCGCAACGGGATGGGCAAGTCCACTCTGGTGCGTACGATCTGCGGTATCACCCCGCCGATCCGTACCGCCGGGTCCATCACCCTGGACGGCGAGGAGATCAGCGGCCTGCCCTCGTACGTCATCGCGCGGCGCGGGATCGGCCTGGTGCCCCAGGGGCGCCACGTCTTCGCCAGCCTGACCGTCGAGGAGAACCTCGAGGTCGTGCCCAGCAGCCGCAACGGCGGCTGGTCGCTGGACGCGGTGTACGAGCTGTTCCCCCGCCTGAAGGAGCGCCGTCGCCAGTGGAGCGGCACGCTGTCGGGTGGCGAGCAGCAGATGCTGGCCATCGGGCGGGCGCTGATGACCAACCCCAGGCTGCTCATCATGGACGAGCCGTCCGAGGGCCTCGCCCCGGCCGTGCTGGATCTGATCCGGGACCGGCTTCGGCAGTTGCGCGGCACCGGCCAGTCCGTGCTCGTGGCCGAGCAGAACGTGGACCTCGCCCTGGACCTCGCCGACCGCGTGGTGATCCTCGGCGAGCAGGGTCGGATCGTCTGGCAGGGCACGGCCGAGAGCCTGCGCGCAGACGCCGCCCCGATCCACCAGCACCTGGGCATCTGAGGGCGCCTTTCGAGCTGCCCGTCGACGGCCGCCGGGGGTCGGCGTAGGCCACATCCTATTGACCGTTTGCCGGGTAAGGCCTATGGTGACTGCAATCGTTTGCGAAACCCTCTCTCGAGGACCGGCTACTGCTAACGAAGGTGTGAGATGACGACAGCGAACACGGCAGCCGAGACGGTCGGCTGGATCGGCGCAGGCAGGATGGGTGCGTCCATGGCGGCCCGACTCATCGCAGCGGGCTACCCGGTGGCGATCTGGAACCGGACCCGGGCCAAGGCGGAGGCGGTCACTGGCGCGTCCGTTGTGGACCGTCCCGTCGACCTGGCCGGTCACAAGGTCGTCTTCACGATGGTCTCGACCGGCGCCGACCTGGAGCACGTGCTCTTCGGCGAGCACGGCCTGCTGACCGGCGACAGCGTCCCCGAGATCGTGGTGGACTCCTCGACGGTCGGCCTCGATGAGGCGGCGGACCTGCGCGAGCGGGCGGCCAAGCGCGGCGTGACGCTGCTTGCGGCCCCGGTCTCCGGCAACGGCAAGGTGGTCGACGCCGGCAAGCTCTCCATCGCCGTGTCCGGCTCCAAGGCGGCCTTCGAGAAGGTGCGCGGCCACCTGGAGGCGATCGGCCAGAGTGTCACGTACGTCGGTGAGAACGAGCTCGCCCGGCTGGTCAAGATCTGCCACAACCTGATGCTCGGCGTCGTGACCCAGTGCATGGCGGAGATCACCGTGCTCGCCGAGAAGGGCGGGGTGAGCCGGTACGACTTCCTCGACTTCCTCAACAACAGCGTGATGGGGTCGGTCTTCACCCGCTACAAGACGCCGGCCTTCGTCAACCTGGACTACACCCCGACCTTCACGCCCGTGCTCCTGCGCAAGGACTTCGACCTCGGGCTCGCCGCCGCCCGCGGCATGGAGGTGACCCTGCCCGTCGCCGCGCTGGTGCACCAGCTCATCTCCGCCGCGGTCGGCGAGGGTCACCGCGAGGAGGACTTCGCGGTGCTGCTGTCGATGCAGGCGAAGGCCTCCGGGCTCGAGCTGGTCTCCGAAAACCGCGAGGTCAGCGACGGTCTGAAGCCCGGGCAGTGACCGGCCGAACGTAGGCAAGCTGAGCGAACCAGACGAGGAGCAATCACGTGATCAGTGCGCTGTCGCCGTCCCCGGGGCGCATGGCTGTCGACTTTGAGGAGCGGGTCAACTTCGACCGGCTGCGGGCCTACCGGCTCGGGCGGGCCCGCGAGGCGCTGGAGCAGTCGGACCTGGCCGCCCTGCTCCTGTTCGACGTCAACAACATCCGGTACGTGTCGAGCACGATGATCGGCGAGTGGGCGCGGGACAAGGTCGCCCGGTACACCCTGCTGATCCGGGGCAAGGAGCCGATCGTGTGGGACTTCGGCTCTGCCGCCCGCCACCACGAGCTGTACGCGCCGTGGCTGGCCGACGGCAACTCCCGCGCCGGCATGCTCGGCCTGCGCGGCTCGGTGGCGCCGGAGGCCGGGCTGCTGGACGCCGCCGCCGCCGAGATCCGCAGCGAGCTGGCCGCGGCCGGGTACGCCAACGGCCCGCTCGGGGTGGACATCGCCGAGCCGCCGATGCTGTTCGCGCTGCAGAAGCAGGGCATCGAGGTCCGGGACGGGCAGCAGGTGATGCTCGACGCGCGGCAGATCAAGTCGAAGGACGAGATCATGCTGCTGACCATCGCGGCCGCGATGGTCGACGGGGTCTACCAGACGATCGCGGAGAACCTCAAGCCCGGCATCCGGGAGAACGAGATCGTGGCGCTGGCGAACAAGCGGCTCTACGAGATGGGCTCCGACGACGTCGAGGCGATCAACGCGGTCTCCGGTGAACGGTGCAACCCGCACCCGCACAACTTCTCCGACCGCATCATCCGCCCCGGTGACCAGGCCTTCTTCGACATCATCCAGTCCTACATGGGCTACCGGACCTGCTACTACCGCACCCTCAACGTGGGGTCCAGCACGCCGGCCCAGCGCGACGCGTACACCAAGGCGCGCGAGTGGATCGACGCGGCGATCGAGGCGGTCAAGCCCGGCGTGACGACCGACCAGATCGCCCGACTGTGGCCCAAGGCCGAGGAGTTCGGCTTCCCGTCGGAGATGGCGGCGTTCGGCCTGCAGTTCGGGCACGGGCTCGGGCTCGCCCTGCACGAGCGGCCGATCATCAGCCGGCTGAACTCGCTGGAGCACCCGGTCGAGATCCAGGAGGGCATGGTCTTCGCGCTGGAGACGTACTGCCCGGCCAGCGACGGCTACTCCGCGGCGCGGATCGAGGAGGAGGTCATCGTGACCGCCGAGGGCGCTCAGGTGATCACCCTCTTCCCGGCCAAGGAACTCTTCGTCGCGAACCCGTACTAGTCACGAGAGGGGGCCCTCCCGGACCGGGAGGGCCCCCGACCGACGGGACCTGCGCAGGCGCAGCGCCCGGTAACCACCCCGAGGTCCCATCGACAACGGCGGTCCGGCCGCCACCATCCCCCTCGGAGAAATGTGAGCTCCCCCTCGGAGAGATCGAGCTCCCCTAGGAGAAACTGAGCTTCCCTCGGAGAATGTGAGCACCCCCTCGGAGAATGTGAGCACCGAGGCGATCCGGAAGGCGATACGGAGATGACGCAGGTGGACGCAGAGCGGTTCGGCGACGGCGGGGCCGTGGAGGTGGCCGGCCGATCGGTGCCGACCGGATGCTACGTGGGCGGGAAGTGGCTCCCGGCCTCCGACGGCGGGCAGATCGTCGTGCTCGATCCGGCCACGGAGGCCGAGATCGCGCGCGTGGCGGACGCGACCGTGCCGGACGCGCTCGCGGCGGTGGACGCGGCCGCCGCCGCCCTGCCCGGCTGGGCCGCCACCGCTCCTCGCGAGCGCGGCGAGGTGCTGCGGCGGGCCTTCGACCTGATGGTCGAGCGCGAGGAGTGGCTGGCCGAGCTGATCGTCGCCGAGAACGGCAAGTCCTTCGCTGACGCGTTGGGCGAGGTGCGCTACGCCGCGGAGTTCTTCCGCTGGTACAGCGAGGAGGCGGTGCGGCTGACCGGCACCGTGCAGACCGCGCCGGCGGGGCAGAACCGCATCATGGTCATCCCGCAGCCGATCGGTGTCGCACTGCTCATCACGCCGTGGAACTTCCCGGCTGCGATGGCCACCCGCAAGATCGGTCCGGCGCTGGCGGCCGGCTGCACCGTGCTGCTCAAGCCGGCCTCGGAGACCCCGCTGACGGCGCTGGCCGTGGCCGATCTGCTGGCCGAGGCCGGGGTACCGGCCGGCGTGGTCAACGTCATCCCGTCGCGGCGCTCCGGGGCGGTCGCGGAGGCGGTGCTCGCCGACCCGCGGGTACGCAAGCTGTCGTTCACCGGGTCGACCGAGGTGGGTCGCCGGCTGTTGGCGGTCGCCGCGCAGCACGTGGTGAGCTGCTCGATGGAGCTCGGCGGCAATGCGCCGTTCATCGTGCTCGACGACGCCGACATCGACGAGGCGGTCGCGGGCGCGATGGTCGCCAAGATGCGCAACGGCGGGGAGGCCTGCACCGCGGCCAACCGCCTCTATTTCCACGAGGCGGGCGCGGAGGAGTTCTCCCGCAAGCTGGCCGAGGCGATGCAGGAACTTCGGGTCGGTCCCGGGCACGACCGGGCCAACCAGGTCGGCCCGCTGGTCAACGCCGCAGCGCGTCAGAAGGTCGGTGAGCTGGTCGAGGACGCGGTGGCGAAGGGCGCTACCGTGCTCACCGGCGGCCGGCCCTCGGAAGGGCCGGGCTACTTCTACCCGCCGACCGTGTTGGCCGGTGTCCGTCCGGGCTCGGCGATCCTGGCCGAGGAGATCTTCGGTCCGGTCGCCCCGGTCGTCACGTTCAGCTCCGACGACGAGGTGATCCGGCTCGCCAACGACACCGAGTACGGGTTGGTCTCCTACGTCTACACTCGCGACGTGGCCCGCGGTCTGCGCGTGGCGGAGGCGCTGGAGAGCGGCATGGTCGGCCTCAACCGGGGCGTCGTCTCCGACCCGGCCGCGCCGTTCGGTGGCGTCAAGCAGAGCGGCATCGGCCGCGAGGGCGGGCACGAGGGGATGCTGGAGTACGTCGAGCCGAAGTACGTGGCCCTGTCGTGGTGAGCTAGGAGGCCTGCGACATGACCGGTCGAGCAGGACGTGTCCCCGTCGCGGACCTCGTGGTACGCAACGGTCGGGTGTGGACGGGTGTGCCAGGTGCGGACGAGCCGAGCGCGCTCGCCGTGCGCGACGGGCGGATCCTCGCCGTCGGCACCGACGAGGAGCTCGCTCCGCTGGCGGAGGCCGCGACGCACGTCGTGGACCTGGCGGGGCGCCGGGTACTGCCCGGTCTGCAGGACTCCCACATCCACGCCGTGCGCGCGGGCCTGACGTGGGAGCGGGAGCTGCACTGGGAGGAGATCCGCTCGCTCGCCGAGGGCCTGGCAGGCATTCGGGAGCGCGCCGCCCGTACCCCCGTCGGCACCTGGATCACCGTGGTGGGCGGCTGGCACGAGCGGCAGCTGGCTGAGCGGCGCCTGCCCACCCGGGCGGAGCTCGACGAGGCGGCGCCGGACCATCCGGTGTTCGTGCAGATGCTCTACGACGCCGGGGTGGTGAACTCGGCGGCGCTGCGCGAGTGCGGCTGGGACGCAGCCAGCGCGGACCCGCCGCGCGGTCGCCTGGACCGGGACCCGGCCACCGGTGAGCCGACCGGGATCGTGTACGGCATGGGGGCGTTCCAGCATGTGCTGGCCCGGATCGGGCCGCCGGGCGAGGAGGAGCGGGCCCGCGGCACGCTGCGGATGCTGCGGGAGTTCGCGCGTCACGGCGTGACCGCGGTGGTGGACGGCGGCGGGTTCCTGATGACGCCCGAGAGCTACCACCCGCTGCTCGGGCTGTGGCGGGCCGGTGACCTGCCGGTGCGGATGCGGCTGTTCATCTCGGCGGCCACGTCCGGCGCCGAACTCGACGAGCTGACCCAGTGGATGCGCCACGCCGTGCCCGGGTTCGGCGACGACCTCGTGCGGATCAGCGGGCTCGGCGAGATCGTCCACTACGGCTGCCACGACATGGAAGGGCTCGACCCGTACGAGATGGGCGAGGACTCCTGGCGGGAGCTGGTGGAGATCAGCCGCCTGGCGGTGCGGCGCGGCTGGCCCATGAGCGTGCACGCGGTGCTGGACCACACGCTCGGCCGGGTGCTCGACGCGTGGGAGACGGTCGCCGCCGAGCAGGACCTGCGGCCGCTGCGGTTCTCCATCGTGCACGCCGACCAGGCGAGCCCGCGCAACGTGCGCCGCATGGCCGACCTCGGCCTCGGCGTGCTCGTGCAGAACCGCCTGGGGCTCAAGGCGACCGACTACGTCGAGAGCTGGGGGCTCGAGCAGACCCTGCGTACGCCGCCGATCGGTGACTTCGTCGAAGCCGGGCTGCGGCTGGCCGCCGGCAGCGACGCGACCCGGGCCAACTGGTACCACCCGTGGGCCTCGGTGTGGTGGCTGGTCACCGGGGGGTCGGTGGACGGCCAGCAGCCGCGCGACGCGCGGCACCGGCTGAGTGTGGACGCGGCGCTGCGCGCCTACACCCACGACGGCACCTGGTTCACGTTCGAAGAGGACCGGCGGGGCCTGTTGGCGCCGGGCTACGCGGCGGACTTCTTCGTCCCCACCGCCGACCCGCTGGCGGTGGACCCGGCCGCGCTACCCGAGATCCGCAGTGAGCTGACGGTGATGGGCGGACGGGTCACACACTCGAGTGGGCGTCTTTGGGAGCCCGTGGGGCAGGACTGACCGACCTGCGCCGCCCGCCCTTGCCCGCCGCGGGCCCGGTGGACCCGCGCACCACCAGGCGGCTCGGCAGCACCAGCCGCTTGGCCGGCGCGTCGGGGTTGTCCAGCCGCTCCAGCAGGAGCCGGGCGGCCTCCACGCCGATGTGGTACTGCGGCACGTGCACCGTGGTCAGCGGCGGCTGGAACATGTCCACGAACGGCATGTCGTTGAATCCGAGGACCGAGACGTCCTTGGGGATCGCCATGCCGCGCTCGGCCAGCACCCGGTACGCGCCGAGCGCGATGAGATCGTTGCCGCCGAGGATCGCCGTGCATCCCGCCGCCGTCTGCAACAGGTGCTCGGTGGCCCGCGCGCCGGCGTCGACGGAGTACCCGTCGCTGTTGACGACGATCGCCTCCTCGATCGCGTCGCCGTGCCGTTCGCAGGCGGCGAGGAAGGCCTGGCGGCGGTGCTCCCCGGTGGACATGTCCAGCGGGCCGGCCAGGTGTGCCAGGCGACGGTGACCGAGCGACACGCAGTGGTCGACGGCGAGCCGCATGCCGCCGGCGTCGTCCACGAGCGCGGCCGGAATGGCCTGGTCGTCGGTCACCCGGTTGAGCTGGACGAGCTGGATGCCGTCCTCGGCCGCCTTCCGCAGCAGCGGGTGGTCGCGGCGAGCGGTCCCGATGATGAAGCCGTCCACCCGACGGCCCTGCATCGCGCGGAAGAGTTCCTGTTCGCGGCCTGGGTCGTTGTCGGTGTTGCCGACCAGTGCGGTGTAGCCGGCCTCGCGCAGCGCGTCCTCGATGCCGCGCACCGCGGGCGGGAAGACGGGGTTGGTGATGTCGGGCAGGATCACCCCGATCACGTTGCTGCGCTTGGTCCGCAGGCTGCGCGCGATCGGGTCGGGCAGGTAGCCGAGTTCCTGGGCGGCGTTGAGGACGGCTTCCACCGTGCGTGCGCTGACGTCCTTGCGGGTGCGTGGGTTGAGCGCCTTCGACGCGGTGCCTGGGTGTACGCCCGCGAGACGCGCTACGTCCTTCAACGTCGTGACTCGGCCCATAGCGCTGACCTTAGTGCACCGCAAACGAATGCAGCAGTCTTGACGAGGCGTGGCGTGTGGCCTAGATTGGCAATCGTTTGCGTAACCGGAAAATGGGAGGTCGCGCGATGACCGAGCAGCCGGAGGCCCGGCGTCATATTGAGATCATCCATCACGAGGGCTACGACCCGAACATCAACAGCCCGTTCGTGCCCGCCATTCGTGTGGCCAGCGGCCGCCTGGTGTTCATCTCCGGCGTGACGGCCGCGCCCGTGTACCACGACCACCCGCACGTGCCGGAGGTCTTCGACGCGATTCCGACGGACATCGAGTCGCAGGTGCGGATCGCGTTCGACCACCTCGACCTGGCGCTGAAGGCCGCGGGTTGCAGCCGCAGCGACGTGGTCTCCATGATCCGTTTCTTCAGCAACGTGCGCGAGGACCAGGACGCGGTGAACGCGTACCAGAAGCAGTGGTTCCAGGGGCACATCCCGACCAGCACCTCGGTCGAGGTCGTCTCCTTCGCCACGGACCCGCGCCTGCGGCTGGAGATCTCGGTTATCGCCGTCGCGCCGGAGAAGTAGCCGCAGCCGGCACGACGCCGCGCCGGCCGCGCGCCGCAGATCCCAATCGAGGGCGGTTAGGGCAGTCACGCCCTAACCGCCCTCGATCCGTTTGGAGGGAGTTCGCCCCGGTCGAGTCGCTGCGCCGGGCGGATGCCATGCTCGGAAGACCATGCCTACCGTCGGACGTCTCCATGTCATCACCGACGCCCGCCCGGGCCGCGACGTGCTCGGCGTGGTGGCCGCCGTCCTGGCCGCCGGCGCGGACACGATCCAGGTACGGGTGCCCGACGACATGACCGACCGCGCCGCGTACGAGTTGGCCGGTCGGGTGCTCGAACTGTGCCGGGCGCACCAGGCCACGTGTCTGGTCAACGACCGGCTGCACATCGCGCTGGCGGTCGGCGCGGACGGCGGCCACGTCGGCGCGGATGACCTTCCGGTGGCCGCGGCGCGGCGGATCCTCGGGCCGCACGCGGTGCTCGGCGCGACGGCGCGCGACCCGCAGGCGGCCCGGCGTGCCGTCGCCGACGGCGCCACCTACCTGGGCGTCGGCCCCGCCTACGCGACGGCCACGAAGACGGGACTGCCGGCGCCGATCGGGCCCGAGGGCGTCGCCGCCGTCGCCGCCGCCGTCGACGTACCGGTCATCGCCATCGGAGGCGTCACCGCCGAACGGGTGCCGCGGTTGCGCGCGGCCGGGGCGCACGGCGTGGCGGTCGTCGGCGCGGTCAGCGAGGCGCCCGACCCGGCGGCCGCCTGTGCGCTGCTGGTCGCGCGCCTCGAAGCAGGGCGGCCGTCCCGATGAAGGTCGCGGTCATCGGTGGTGGGCTCATCGGCCTCGCGGTCGCCTGGCGGTGCCGCCAGCGCGGGCTGGACGTGACCGTGCACGACCCGGCGCCGGGCCAGGGAGCGGCGGCGGTGGCCGCCGGCATGCTCGCCCCGACCGGCGAGGCACGCGCCGGCGAGGAGGCGCTGGGCGCGCTGTTGGTCGAGTCCGCGCTGCGTTGGCCGGGGTTCGCCGCCGACCTGACCGCGGCGTCGGGCCTCGACCTCGGATACGACCGGTGCGGCACGCTGCTGGTGGCGCTGACCGACGACGATCTGCGCGAGATACGCCGGCAGGTCGACTACTACCAGCGGCTCGGACAGCCGATCGAACCGCTGACCGGGCGGCAGGTGCGCGACCGGGAGCCGCTGCTGTCACCACGCGTACGCGGCGGCGCCTGGGCGCCCGGCGACCACCAGGTGAATCCGCGACGGGTGCTGCGGGCGCTGCTCGTCGCGCTCCGCGATACGCCGATCCGGCGGGACCCGGTGATCGATCTGTCTACCGTGGACGCCGATGTCACCGTCGTGGCCGCCGGCTACGGTTCGGCGGCGCTCGCCGGGCTGCCCGTCCGGCCCGTCAAGGGCCAGGTGCTGCGGCTGCGTGCTCCAGCCCGGGAGCTGCGCCACGTCATCCGCGGCTACGCCCACCACCGGCACGTCTACCTCGTCCCGCGCGCCGACGGCGAACTGGTCGTCGGCGCCACCGAGGAGGAGCGTGGCACGGACACCTCGGTCACCGCCGGGGGAGTGCTCGACCTGCTGCGCCCGGCCGTCGACCTGGTACCCGGGCTCGCCGAGTACCCCGTCGTGGAGACGCGTGCGGGACTTCGCCCCGGCACCCCGGACAACGCGCCGCTGCTCGGTGTGCTGCGGCCGGGTGTGGTGGTGGCGACCGGGCATCACCGCAACGGTGTGCTGCTGGCCCCGGTCACCGCAGACGCGGTGGCCGAGCTCATCGCGACCGGCCGAACTCCCGACGTGATCGCCGCGTTCGCGCCGGGCCGCTTCGGATCCCGCTAGGCCGGTTTGCCCGTGCGCTCGCGGGTTGGCTATGGTCAAGCCGTATCCCACGGGAGCCCGGTGTGACCGGGCTGAGAGGGGGGCTGTCAGCCCCCGACCGTCGAACCTGATCCGGGTCA
>VSCG01000010.1:0-44293 GCA_047459115.1 Micromonosporaceae bacterium
GGCATCGTCCACCCTCGACCGCCAGCACGACGAGGCCGACCGTGGACGACGGCGCATCACCTGCCCGACCCTCGTGCTCTGGAGCCACACCGGCATCGCCGCCAGCGTGGAGCAGCCGCTGGAGGTCTGGCGAGCCTGGGCCGACGACGTGCACGGCGGCCCGATCGCGGCGGGGACACTTCATCCCGGAGGAAGCGCCCGACCAGATCACCCAGCGCCTCCTCGAATTCCTCGCCTAGACCCCTACCGCGAAGCGCCTGAGGCCCCGGCCCGCTGGTACGTCAGCCGAGGGCCCAGCTCGCCGCTCCGGTAGTGCCGGCGGCACAGCACCTGGTAGTGCATCCCGTCACCGACGGTGTCGCCGATGAGGACCTGCTCGCCCTCCCGCACCACCACCCCGTCGATGACCCGCGCGTTGAGCAGCCCCGGCCGCCCGCACCAGCACAGCACCTCCACCTGCAGCCGCTCCACCTCGTCGGCGAGTTCGAACAGCCGCCGGGCGGCGGGGAACAGCTCGGAGCGGAAATCCGTGGCCAGACCGAACGCGTACACGTCGATGCCGGCGGTGTCGACGAGCTCGGCCAACTGCTCCACCTGAGCCACCGTGTAGAAGGAGGCCTCATCGCAGATCAGGTAGTCCACCGGCCCGTCGACGCTCGCCCGGGCCCGCACCACCTCGCGCAGGTCCAGGTCGGCGGTCACCTCGATCGCGTGCCGCTGCAGGCCGATACGGGTGGTCACCCGCGGCTGCCCCGACCGGTCGATCGTGGTGAACACCAGACCGCGGCGGCCCTGCCGGGCGTGGTTGTGGTCCATCTGCAGGGCGAGGGTCGACTTGCCGCAGTCCATCGGGCCCCAGAAGAACTTCAGTCGTGCAGCGGTCACGCCAGGGATTGTCACGCCCGAAATCACAGCACGTGCCGCGGGGTGTTCCCGGCGGCGAGGATCGCCCGGCGCACCGGCACCGCCAGCAGCAGGAGGAAGCCGACCACGAAGAACAGCAGCACCGACACCAGACCCGCCCGGTAGCTCTGGGTCAACTGGAACACCAGCGCGAACGCCGCCGGGCCCAGCCAGCTCGCGCCCTTGTCGCTGATCTCGTAGAAACCGAAGTACTCGGCCTCCCGGCCACGGGGGATCATCTGGCTGAACAGCGACCGGCTCAACGCCTGGCTGCCGCCGAGCACCACACCGATCGCAGCGCCCAACGCCATGAACGGCAGCGGTGCCGACGCGGGCAACCGGAACGCGGCCACAACGATCACGATCCACAGCACCAGGCTGCCCAGCACCGTCTTCCACGCCCCGAACCGCTCGGCCAGCCGACCGAGCGCCAGCGCCCCGAAGAACGCCAGGAACTGCACGATCAGGATCGTGACGACCAGCGTCGACTGGTCGAGCTTGAGCTCCTGCGTGCCGTACACGCTGGCCAGGTTGATCACCGTCTGGATGCCGTCGTTGTAGACCAGGTAGGCCAGCAGGAAGAACAACGTCAACGGGTACGCCTTCATGTGGCGCACCGTGTGCCACAGCTGCGTGAAGCCCTGGGTGAGCAGGCTGCCCGTCGCCGGCAGCACGTCCACCGGCGGCCGGTCGCGCAGCCACCGCAGCGGCAGCAGGGTGAACAGGCCCCACCACACCCCGGCGGACGCGATCGACCAGCGCACCACCGTGCCGGTGCCGAAACGCTCCTCGAACGTCTGCAACGCCACCAGGTTCAGCAGCAGCAGCAGCCCGCCACCCAGGTAGCCGATCGCCCAACCGACGCTGGACACCTTGTCGCGGTGTTCCTCGGTGACCAGTTGCGGCAGGAACGAGTTGTACACCACGATGCTCGCCGCGAACGCCATCGTGGCGAGGATGACCAGCGCGCCGAGCACCAGGTAGCGGTGCGGGGCGACGGCGCCGATGCCGACCGTGGCGGCGGCCCCGGTGAACGCGGTCAGCGCGAGCAGCCGCCGCTTGTGCGCCGAGCGGTCCGCGATCGCCCCGACCACCGGCAGCAGCAGCACGTTGAGCACCACCGCCACCGCCAAGACCGCCGGGTAGTAGGAACCCGCGGCGAGCCGCACCCCGAGCACGTCGACCGTCGCGGTTTGGCACGCCTCCTCGGTCTGGCAGCCGGTCGCCGCCTCGGCCGACGCGATCACGTACGGCCCGAGGAACACGGCCACCACCGTGGTCTGATACGCCGAGTTCGCCCAGTCGTAGAGGTACCAGCCGGTGCGTTCCCGGCGGGTGCTCGCCGGCGCGGCCGGCTCCAGGGTCGTCGCGGTCACTACGGGGTCCTCCACACACCTCGGTCGAGGTACACCTGGCGGAGCACCTCCGGGTGATCGGTCATGATGCCATCCACACCGAGATCAAGTAAGTCGTGCATCTCGGCGGGGTCATCGACCGTCCAGACGTGCACCTGCAGGCCGAGCCGGTGGGCCCGGGCGATGAACCGGCGGTCGACCACCCGCACCGGGCCGTAGCGCACCGGGACCTGGGCGGCGACCACCCCGGCCGGCAGGCGCCGCAGGGCGCCGAACCGCAGCCGGGCCACCTCGCGGGTGGCCAGTGACGTGGCCACCGCCGGGCCGACGGCGCGGCGCAACCGGGCCAGCCGGGTGTCGCTGAACGACGCCAGCAGCACCCGGTCGTGGGCCGCGGTGCGCCGCAGCGTCTCGACGGTCGGCCCGACCGCCCCATGCGCCTTGACGTCCACATTGAACCGCACGTCGGACCACCCGTCGAGCAGGTCGTCCAGGCGCGGCACGGCGGCCTCCCCGCGGATGCGCACGGTCGCCAGGTCCGCCCAGCGCAGCGCGTCGACCCGGTCGTGCCGCCCGGCCATCCGCGCCAGGTCGGCGTCGTGGAACACCACCGCCACCCCGTCGGCGGTGGCCTGCACGTCGGTCTCCAGGTAGCGGTAGCCCAGCGCCAGGGCCCGCTCGAACGCGGCGACCGTGTTCTCGTCGCCCACCGCCGCGCCACCGCGGTGGGCGAACGCCAGCGGCCGCGGCGCGTCCAGGTACGGCATGCGGGGCACGCCGTGCAGTATCAGGCCTTGCGCACCTGCTCGGCGAGCACGGTCGCCTGGCTGTGCTCGATGTCCCGGGTGGCGGTCAGCAGCGTGACCGGCCCGGCGCCGGCCAGGTGGCGCAGCCGGCCCAGGGCGGCGGCACGGGGCGGTTCGGTCAGCTCGGCCAGGTAGCGGCGGCGGAACTCGGGAAACTTCGCCGGGTCGTGGCCGTACCAGGTGCGCAGCCCGGTGGACGGGGCCACCTCCTTGAGCCATTCGTCGACGCGGGCGGCCTGTCTGCTCACTCCCCGCGGCCACAACCGGTCGACCAGCACCCGCACACCGTCGTCGGGCGCAGCGTCGTCGTAGACGCGGCGCACCCGTATCCGTACCGCCATCGCCCCGCCCTTTCCACCTGGTCGGGTCGCGACACGCACCCTACCTGCGTGTCATCCTCCTCCATGGTGACTAGTCTCGACGAATGGCCACACTGGAGATCGGCAAACTGGTCCGGGACGGGATCCCCGACCTCATCCGTAGTCAGGGCGGGGAGCCGGTGGTCCGCCCGGCCGCCGCGCACGAACTGCCCGACCTGCTGCGCGCCAAGCTCGCCGAAGAGGTCGTCGAGTACCTGGAGTCCGGGGACGTGGCCGAACTGGCCGACATCCTCGAGGTGGTGCACGCGCTCGCCGACCAGGTCGGGCTGTCCCCGAACGACCTGGAGAAGATCCGGGCAGCGAAGGCCGACGAGCACGGTGGGTTCGCCAAGCGCCTGGTCTGGCACGGCAACCGCAACTGAGGCAGCATCACCGGGCAGCAGCGTCACCGCACCGGGTTGTCGTAGTTGGCCAGGCAGAACTCCAGCAGGGGCCGACCTCATCCACGCCGGTCATCCACTCCGGTCAACCCCGACGTCGTGCCGTGCGGCCACCGTCGGACGCCGCCGGGAGCGAGACGGATCGACCGGCCGGGTCGGGTCGACGTGGCGCGGCCGGTCGGGTTCGTCGGGGCGCAGCGGCACCAGCGCGTCCGTGACCGCGTCAAGGATCCGGTCCGTGGCCCGCAACGCGTCACCGGGCCGCTCGGCGGACAGCCCGGACAGGTCGACCGGCGCGGCGAAGTGCACTCGCACCACCGGGCGGCGGCGAACCGCCCGCCCCAACGCCCCGAGCAGGCCCTTGGGCGCCGTGTACGGCAGCACCTCGTGCGCGCCCCACATCGCGACCGGCACCACCGTGGCGCCGCTGGCCAGCGCCAGCCGCGCCACGCCGGTCTTGCCCCGCTCCGGCCACATGCCGGGGTCCAGCCCGATGCGGCCTTCCGGGTAGGCGGCCACCACCGAGCCCTCGGCGATCGCGCCGGCGGCGGCGGTGAGCGCGTCGGTGACCCGCGGGGTGCGTCGATCCACCCGGATGTGTCCGCACCAGCGCATCACCGCACCGACGATCGGGGCGCGGAACAGCCCGCCGGTGGCCATGAACCGGGGTGCGACGCGCCGGGCCCGGCACGCGGCGGTGAGCACGATCGGGTCGAACGGGCTGATGTGGTTGGCGGCCAGGATCAGCGGGCCGTGCCGCAGCGCGTCGGGCACGTCGCCGGTGACCCGCAGCCGGCACACCAGCGGCACCAGCGCGCGGGCGGCGACGAGCAGCGCCCGCCACAGCAGGGGTGGTCGGTAGGGCATGGCGCCCCAGGCTAGCGCGAAGACGGGGGGACGAAGCCCGACCGTTCGGGCATCATCGGTGACAGCGGAACGACCTGTACCGGGCCGGAGTCCTCCCCAACCGTGACGGTTCGCCAGGACATCAGGCCGAAGACGACCACCGCCACGCACCCGACCAGCACGGCGCCGACGGCCGCGAGCACGACCGCGACCCACACCCAGGCACGCGACCGGGCGGGCGGGGCCGGGGCGGCCACCGGCGACGCCGGGCCCATCTGCCCGGGGCCCACGGGACCGTCGGGCCGGTCGGCGGGTTCGCCCAAACGGGCCTCCGCGGCGATGGCCGCGGGGTCGCCGAGCCGCTCGAGGATCGTGCGTACCCCGGCCTCGGTGGGCGGGTCGAGTTCGGCGCGTGCCTGGGCGATGTGCGCGCGCAGATCCGCGAGCAGTTCCTCGCGGCGCGACTGCGGCAGATCCGCGGTCGCCTGAGCGACTGCGGACAGGTAGCCGTCGACGAGGGCGTCGATCGGGTTCATCTGTCGCTCCGTTTCATCGGCTCGTGCCAACCATCCGGTCGACGGCGTCGCGGAAGGACACCCACTGCGACCGGAACCGCTCCAGCGCGGCCCGACCGTCGGCGGTGAGCGTGTAGTAGCGCCGGGGCGGCCCGGCTGGCGCCTCCCGCCACGAGGTGGCGACCCAACCAGCGCGGCGCAGCCGGGACAGCAGGGGATACAGGGTGCCTTCACTGGTCGTCAACGCGTCCTCCGCCGCGAGCTGGCGTACCAGTTCCACGCCGTACCGCTCGCCGTCAGCGAGCAGCGCCAGCACGCAGAACTCCAGCGTGCCGCGGCGGAGCGCGGTGGCCAGTCCCGCAGGCTCCTGCATGTCAGGCATGGTACCTTGCCACACAAGGATCCATCGGGCCCGGGGGAGGCGCTGCGGCACCCAGGCCGCGACCGAGGCGGGCGCGGATCGCAGACGGACGCGAGGTCTGCGGGCCGGGTCAGGCCACCGTCACGAGTACACGATGAACTCGAGCAGCGACCCGTCCGGATCGCGGAAGTACACGCTGGTGCCCGCACCCCGGCCCCCGTGGCGCGGCACCGGCCCGGCCTCGACCGCCACCCCGTGGCGGCGCAGGTGCTCCAGCGCCTGCGCGACCGTGCCCGGCCACACGAAACACAGGTCGCTGCCGCCCCGGGGCCACCGGGCGGCGCGCCACGAACGTCCCCGGTTCGACCCCGGGACCGTGCACGTTGAGCTGCTGGTCGCCGAACCGGAACGCCACCCGTCCGTTCGGGGCCTCGACGACCTGCGCGCCCAGAACGTCGCGGTAGAAGGCCGTGGACCTGGCCCGGTCGCTCACCGCGGTCACGCAGTGGTCGAGCCGCAGCGCCTCCACCGACTACCTCACCGCCCGCAGCTCGGCGAGCTTCGCCTCGATCTCGGCCAGCTCCGTGCGCAGCTGTTCGGCCCGGTGTTCGGCCTCGGCGCGTTCGGCGGCGAGGATCTGCTCCACCGCCTCGTGCACGCCCGGCACGTCCAGCAGCCCCACCATCTTCAACGCCTCCGACGGCTTGATCAGGTACGGCTTCGCCAACGTCTTGGCGCCCTGCTGGGCGGCGACGGTCCACTCACCATCCGCGTACGCCACCGTGATCGTCAACGCGGCGGGCGGCTTGGTCTTCCCGCCCCGGCCGCCCGCCTTCCGTGCGGGCTTGACCGCACCGCCGGCGGCCGCCGGTGTCTGCGGCGACGGGCTGCTCTGCGACATCGGCTTCTCCTCGCGGGGGGACGGCACGGGCTTCTCCCGGGTCACCTTGAACTCGGGCGCGGGCGGCGCCGGGGGTTGGGCCGACGCGCGGCGCGCGGACGCCCCCTTCGGGGGGATGGCGAGGTCGGCGGGGGAGAAGGGCAGCTCGTCGTGGCCGAAGCGCACCACCACCCACTCCTCGGACAGCTGCGGATCGGTCAGCTTTACGACCTGCCCGATCTGCCCGGCGATCTGCCCCGCCGCCGCGGTGAACATCACCTTCGGCTTACGGCCGGCGGCCAGGGTGTCGCGGATGGTCTGTAGCTCCTCAGTGGACAGCCCGCGGGCGGCGTTCCGCACAGCGGTGGCCATGGCATCCTCCGAACATCTGTTTGATTGCTAGCCCTTCCTACCAGGCCACACCGACAGTTTCGACCGGACACTCCGACCGGCCCTCCGGGCGCCGGTGACCGTCTGCACAGGTGCCGCCCGGGCGGCCCACCAGCCCAGCGCGAGAACGGTCACCACCTCACACAGCGCGAGGAGCCGTTCCACGGCGCCCAGCGGGATCGCCCGCCACCAGCGGACCCCGGTCAGCGGCTCCAGCGCGACCGCCGCGGGGATCGGCAGGAAGCACAGCAGCGACAGGGCGCCCAGACATCCCGACCGGTACGCATGCCCCCGCCAGATCGGGTGCGCCCGCCACGACCACGTGACGAGCAGCGCTCCGAGCGGCAGGCTCACGAACCCGACCACAGTGGCCAGCCGGTGAACGTCACCGGACACGCTCGGGCCCACCGACCAGTCGTGCTTGGGGAAGACCACCAGCGTGCAGAGGCTGACCGACCACAGCAGCAGACAGGCCGCGGCAGGCGAGGCTGCGACCACGAGTCGGGCCCGCAGGCAGGCGACCAGCACCGCGACCGACCCGACCGACAACGTCAGCACCGCCACGTTGAACAGCCACCCGGTTTCGAGTAGCGCGTACTCGCTGATCGTGTGGCGTACCGGGTGCACGTGCGCCGACGGCGGGAGCAGGTGCAGCAACCCGACGAGGCCTGCCGCGACCGCGGTGGCGCCCACCCCGACCACGGCGAGCCCACGGACGCGCACGCTGACCTCCTTCGCCCGCCCCGGCCGGTCCGGTGTCCAGCCGGCACGCTACGTGGCCGGCCAGCCCACAATCAATCAGCAAGTACGGCGCTCGGCGACATCGTGTAGGAGGCGCTCAACCGCTGCGGGTCACTGCGCAGTGCCAAACGCGCTCGACACCTCGACGTGCGTGCCGACGCCCTGGTCGTGGGACATGTCCGCACCGTCGAGCCCCACGTGGCGTACCGCCTTCCGCGGTATGTCTCGACGCGGCGCGGAGAGAGCAGCCCAGGATGTTTGATAATGAACATTATGTAAAGTAGTCCGGTAACCAGCTGGACATCCCGCGCCGCTGCGGCACGGGTGAGCAGCCGAGGGGGCCGTCATCAATGTGAACTCCTCACCGCGGCGGGTGTCGGTCCAGCGCAGCTCCTCGGGGATCACGACGTTGATGGCCAGGGCGCTCACGTCGGGGTCCGCGTCGCTGCTCATGGACGCATCTTCTCACGCGGGTCAGCACCCACTCATACCGCTGACCGGGCGGCCCGGTAGCCGGAGTCCGGTGACCAGCCGGAACGCAGTACGTACCGCCAGCCTGGCCGCCACTCCGCCGGCGCGGCCACCACATCCTCCAGGCGCTCGCCGTGGAGCAGATGGGCTAGCGCGAACCGGGTGGCGGCGTGACCCACCACAAGCACACGATGACCCTCCCAGTGCCGGGCCAGATCGACCAGGAACTCCCCCATGCGCACCACGACGTCGATGTAGCTCTCCCCGCCCGGGAACGGCTCCCGGATCCGATGCGGCCGCTGGGCATCCCGCCGCGCGACGGGCATCCCCGTCCAGTCCCCGTAGTCGCACTCCCGCAGCCGGGCGTCGAAGTACACCGGGATGCGCGCGCCCTCGAACGCGATGGCCACGGTCTGTACGGCCTGCTCGAGGTCGGAACAGAAGACCGCCGCCAGGTTGTCGTCGCGGCGGCGCTCGCCCAGCTCGACAGCCTCAGCTCGGCCCCGCTCGGAGAGTTCGGCACCCCGCCATCCGGTGGCGTACCCGGCCTCGTTGTCCACTGTGGTGGCGTGCGTCTCGTAGACGATCTCAACAGCCACGCGTCACGGCTCCCAGTAGACCTCGACCTGGTACCTGTCCGGGTCGAGACACTTGAAGCCGACGTACGCGTCGGTGTCCTCGTCCTCCACGAACGTCACCCCGTCGCGCACCAGCCGCTCGCGCAGCGCGCGCACCGTGCCAGGATCGGCTGCCTGGAATCCGAAGTGGAGGAACGCGGGCAGCTCCCCCGCGTCGCCCTCCCCCAGCGCCAGGTCGAACCCGTGGGCGTCGCGGATGATCAGCAAGCCGTCGTCGTACCGGGTGGCCGGGCCGGCGTCGAAGCCGAAGTACGTCTCGTAGAACCGCCGGGACCGCTCCTGGTCAGCCACAGTCAGCGCAAGATGGGCCAATCGCATGCGCCGCAGTCTATGTGGCGGGGAGCAGACCCGCTGTCACCCCATGCGCGCTGCGGTCGAGGTGCCGAACCGCTTCGCCACCAGCCCTTTGATGCCGTGCGGGAATGCTGTCTTGGCCGTCAGGTGCGGCTCGAGCAGACGGCGCTGGGCCGCGGCGTCGCCCTGGAACGCGGCCACGCATTCCTGCGGGTACGCGTTCGCGACCGCGAGGATCGCGCCCGGTGCACCGAGGATGCCGGCGAGCGTCACGACCGCCGAGGAGCCGACGTATGTCCAGCCCTCCCAGGCGGCCAGCTCGCGCAGCAGCCGTTCGGCGTCACCGGTTGAGTCCTTCAGCCCGGCCACCGGCAGTTCGCCGAGCACCTCGACCGGCACCTCTCCCCCGACCACGCCGGGGAAGTGGTAGGCGAGCACCGGCTTGTCGGCGGCGGCCGCGGCCACCGCTGTGTAGAACCCGAGCAGATCCCCGCAGCGGCGGGGCGGTGCCACCAGCAGCGCGTCCGCGCCCGCGTCGACGACCGCCCGCACCCGGTCGACGGCCTGCCCCGTCCAGGATCCGCCTGCGCCGGCGAGGACGGGGATCTCCGACGGCACCGCGTCCCGGACGGCGGCCACCAGCGCTCGGCGTTCGGCGTCGGTCAGCGCGTCAGCCTCCCCGGTCGTACCGGCCACGAGCAGCGCCCGTACTCCGTGGTCGACCAGGCGGCGGGCGTGGGTGGCGGTCGCGACCAGGTCCACGGCGCCCTCGTCGTCGAAGAGCGTGATCAGCGCGGCCGCGACACCGCGCCAGAAGGGTTCGGTGCTCATCGGCGCTCATCATGCCATGGCGCTACCCTGACCAGGTGATCAAGGCTCTTTTCTGCGCGATGCTCTTGTTCGCGGCGCTCGCCGCGCTCGGTGTCGCCCTGCGCGGCTCCCGTCGGCGCTGAAGGCAAAGGTTCATGCTTCACCAGGGCTAGCGTCCTCCGTGCTCGTCATTGCCGGCCGGCTGGTTCAGGTCCGTCTTGAGGGAGGTCATAACCGTTAAGGCATCCTAGGAAGCTAGGTCATGACTGAGGAGCGGCCCGAGGCCGACGACGCGGCCTTTGTTCAGGAGGCCGGATGGGCGCATCGTCATGCGACCACGGTACGCGCCGGGTCAGGCGATCCGGCGACCCGGCAACGGGCCCGCCCGGTTGCCGGCTGACCTGCGGCTCGACGAAGGCCTAGACTGTGCGCGGTTCACGTCCGCTCCCCTCTCCCGGAGGCACCCCTCATGGCGTACAGCCGTCCCGCTGGGGTTCGGTCCCACCGGCGCCGCGGGCGCCGGCGGGGCATCGCGCCGTGGCTCGTGGTCGCCTTGGTCGCCGTGCTCGTCGGCGCCGGCCTCACCGCCGGCTACGTCTGGCTCATCCGTCCGGCGTGCACCGGCACCGCGAGCGCGACCATCGTGGCCTCGCCCGCGACCGCGTCCATCCTCGAGGACCTCAGCCTGCAGTGGGCCAAGGGGGAACCGAACATCGACGGCACGTGCGCGACGGTCCAGATCACCGCGAAGGACTCGGCGGAGATGGCGATCGCGCTGCAGAACCCGTGGGATCCCAAGGTCAACGGCCCGGCGCCGGACGCGTGGGTGCCGCAGTCGACGGCCTGGGTGCGCCGAGCCGCGGTCGATTCCGACGCCGAACGCATGATGCCCGACCGGCAGCCGAGCATCGCCCGCTCCCCCGCGGTGCTGGCCATGCCCAAGCCCATGGCAGAGAAGCTGGGCTGGCCGAACCAGCCGATCACCTGGCAGACCGTGATCGACAACGCGACCGGGCGCATGAACTGGTCAAGCCACGGACAGCCGGATTGGGGACCGTTCAAGCTCGGCATGACCGACCCGGCGAGGTCCACTGCCGGTCTGCTGGCGCTGACCGCGATGCTCGACCGCAACGACGACGAGGAGATCAGCGCGGCCGAGATGGAGAACCTGTTCCGGCTCAACCAGGCCATCGAGGTGCGCGCCGCACGCACCGCGGACATCCTCAACGAGTACGCCCGCCGGTCGGCCGAGAGTCCGGAGGCGGGGCTGGCGTACATCTCGGCGTTCCCGGCCCTCGAGCAGGAGGTGCTCGACCACAATCTGACCAACCCGCGGGCGCCCCTGGTCGCCATCTACCCGGAGCAGAGCATCATCGAGGCCGACCACCCGTTCCTCGTCCTCGAGGCGGAGTGGTCGACCGACCAGGCCAAGCAGGTGGCGGCGCTGTTCCGGGACTACGTCCGGGGACACGAGGGCGGGCAGCGGCTGCTCGACGCCGGTTTCCGCGATCCGAACCGGGTGCCCGGGCGGGACCTGACCGTGCAGAACGGGGTGGCGCGGGAGATCACCGTGATGCCGCGGGCCGCGCTCCTGCCCGACTCCGTCACCCGGACCATCACCACCTGGACCGGGCTGAACCGCGCGAGCAACGTCCTCCTGGTGCTCGACGTCTCCGGCTCGATGGCCGACGTGGTGCCGGGAACCGGCGGCACCCGCATGGATCTGGCCAAGCGTGCGGCCCGTGAGGCGCTGGCGCTCTTCTCCGACGACGACCGCGTGGGGCTGTGGGTGTTCTCGACCGGTCAGCGGGGCTCCACCGATTACCGGGAGGTCGTGTCGCTCGGTCCGCTCGGCGACGTGGTCAACGGGCAGACCCGCAAGGCACGGTTGACAAGCGGCATCAACGGCCTGCGGGCGGTGGGCGGCACCGGGCTGTACGACACGGTGGCCGCCGCCCAGAAGTTCATGCTGGACAACTACCAGCCGGATGCGGTGAACCTCGTCGTGGTGATGACCGACGGCAAGAACGAGGACTCCACCGGCGGGCTGAGCTACGAGCAGCTGCTGCAGCAGCTCGAGCAGAACAACGCCGACCCGGCGCGCAGGGTGCCGGTGACGACGGTCGGCTTCGGCAGGGCGGCCGACTACCCGACGCTGCAGGAGATCGCGCGGGTGACCGGCGGACTCGCCTTCGAGTCCCGCGAGTCGTTCGACATCACCCAGGTGCTCATCACGGCGATCTTCAACGACCTGTAGCCGGCCAGCCGTCTCAGGCGGTGAGCGCCGCGCGCAGCGGTGCGGCCTTGGCGGCCGCCTCAGCGACCTCGGCGACCGGATCGCTGCCCCAGGTGATGCCCCCGCCGGCCCACACGTGCAGGCGGTCGCCGTCGGCCACGACGGTGCGGATGGTGAGGCCGAGGTCGACCCCCTGGGCGGACACCCAGCCGAGCGCGCCCATGCTCGGTCCCCGGCCGACGGGTTCCACGCGCGCGATGACCTGGAGCGCCGCGAGTTTGGGGGCGCCGGTGACGGACCCGCCCGGGCACACCGCGCGCAGCAGGCTGGCAAGGTCCACGCCGTCGGCGAGCCGCGCGGAGACGGTCGATTCCGCCTGCCACAGGTCGCACCAGCGCCGCACCGCGTACAGCTCGTCGACGCGGACCGATCCGGTGCGGGCCAGGCGGGCGAGGTCGTTGCGCTCCAGGTCAACGATCATCACGTGCTCGGCGCGCTCCTTGGCGCTGGCGAGCAGCTCGACCCGGCCGGCCGCGGTGGCCGGTCGGGTGCCCTTGATCGGGCGGGTGACGACCCGTCCACCGCGCACCTCGACGAGGGTCTCCGGCGAGGCGCAGGCGAGCGCCCAGCCTGGCCCCGACAGCAGACCCCCGTAGCGGGCGCCGGGCAGGGCAGCTACCCGGTGCAGCGCCGCGGCCGGGTCGCCGCGGTAGGCCGCGCTGACGTGGCCCACCAGGTTGACCTGGTAGACGTCGCCGGCGGCGATCGCGGCGCGCACCGCCCGTACCGCCTCCGCGTGCGCTTCGGGACTCCAACTCGGCGTCCATCGCCCCACGGTGAACGGGTCGGGCCCGGGCGGGCCGGGGTGGCCGGGCGGGCCTTCGGCGGGGTCGGCGTGCTCGTATACCACCGCCACCACGTCGGGCACGGTGGACGCCGGACTCGCGGCGCCCTCGGCTCCCCCGGCGATGCGCGCCCCGGCCCGGGCGGAGACGTGCAGCGCGGCGCCACACAGCCGGCCGTCGTCATCCACGCGCCTGGCCGGCACGGCGAGATCACGCACCGGCAGGCCGTGCTCGGCGAGGAACTCGGTCACCAACGCGGCCGGGTCGCCGGGATCGTCGATGCGCCACTGCAGCCGGTCGCGTTCGCGGAGCCGTGGCGCGCAGGACGCCGGGCAGCCGGGCGGAGCGGCCGACGACCGCCCAGCCGACGCAGCCCCCGGCACCACCGACCCGGGCGGATGAGCCTTCCTCATCCACCCGGGTGAATTTCGCGCCTCAGTGATGTCATTACCTCCCGATTCGGGCGGCTTGGCCGTTAGTTCGGCTGCTCACGCCTCTCAGACGGCCCACGCGGTGCTTAAAACAGTCCCGTTTTGGCTGGTATCGTGCATGTCTAAACAGGTGACAAAGAACACAACGCCCCTCTGGAGCCCCCCGATGTGTTCCCACGTGCCAGCCTGTCCCGCTGCCGACGCGGTGGACCGACAAGCCGCCCGGGTGGTCGCGTCAGTGCCGGAGCAGGGGTGGAGCCTGCTGTGCAACGGCGTGATCATCTTCGACGACACCGGTGAACTGCTTCCCGACGGCCGTACCATCCCTCCCTCCCGCGGCCCCGCGCGGCGCGCATCCACCGTCCACGAGCCACTGCCGAGGCAGGCCGCGGCCTGATCGGCACCGTCACTGCGATCCGGGCCGCCGGTGCGTCTCGCCGCGCCCCGAGAGCGGCCCGGTCGATGGTCAGTCCTGATAGGTCTGCGGGGGCGGGCAGGCGCACACCAGGTTCCGGTCACCGTACGCACCGTCGATGCGGCGCACCGGCGGCCAGTACTTCCCTGCGGTACGCCCGGCCGGGTACGCCGCGACCGACCGCGGGTACGGGTGCCCCCACTCGTCGCCGGTCACCATCGCCGCGGTATGTGGCGCGTTGACCAGCGGGTTGTCGTCGCGGGGCCACCGCCCGGCCGCCACCTCGTCGATCTCCCGCCGGATCGCGATCATCGCGTCGCAGAACCGGTCGAGTTCGGGCAGATCCTCCGACTCCGTCGGCTCCACCATCAGCGTCCCGGCGACCGGGAACGACATGGTCGGCGCGTGGAAGCCGTAGTCCATCAGCCGCTTGGCGACGTCGTCGACGGTCACGCCGCTCGCCTTGGTCAGCGGCCGCAGGTCGAGGATGCACTCGTGCGCGACGAGGCCCTTGTTGCCGACGTAGAGCACCGGGTAGTAGTCGCGCAGCCGGGCCGCGATGTAGTTGGCCGCGAGCACCGCGACTCCGGTGGCCCGCACCAGGCCGTCGGGCCCCATGAGCCGCAGGTACGCCCACGGGATGGGCAGGATGCCCGCCGATCCGTACCGGGCGGCGGACACCGGGCCGACCGGCGAGTCGCCGGGCCGTGCCGGGTCACCGGGCAGATACGGGGCGAGGTGGGCGCGCACCGCCACCGGTCCCACGCCGGGCCCGCCCCCGCCGTGCGGGATACAGAACGTCTTGTGCAGGTTCAGGTGGGACACGTCCGCGCCGAACCGGCCGGGCTTGGCGAAGCCGAGCAGCGCGTTGAGGTTCGCGCCGTCGACGTAGACCTGCCCGCCGGCGTCGTGCACCTTGGCGCACAGCTCGGCGATGCCGGTCTCGTAGACCCCGTGGGTGGACGGGTACGTCACCATGATCGCGGCGACGCGGTCGCGGTGTTCGGCGAGGCGCCGGTCCAGGTCGACCAGATCCACGTTCCCGTCCGCGTCGCAGGCCACCACCACGACCCGCATGCCGGCCATCACGGCGCTCGCCGCGTTGGTGCCGTGCGCGCTGGACGGGATCAGGCACACGTCGCGGTGCGCCTCGCCGCGCGACGCGTGGTACGCCCGGATCGCCAGCAGGCCGGCGAGTTCGCCCTGCGAGCCGGCGTTGGGCTGCACGCTGACCGCGTCGTAGCCGGTGAGTTCGGCCAGCCAGCGCTCCAGCTGCTCGATCATCGCCCGGTAGCCGGCGGCCTGCTCGGCCGGGGCGTACGGGTGCAGGTCGGCGAACTCCGGCCAGGTGATCGGCTCCATCTCGGTGGTCGCGTTGAGCTTCATGGTGCAGGAGCCGAGGGGGATCATGCCGCGGTCCAGCGCGTAGTCCTTGTCCGCGAGCGACCGCAGGTAGCGCAGCATCGCGGTCTCCGAACGGTGCGCGTGGAACACCGGGTGGGTGAGGAAGTCCGAGGTACGAGCGGGACCGGCCGGGCGCGGCGCCGGGGGGTCCCCGGCCGGCTCGGGCACGCCGAACGCCGCCCAGACCGCGCGCAGGTGCTCCTCGGTGGTGGTCTCGTCGCAGGCGATCCCGACCGTGTCGGCGTCGACCAGGCGCAGGTTGATCCCGCGCTCGGCGGCCGCGGCGACGACGTCGTGGGCACGCCCGGGCACGAACGCGGTGACCGTGTCGAAGAAAGCCCACTCCCCGGTGCGCACCCCGCCGGCGCGCAGGCCCGCCTCGAGTCGGGTGGCCATGGCGTGCACCCGCCGTGCGATCGAGCGCAGCCCGTCAGGCCCGTGGTAGACGGCGTACATGCCCGCCATGACGGCGAGCAGCACCTGCGCCGTGCAGATGTTGCTGGTCGCCTTCTCCCGGCGGATGTGCTGCTCGCGGGTCTGCAGCGCGAGCCGGTAGGCGGGTGCGCCGTCGGCGTCGCGGGACACCCCGACCAGCCGGCCGGGCAGGGACCGCTCCAAGCCCGTGCGCACCGCCAGGTAGCCGGCGTGCGGGCCGCCGAAGCCCATGGGTACGCCGAAGCGCTGGGTGGTTCCGGCGGCGATGTCCGCGCCGATCTCACCGGGCGGGCGCAGCAGGGTCAGCGCGAGCAGGTCGGCGGCGACGGTGACCAGCGCGCCGCGCGCGTGCGCGGCCTCGACCAGCGGAGCGTGGTCACGCACCCGCCCGGACGCGCCCGGGTACTGCAGGTGCAGCCCGAAGAACTCCGCGGGCAGCTCCTCGCGGTCCAGGTCGAGCACCCGCACCTGGATGCCGAGCGGCTCGGCGCGCGTGGTGATGACCGCGATCGTCTGCGGCAGCGCGTCGGCGTCCACGACGTACACGTTGCTGCCGGTCTTCGCGGCCCGGCGGGCCAGGGTCATCGCCTCGGCGGCGGCGGTCGCCTCGTCGAGCATCGACGCGTTGGCGACCGGCAGCCCGGTCAGGTCGCCGACCATGGTCTGGAAGTTCAGCAGCGCCTCCAGCCGGCCCTGGCTGATCTCCGGCTGGTAGGGGGTGTAGGCGGTGTACCAGGCGGGGTTCTCCAGCACGTTGCGACGGATCACCGCCGGGGTGTGCGTGCCGTAGTAGCCCAGCCCGATCATCGACACCATCGGCCGGTTGCGGGCGGCGAGCGCCCGCAGTTCCGCGACGACCTCCGCCTCGGTGGCGGCCGGCGGCAGGTCGAGCTGGCCCTGCCAGCGGATCGCCTCGGGGATCGCCGCGTCCATCAGTTCCTCGACCGAGCCGTACCCGACGACGTCGAGCATGCGGCGCTGGTCGGCAAGGTCCGGTCCGATGTGGCGGCGGACGAACTCTGCGGTCATCGGCGCTCCCGAGGACGAGGTCGACGTGCCCCTCCCCCTCTGTCGTGCCCGCCGTTGCGCCCTACCGGGCCGCGGTCGCGCACTTCAGAGTCGCCGGCCCACGCGGTCCTTTGTGCCTGAGAGGTTCCGGGGAGGGTTTGCCCCTTCGGCGCCGCCCGGCAAGCTGCCGGGTGGTCTCTCCCGCATGGGTGTGGCGCTGGCAAGGCTACCAGCGGGACCGCCGCCTGCAGGGAACCGACCCGGCTCGGAGCGCCGCGCCGCTGGCTCGGCCATGCGGAGCTGATAGAATCTAGTCAGTCTAGACAGGTCTGGGGTGATCACGTTGCGCTGGCAGGTCCAGGAGGCGAAGCAGCGGTTCAGTGAGGTGCTCCGCGCGGCGAAGAGCGGCGAGCCGCAGATCGTCACCAGGCACGGCGAGGAGGTGGCGGTGATTATCGACATCGCCGAGTACCGGCGGCTGCGCGGCGAGTCCGTCGGCTTCATGGACTACCTGCGCGCCGCGCCGCACGCGGACATGGACCTCGACGTCGAGCGGGCGCGCGACCTGCCCCGCGACATCGACCTGGCCGGCTGAGGATCACAACGGGGGTACGGGTGGCGTTCCTCCTGGACACCAACGTCGTATCCGAGCTGCGCAAACCCCGGCCGCATCCCGGGGTCGCCGACTGGCACGCGCGGCACGTGGGTGCCGAGGCGTACATCAGCACCCTGGTGGCCGGCGAGATCCGGCAGGGCATCGAACGCATACGCGCCCGGGACCCGCAGCGGGCCGAGGCGCTGGAGCGCTGGCTAACCGGACTGCTGTCGGCGTACCGCACCCGGATCCTGCCAGTGACGGCGGAGATCGCGCAGGAATGGGGGCGGATGAACGCCGCGGTCCGCCCGCCGGTGATCGACGGCCTGATGGCGGCCACCGCCAAAGTTCACCGGCTGACCCTGGTCACCCGCAACGTGGCTGACGTGGCCCGCACCGGCGTGCCCGTGGTCAACCCGTTCGAGCCCGGCTAGGCCCGCAGACGACCGGCGGTCGGATGACCGTCCAATGCGGCCAGGCCGCGGCGCACCCCGGGCCGGATGCGAGGTGGCGGTCAGCTGGCCGGCCGGGTTCCGACTGACCACCGCGCCGGCAGCTCAGTCCCGCAGCGCGTCCTCGACCCCGGTCTCCGGGCGACCCAGGACGGCCGGGTCGCGGCCGGTGGCCACGTCGACGGCGGCCTTGACGGTGGCGAGCTGCTCGCGCAGCGCCGCCTTGCGCCAGGCACGCCGGTGTATCCACACCGACTCGTCCCCGACCCCGTCGGCGGTCACGCCGACCGCCCGGCAGACGGTGACCGCGCGCGGCAGGTGGTAGCTCTGGGTCACCACGATCAGATGGTCCACCCCGAAGATCCGTTTGGCCCGCACGCATGAGTCGTAGGTGTCCAGACCCGCGTAGTCGGCCACCACCTTGCGCTCGGGAACTCCGTGCGCGATCAGCCAGTCGCGCATCACGCCCGGCTCGTTGTAGCTGGGCTGGCGGTTGTCGCCGGACACGAGCAGGGCGCGCACCTTGCCCTCGTCGTACAGCTGCTTGGCGAGCTCGAGCCGGGCGCGCAGGAACGGCGACGGGGTGCCGTCGGGGTAGACGGCGGCGCCGAGCACCAGCGCCACCGGTGCCGGGGGCACGTTCGCGGCCGAGTAGAGGTGGCCCCGGGCGGCCAGCCGGGTCCACGCCACGCAGCCCGCCAGCGTCCCCAGCCCGACGACCAGACCGAGGCCGAGCGCACGCATCAGCAAGCGCCGCCGCCTCCTGCGGGCCGCCGCCACCTCAGCCCGCGCGGCGGCGTGCCCGGCGCAGGGCCAGCTCGTCGCCGGGCTCCACCCGCGGGGCCTGCTCGTCGGCCCGCTCGGCGGGCAGGTGCGACAGCGAGCCCTGGATCTCCTTGAACGCCCCGCCGATCGCGATGCCGAAGACACCCTGGCCGCCCTGGAGCAGGTCGACGACCTCCTCGGCCGAGCGGCACTCGTACACGCTCGTCCCGTCCGAGATCAACGTGATGCCCGCGAGGTCGTCGACGCCGTGCGCGCGCAGCGTGTCGATCGCCCGGCGAATGTTCTGCAACGAGACCCCGGCGTCCAGCAGCCGCTTGACCACCTTGAGCACGACCAGATCACGGAAGGAGTACAGGCGCTGGGTGCCTGAGCCGGAGGCGTCACGGATGCTCGGTACGACCAGGTTGGTGCGCGCCCAGTAGTCCAGCTGCCGGTAGGTGATCCCGACGGCGTGGCAGGCGGTGACACCGCGGTAGCCGACGGTCTCATCAGTAGCGGATTCGGACGCGTGTTCCATGCGACTCCCTCCCCGCTGCGCGGTGTCGCGTCATCCCGACCCTATCGCTCGCGTCGATGGCGATCGGCTGGATGCGCCACGACACGCCGCGCGGGCGCGGGTGCCCGTCGGCCCCCGTGCCCGGGCTCGGCCGGGCTAGCCCGCGAAGTCCTCGGGGCGCACCTGCTCGAGGAACTCCCGGAACTTCTCGACCTCGTCTTCCTGCTCGTCGGGGATCACGATCCCCGCCTCCTCGAGCACCTGGTCGGCGCACCGGATCGGCGCGCCGACGCGCAGCGCGAGGGCGATCGAGTCGCTCGGGCGGGCGGAGACCCGCACGTTCTCGCCGATCAGCAGGTCGGCGTAGAAGACGTTCTCCTTCAGCTCGACGATCTCGACCGCGGTCAGCGGGGTCTTGAGCGCGGTCAGGATGTCTCGTAGCAGGTCATGGGTGAGGGGCCGCGCCGGCTTGACCCCCTGCTGCTCGTAGGCGATCGCGGTGGCCTCGACCGCACCGATCCAGATCGGCAGGTACCGCTCGCCGTCGACCTCCTTGAGCAGCACGATCGGCTGGTTGCTGGGCAGCTCGACCCGAACCCCGACCACGCTCAGCTCGCGCACTACTCCGCCTCCGTGTCGTTTCCGCCTCTCCCTGAACGGTACACGCGCGGACCGGGCATGGCGCCAATCGTCGTGGAGGCGGACACACCCATTATCCGCCGAGCGCTTCGCGCAGCCCTGCCCGGACCAGCGCCGCCTGCAGCCGGCGCGACAGCTCGGCCAGCTCCCGGGCGGTTTCGGCGGCGCGTGCCCGGGCCGCCGGATCCGACTGGCGTACCAGCGGCGCGAGCACCTGGGTGAACAGGCCCACCTCACGGTCGGCGGCCGTGCGGTAGGCCCGCAGGTGCCGCGGCTGCACGCCGTGCCGGGCGAGCTGGGCGGCGACGGTGACGATCGCGAGGGCGTCGGCGTCGTACCACCCGCCGGGCCGGCTCGGCAGCAGGCCGTGCTGCTCCAGGTCGCGCAGGTACGCCTCGGTGACGCCCGCGCGCTCGGCCAGCTCGGCGCGGGTCAGCCGGGTCTCGGCGGGCAGCTCGGGGCCGTCGGCGCCGACCGGCACCAGCACGGGCCGGCCGCGCAGCTCAAGGGGCTGCTCACCGCGGTCGACGGCGGCCAGGTGCTCGCGGATCACCCGCAGCGGCAGGTAGTGGTCGCGCTGGGCGGTGAGCACGAACCGTAGCCGGGCCAGGTCGTCGCGGCTGTACTTGCGGTATCCCGAGGGGGTGCGCCGCGGCTCGACCAGGCCCTCGGCCTCGAGGAACCGCAGCTTGGAGATGGTGGTGTCGGGGAAGTCCACGCGGAGTTGGGCGAGCACCTCTCCGATGCTCATCAGCGGCCCCGGGGCGGCCCCGCCGGCGCGCGGCAGACGCATGCCACCGCCGGCGGGTGACAGGTCGTCGTCACGGCCGGCGGACGCCGCGGCGGCGGCCGTCACGCCGCTGCCTCGCGGCCGGACCAGCCGGTGCGCCCGGTCACCCCCGGCCGACCTCCCCGCGCGGCTTGGGACCGGCGATGAACACCAGGCGGAACTTGCCGATCTGCACTTCGTCACCGTTGCTGAGGGTGGCCGCCTCGACCCGCTCGCGGTTGACGTACGTGCCGTTGAGGCTGCCCACGTCGCGGACGGTGAACGTGCCCCCCTCGCGGTGGAACTCGGCGTGGCGGCGCGACACGGTGACGTCGTCGAGGAAGATGTCGCTGTCCGGATGCCGGCCACTGGTCGTCACGTCGTGGTCGAGCAGGAACCGGGCTCCCGCGTTGGGGCCGCGACGCACCACGAGCAGCGCCATGCCGGGCGGCAACGACCCGGACATCCTGCTCGGCACGACGTCGGCATCTGGACCCTCGAGCGCCTCGTCCAGGGCACCGAGGTTCAGCGTCGAGGTGACGTCGAGTGGGGGGAACTCGTCGCCAGGACGCGTCATCGGACCACCTCGCGTAGATCGATCCGGCCGGCGTCCCCGCACCAGCCCGGACGCGCGACCCATGGTTCACGGTCGACTGGGCGAGCCTAGCGATCGCCGAAATGACGGGTCAACTTGGGCGCGCGGGGGACGGCGGGCGGATGGCTCACTTCTGTGTGTGTTGACGATATCCCTCCGCGTCGAGCAGGTCATCGAGGGCCGTGCGGTCGGCCGGGTCGATCTCCACCAGCCAGCCCGCGCCGTACGGGTCATTGTTGATCAGCTCGGGGGCGTCGGTCAGCATCTCGTTGCGGGCCACGATCGTGCCGGTGACCGGGGCGTAGAGCTCCGAGACGCTCTTGGTCGACTCCACCTCACCGAACGGCTCGCTGGCGTTGACCGTGGTGCCGACCTCCGGCAGCTGCACGAAGACGATGTCGCCCAGCGCGTCCTGGGCGAAATCCGTGATCCCGACCCGCACCCGGCCGTTGTCGTCGACGCCGACCCACTCGTGCTCGGCGGTGTAGCGCAGTTCGTCAGGAATCATGGGCTCCCTCGACAAGGCGTCAGGACGCCGGCTGGGCGTACCTGAGGTCTCCCTGCTCGTGCAGGGCCGTCACCTGCACCCTGCCCGACTCTTGCACGGTCACCGTACCGCCGTCCTTCTGCACCGACTCGACCACCCCACCGGGGATGGACAGTGCGGTGCGCATGGTCTCCGGGTCTCCGATGACCGTGACCGTGTACGGCCCGGTGAGCCGCCGGCCGCCGGTGAGGATGGCGCCGTCGTCGTCGACGAACGAGGTGGAGGCGACGATCCGCACCGCTTGGCCGTCGGCTCCGGCGATCTGCATGGCCTCGGCACCGGCTCCGCGCAGCTCCTGCACCGCGTCGACGATGGCGCTCGCCTTGATCGGCTGGCCGAAGCCGGGCTGGAAGCGGATCACCAGGCCGTTGCCTTCCGCCGGCAGGGTGCCGGCGAGGATACCCAGCTCGTCGGCGAGGCGGCGGGCCTCCTCCAGGGCGGCCGCGCGGCCCTGCGCGCCCTGCGCGAGCTGGCGCTGGCTCTCCTCCAGCTCGGCGATCTCCTGTTGCAACCGGTCCTCGCGCGCCTGCAGGTCCGACCAGATCCGCCGCAGGTCCTCAGGTCGGGCGGCGGCCAGGGGGTCGGTGGTGTTGCTCTTGAGCTGCACCACCAGCGCGAAGCCGAACAGACCGAGCAGCAGGCCGATCACGGCTCCGGCGGCGGTGACCCTGCGCCGCAGCGGCGGGCGGCTGGGCGCGGGTGTGCCGGCGGGGTCGCCGGCACCACGGTCGGCGGTCGACTCGCTAGCCGCGTCGGCGGTCGACTCGCTGGCCGCTTCGGCGCGGTCGCTGGCCGCCCGTGCCGGATCGGCGGCGTCCGCGGCGCTCGCGGCGGCGTCCGCGGCGGGCGCATCGGCCTGCCCGGCCGGTGCCTGCTCGTCGCTTCCGGTCCGCCCCGGCGGGTCCGGCCAGCCGGTCCCGGTGTGCTCCTGCATGGTGTCCCTCACGCGCGGAACAGGTGCCGGCGGATCGCCGCCACGTTGCCGAAGATGCGTACCCCGAGCACGACCACGACGCCGGTGGACAGCTGCCCGCCGACGCCGAGCTGGTCACCGAGGTAGACGATGAGCCCGGCGACGAGCACGTTCGAGATGAACGAGATCACGAACTGCTTGTCGTCGAAGATGCCGTCCAGCTTCGCGCGGATGCCACCGAAGACCGCGTCGAGCGCGGCGACCACCGCGATCGGCAGGTACGGTTGCAGCCACAGCGGCACGGTCGGCTCCAGCAGCACGCCGAGCGTGACACCGGCGATCAGCGCGAGCACTGCGATCATCAGGGACCTCCCGACGCCGAGGGTACGGGGGACGGCGTGGCCGCCGACGGAGACGGTTCGCCGCGGGTGTAGGGCTCCGCCGTGCCGGGCGGGCGGGCGTAGCGCAGCTGCGGGTCCGTCGCGGCGGGCAAGGTCAGGTTCTTCTGGCGGCGGACCTCGATCGACATCTTGTACCGGCGGGCGATCTCCCGGAACAGCTCTCCGGTCGGGGACCGGTCGAAGCGGCGGTTCAGGTCGGCGGGGCCGATCGCGGCGACCCGGTACGGGCTGGTCACCGGTTTGAAGTCGACGAGGATCGCCGACCCGGCCGCCCGGATGGCCGAGGTGCTGGACAGCCGCTGGTCGTTGATGGCGATCGCCTCCGCGCCGGCGTGCCAGAGCGCGTTCACCACGGTCTGCAGGTCCCGGTCGAGCACCCGGCCGAGGTTCTCGGCCTGCTCCGCGCCGGTGACCGGGTCCAGCACGGGCGGCGCGTCGCGCAGCTCGATCACCACGCCGTCGCCGCGTACCCGGCCGAGGCCCGCCGCCGCGGCGAGCGTCCGCAGCTCGGTCACCCCCTCGCCGGCCAGGGCCGTCTCGCGCAACCGATCCACCTCGGCCCGCAGCTCGTCGGCGCGCCGGGCCAGCTGGTCCGTGGTGGCCTGCTGGGCCCGCACGTCGTCGGCGAGCTGGTCGCGGATCCGGGCGCTCTCCGGCCGGGCCGCGACGACCTGCTGGTAGGCGACCGTGAACAGGAAACCGATCACGGCGACCACAAGCAGGCTCACCGCCCGGCTCGACGCGCGCGCCCACCACGGCCCCGGACCGCGCTCGGCCCGCCGCCGCGCGGCCGCGGCGTACGCCGGGTCCAGCGGCTCGCGCAGCATGTCGAGCAGGAGGTTGTTGAACCGGTTCTGCGGCGCGCTCACGACACCACCCGCCGCTCGGCTGGGGACCGGGTCGCGCGAAGCAGGCGGGCCGCCTGCACGACGTACAGCGCGCCGGCGACCCAGTAGAGCCCGAGCCCCCACCAGGCCAGGGCCCAGCCGGAGCTGTGGGTGACGGTGACCGCGGTGGCGGCGGCGTCGGCGGCGCGCAGCGCGTCGGCGAGCAGCAGCATGGGGAACGCGAGGAGCAGGATGAACGTCGCGGTCTTGCCCACGTAGTGCACGGGCAACGGTCCGAAGCCGTGCGCGCGCAGCACCGCCAGGCAGGCCAGCAGGAGCGCCTCGCGGGCCAGCAGCGCGGCCGCGAACGGCCACGGCACGATCTCGCGCACGGTGAAGGCGGCCAGCGTGGCGAGGATGTAGAGCCGGTCGGCGAACGGGTCGAGCAGCTCACCGAGCCGGCTGACCTGACCCAGCCGGCGCGCGAGGTAGCCGTCGACCCAGTCCGTGGTCCCCCCGATCGCGAGCACGGCCACGGCCGCGGCGTCGGCCCGCTCGACGAGGAACAGGTAGAGGAAGACCGGCACGCCGAGCAGCCGGATGAGGCTGATCACGTTCGGGATCGTGAGGATTCGGTCAGACGACACCGAGCCTCCCTCAACCCCGCCGTGTCAGCGCCGGCCGTTCCCACACCGACGACCAGCCACTATAACCGGCGATCGGCGGTGGGCCGGAGCGCCGCGACGCCGCCGGGGTGGGGGGACGCCGGGTACGGGGGCGGCTTCAGATCTCCTCGAGCGGGGTGGGCCCTTGTGGCGGCGGGAACTCGCGGTCGAGTTCGGCGAGGTCGTCGGGGGTCAGCCGCAGGTCCGCGGCGGCACGGTTGGCCCGCACGTGCTGTAGGTCGGCCGACCGCGCCACGGCGTGGACCATGTCGTGGCGCAGCACCCAGGCCAGGGCCACCTGGGCCGGGCTGGCGCCATGCCGCTCGGCGATCCGGAGCAGCGCCGGGTTGCCGAGCATGCGGCCGCGCCCCAGTGGCGAGTGGGCCATGATCGGCAGGCCGAGCTCGCGCGAGCGGGGCAGCAGGTCCCACTCGATGCCGCGCCGGGTCAGGTTGTAGGGCACCTGGTCGGTCTGCACCTCGCGGCCGTCGGTCATGCTGGTCAGTTCCGCGAGGTCGGCCACGTCGAAGCTGCTCACGCCCCAGAGCCGGATCTTGCCCTGCCGGACGAGCTCCGCGAACGCCTCGACGGTCTCCTCCAGCGGCACCTCGCCACGCCAGTGCAGCAAGTACAGGTCGATGCGGTCGGTGCCGAGCCGGCGCAGGCTGTGCTCGCACGTGCTCACCACGCCGAGCTCACTCGCGTGATCGGGCATCACCTTGTCCACGAGGAACACCTCGTCACGGCGGCCGGCCACGGCCTCGCCGACGAGCCGCTCGGCGTCGCCGTCGGCGTACACCTCGGCGGTGTCGATGAGGGTCATGCCCAGGTCGATGCCGGTGCGCAACGCGGCGATCTCGTCACGGCGCCGGTCCGGGTCCTCGGCCAGGCCCCCCGTCCCCTGCCCGAGCACGGGGATCCGTTCGCCGGCGGGCAGTTCGATCGTGCGGATGGTGCTCGTCTGCATCTGCGTCCCTCCACGTCGCGTCAGGCTCTTGTCGACTTCCCCGGGGGTAATGCGACAAACCAGCCAATGGGGTACGTGCGCGCCCGTCATGTCGACGCGGCGCCCCCGTGCGCACCGCCACGTGGGTGCGCATCGTGGCGAAACGCGGGGCGGTGGGGCGTCGAGGACTTCGCTGCTCCCGCCCGCACCGGGCCGGCCGGTCGGTACGCTGCCCTGGTCATGCGCATCGCTCGTGCAGTCGCGGCCACGGTCTGCGCGCTGCCGGCCACCCTCTGTGCCCTGCTGTCCGCCGGGCCGGGCGGACCCGCGGCGCCCGCGCACGCTGCCGACACGCCCGCGCCCGTGGTGGTCGGTGGACCCCCGGTCGCGGCGCCGGAGCCCGCGGGGCGCGTGCGGGCCGCACGAGCGGTACCCGCCGGCGAGTGTGCAGAAGCTGCTGCTGGCCGCCATCGTGCTGCCCCGCCTCGACCCGACCGAGGTGATCGGGTTGACCGCGGCCGACATGGACTTCGAGCCGGGCAGCTCGGCGGTCGGCCTGCTCGTCGGCGGTCGGTACCCGGTCGAGACGCTCTGGCTCGGGCTCCTGCTCAACTCCGGCAACGACGCCGCGAACGTGCTGGCCCGGCTCGGCGGCGGCACCGAGGGCGTACCCGGCACGATGGCGGCGATGAACGCCGAGGCCCGCCGGCTCGGCGCCTTGGACACCCACGCGGTCACCCCGTCGGGGCTGGACGGGCCGGGGCAGGTCACCAGCGTCTATGACCTGGCGCTGATCGCGCGTGCCTGCTTCGCCAGGGAGGACTTCCGCCGCTACGTCGCCACCAGGAGCGCGCAGATACCCCCGCAGCCGCCGAAGGATCCGCGCGGCTTCCAGATCCAGAACGACAACCAGCTGCTGGAGCGCTACCCGGGGGCGCTGGGCGGCAAGACCGGGTTCACCGACCTGGCCCGGCACACCTACGTGGGGTTCGCCGAGCGGGACGGCCGACGGCTGGTGGTGACGATCCTGGCCGCGGAGGCCCGGCCGGTGCGGGCCTGGCAGCAGGGGGCGGCGCTGCTCGACTGGGGATTCGGGCTTCCCTCGGACGCGGCCGTCGGGCGTCTGGTCGACCCCGGCGAGATCGACCAGACGTCCGCCTCCCCCGCGACATCACCGGGGCCCGTGCCCGGGCTGGCGGCGGCGGATCCCGCCCTCGGTGGGCGCACGGTCGCGGTCCTCGCCGCCGCCGCGATCGGGATGCTCACGCTGGCGACGGCGGCCGGGGTCGCGGTGATGGGGCGCCGCCCGCGGGGCCGGCTGCGCCGCCACCGACCCTCGGGCCGCGGATACTGAGCGAGCCGGACCGGCCCGCGTCCGTGAATCCCACTTTCCAGATATATCCGGACTGATACCGTACGACCTGCCAGCCGAGGACGGACGGGGGTCGGTTCGGTGGATCTCGGCGCTGCGGCCCGCCGGCTCCGGCGGCGCTACTGGCCGCTGCTGCTCGCGTCGGTCGCGCTGCCGCTCGGCGCGGCGGGCGCCGATGCCGCGCGCGAGCCGCGCACGTACACCGCCACGGCCCGTGTGCTCGCCTCACCCGAGGAGCCGGCCTCGGCGGCCGGGAGCGCGGCGCTGGTCAACCAGGTGGCGGCCTTCGCGACGAGCCGGGACGTGATCGCCCAGGCGCTCGTGGAAGCGGGGAGCGCCCGGACCGCCGAGCGGGTGGTCGGGGACGTGTCCGTCACCGGCGTCGGCACCTCCGCGATGGCCGACCTCGCCTACACCGACCGCGATCCCCAGGTCGCCGCAGCGATTTCGGCGGCCCTGGCCGGCGCCGTCGTGCAGCAGCTCAACCAGTACCGGCAGGGCGGACTGCCGGAGGCGATCGAGGACCTCGACCGGCAGATCGCCACGCTGACCGCGGAGCGGGGCGAGCGGGCCCAGGCGGCGCGCGCACGGCCCTGGGACAGGGTGGCGCGGGACCGGCTCGCGCAGACGGAACAGCGGTTGGGCGAGTTGCTCGCGGCGCGCGACCGCGTGGTCGAGGACCTCGCCGGCGTCGCGGTCAGCAGTGTCCTGGCGCTGCCCACCGCCCCGGCCGCGCCCGACCCGCGGCGGCTGCCCGCCCGCGTCCCGCTCGCCGGATTCGCCGGCCTGACGCTCGGTGTCAGCGTGATGGTCCTCGGCGAGGCCCGGCGTGCGCGCGGCGGATCCGCCCGGCGGCGTGGACCGGCCCGGTCAGTCGCCGGATCGGAGGCCGGCCGGGGGCCGGCCTCCGATCTCGGCGCCGAGCCGCGGGAACGGCTCCAGTGAGAAGATCACCTCCAGCGGCACCTCGAAGTACCGCGCGATCGACAGCGCGAGGTGCAGGCTGGGGCTGAACTCGCCGCGTTCGAGGTAGCCCACGGTCTGGTAGTGCACCCCCAGCGCCTCGGCCAGTTGCCGGCGGGAGATCCCCCGCTCCGCGCGTAGCATCGCGATGCGGTTGTAGACGGTCTCGCCCATGGCCTTGTCGCCCCTCACGTCAGCCGCTGCATGGCCTTCTCGCGCCGGGCGGCCACGGCGGAGCCGGATTCACGGCGGGCCATCCGCCGCAGCACCATCGGTGCCAGGATCAGGCCCGCGACGGCCCAGGCGCCGAGCACCCCCACCGTCTCCAGGTGCCGCCACGATTGGCCGATCTCCACCGCCGCCAGCTCGTCGGGCAGCAGCGCCGAGCGCATGCCGAGCCCCAGCCAGTAGACCGGGAACACCTGCGCGAGCGCCTGCAGCCAGCCGGGAGAACTCGTGATCGGGAAGAAGATGCCGGAGATGACGATGAGCCCGGTCAGGGGCAGCATGAGCAGCCCCAGGTTGCGCGGACTCGACATCAGCGAGCCGGCGACCGCGCCGATCGGAAGTGTCGCCACCAGGCCCAGCGCCATGACCCAGGCGAGCGTGAGCCAGCCGCCGGGACGGTTGACCGCTAGGCCGTCGAACAGCAGCAGGCCCGGCAGCAGCGTGATGGCGAGATTGACCACGTTCATGCCGGACACCAACACGATCTTGCCGATGAGGTAGCCCAGCATCCCGTCGGGTACGGCCTTGGCCCGCAGCAACGTGCCGTCCTCCCGCTCGATGGCGAGCACCGCCGCCATCGAGGCGAGCCCGACGAACGCCACCCCCATGCCCAGCACGCTGGGCAGCATCCGGGCGCCGAGGGAGAAGCTGGTACCGGGCACCGTGGCATCGCGCACGAAGAACATCACGACCAGCAGAAACACCGGGAGGAACAGGTAGCTCCAGAGATCCTGGGCGTTGGTGAAGGTGTGGCGCAGCTCGATCCATCCGCGGGCCAGGCCCGCGCGGGCCGCCGCCAGGGTGGGGCTCATCGGGCCACCTCCTGGAACGCGCGCACGGCCGCGGCGCCGCGCCCGGATTCGACGTCGCGCACCAGGGTCATGTAGACCTCCTCCAGGCTCGCCCGGCGTACCTCCAGGTCGGCGACCGCGTCGCCGTGCTGCTCGAACAGGTGGCGCACGAATCGCGTGACGTCGCTGGTGGCGTGCACGAAACGTGTGCCACCGACGCTCCAGCGCACCTCGGCCTCCGCGGATATGCGGCGGGACAGCTCGTCGGCCGAGCCATCGGCGATGATCCGGCCGCCGGCCAGGATGAGGATCCGGTCGGCGAGCTTCTCCGCCTCGTCGAGGTCGTGCGTGGTGAGCAGGATCGTGGTGTCGTCCAGGTCGGCCAGCCGGTGCACGAGGTCGTGGAACTCACGCCGGGCGTGCGGATCGAACCCGGCGGTCGGCTCGTCGAGGAACAGCACCTCGGGGCGGCCCACGATGCCGACCGCGACATCGAGGCGGCGCCGCTGCCCGCCGGACAGTCGCGCGATCCGCTGCGCGGCGTGCTCGGTCAGGCCCACCGCCGCCAGCAGCTCATCGACGTTCCACGGCCGGCGGACCTGCGGCGTGGAGTAGCTGGCGTAGTACGAGCCCAGGTGCGCGAGCAGCTCGCGCACGCGCCACTTGCCGTGGTCACGCCAGGACTGCAGCACCACGCCGAGCCGGGCACGCCACCGCTCGTCCCCGCGTGCCGGGTCGACGCCCAACACCCGCACGTGGCCCGCGGAGCGCATCCGGAAGCCCTCCAGGATCTCGATCGTCGTCGTCTTGCCGGCCCCGTTGGGCCCGAGCAGCGCCAGCACCTCCCCGCGCCGCGCGGTGAACGTGACACCGTCGAGCACGTCGGTGGTGCCGTACCGCATCCGCAGGTCCCGCACGATGAGCGCGGCGTCGTCGTCGGGTGGTTCGAACGTGGCCGGCGACGCCAGCTCCCCCACGGCCGAGTCTCGCTTTGTCATAGGCGTCCAGCATTTTAACCAATGAACTATCCAGACGATAGCATATCTACTACAAACGTGGCTGCTGTTCGCCTGATCGCGCTGACCCTCGGCCCCCACCGGCTGCGCGCCGCACGGCGGGCGGCACGACGTCACGACGGGCTGACGGCCGTCAGCGGGAGCGTTGCGTGACCGCCTCGGCGAGCCGGGTCAGCGCCGCCCGCACATCGTCGGGCAGGTCGAGAGCGGCGAGCGCGTTGAGGGCGGTCTCCTGGTCGCGCCGGATGCGCCGCTCGGTCGCCGCCAGCGCGCCGCACTCCACGAGGATCGAGCGGACGGTGTCGACGCCCGCCGCGTCGAGCCCCGGATCGCCGACCAGCGACCGCAGCGTCCGCAGCTGCCCGTCGTCGGCGGTGGCGAAGGCCAGCCCGAGCAGCACGGTCAGCCTGCCCTGCCGCAGGTCGTCCAGGCCGGCCTTTCCGGTCCGCCGCGGGTCGCCGAAGACGCCCAGCACGTCGTCGCGCAACTGGTACGCCTCGCCGAGCGGGTCGCCGACGGCGAGGTAGCCGCGCACGAGCCGGGGATCGCCGCCGGCCAGCGCCGCGCCGATCTGCAGCGGGCGGGTGACCGTGTAGCGGGCGGTCTTCAGCCGCGCCACCTCCACCGCGCGCGCCACCGCGTGCCGGCCGCCGGTCGTGCCCGGCAGGTGGGAGAGCAGATCCAGGTACTCCCCCGCGATCGCCTCGGCCCGGGCCGCGGCGAAGAGCTCCCGCGCCGCGCGCAGTCGGCCGGGCGGCGCGTCGCAGCGGCTGAACAGCAGGTCGGACCAGGACGCGCACAGGTCCCCGCAGAGCAGCGCGATGCTGCGCCCGACGTGCGCCGCCTCCCCGGGCCGGCAGGCGCGCCCCCACCGCCGGGCGTGGTCGATGGCGAACCGCTCGTGCACCGACGGCTCGCCGCGGCGGAGGGCGCTCCCGTCGATGAGGTCGTCGTGGATCAGCGCGAAGCAGTGGAACAGCTCCAGCGCGGCGCCGGCCACGATCGCGGCGTCGTCGGCCGTGCCCGAAGACGGCCGGGCACTCCGCCAGCCCAGGTGGCAGAAGGCCGGGCGCAGCCGCTTCCCGCCACCGAGCACGAACCGCCGCAGCGTGTCGAGCACCGGCCGGCGCTCGGGCGTGTGCCACAGCCCTTCCTGCTCGCGCAGGAAACCGTCGAGCACCGCGTCGACCCGCTCGGTCACCGGGGCGGCCGTCGATAGCGCCGCCACGGCCGAACCGCCCGCCGTCATCGCGACAGCCCGGCCAGCCGCAGCAGCAGAGCCTTCACCTCGGTGGCGGAGGTCCGGTCCGTAGGCAGGGGCGACGAGCACAGCAGCACGGGCGACTCCCGCGCCGACGCCGGCAGCCGGCCGTGCGAGCCGCGGATCCGCTGCGCGCCCGCGTCGAGCCCGACCACGTTCATCCGGTACCGGAATCCGAGCGTCTTGCGCACCAGGGCCATCGCCGCCCGCGCCCTGGCCGCCACCGGTCCGGCCGGATCGAACAGCAGCTCGGCCGGGTCGTAGCCGGGCTTGCGGTGGATCTCCACGTGGGTGGCGAAGTCCGGGGCCCGGGTGGCGTCGAGCCAGTAGTAGTAGGTGAACCACGAGTCCGGCTCGGCGACGAGCACCAGCTCACCGGAGCGGGGATGGTCGAGCCCATGGCCCGCCTTGCCCGCGTCGTCGAGCACCCGCGCCACCCCCGGCAGGTCGGCGCACAGCTTGGCCACGGCGGCGACGTCCGCGGGGTCGCGCACGTAGACGTGGGCCACCTGGTGGTCGGCGACCGCGAAGGCACGCGACATCCACGGATCCAGGTACTCCATTCCGTCCTGGGTGTACACGTGCAGCAGCCCGGCAGCGCGCAGCGCCCGGTTGACGTGCACCGGCCGGTTCACCTCGGTGATCGCGTACTCGGACAGGGCCACCACGGTCGCGTCGCGCGCCGCCGCCGCGTCCAGCAGGCCTCGCAGCACCCCGTCGAGCTCGGCCGCCGCCTCGCGCGCGCGTGGCGACGACGGGCCGTACCGCTGCAGGTCGTAGTCGAGGTGCGGCAGGTAGACCAGGGTCAGGTCGGGGTCCCGCGTGGCCATCACGTGCACCGCGGCGGACGCGATCCACGCCGAGGAGGTGATGCCCGCCCCCGGCCCCCAGTAGGCGAAGAGGGGGAAAGGCGGCAGCTCGTCGTGCAGGTCCGGCGGGTACGTGTAGCAGTCGGGGTCCTTGCGCCCGTCGGCTCGGTAGATCGGCCGGGGGGTGATGGTCCAGTCGACGTCGGCCCCCATCGCGTACCACCAGCAGATGTTGGCGACCGTGTAACCGGGGCGCGCCCGCCGCGCCGCGTGCCACAGCTTCTCCCCTCCGACCAGGGCGTTGTGCTGCCGCCACAGCAGCACCTCGCCCAGGTCGCGGAAGTACCAGCCGTTGGCGACGATGCCGTGCTCCCGGGGTTGCGCTCCGGTGAGCAGGGTCGCCTGCACGGTGCAGGTCACCGCGGGCAACACCGGGTCGAGCCGGGCCGTGTACGGGCAGGCGGCCCGCAGGGTGGGCATGTGCGCCAGCAGATCGGGGGTGAGCCCGACCACGTCCAGCACCACGAGCCTGCGGTTCTCCATCACGCCACCCCCAAAGCCGCCAGCTCGTCGCGGGCGTGGGCGAGTTCCGCGGCGATGCCCGCGGCCAGCCCGGCGTCGTCGCTGGGCCGGGCCGCGGGTGGAAGCACCCCCCAGGTGTAGGTCTCCACCTCGAGGTGGTCGCAGACCGGGCCGTCCATCAGCGCCGTCAGGCCCTTGCGCAACACGTCGGCGGTGGTGGCCAGCGGCGGCATCGGCGCGGCGTGCAGCGGGGCGTGGAAGTGCACCCGCCACGGGCCGGGCGCGGCCGCGGCCAGGGCCTCGGGCAGGTCGTCGAACCGCTCCCCGTTGGCGGCGCGGGTCTGGTGCAGGAATCGCGGCTCGGCGTACCCGGCCAGCACTCCGGCGGCGGCGGGCGGATCGGCCACCTCCAGCGCGGCCGAGACCTGCACCTTGACCACCGGCACCCCGGCCACGCGCAGCCGCTCGACGGCGTCGGCCGGGTCCTCCCAGGCGCAGGCGAGGTGGGCCAGGTCGAGGCAGACTCCGATCACGTCGCTGTCGAGTGTGGACAAAGTCGCGACCGCCTGTCCGGTGGTCTCCAGCACGCAGCCAGGCTCGGGCTCGAGCCCCACCCGGATCCGCCCGACCCGCCGCAGCGTGCGAGCCAGGTCATCGAGCAGGCCCCGGGCCGTGGCCCACCGGTCCTGGTCCCACGGCTCGCGCCAGGCCAGCGGGAGCGTGGAGATGGAGCCGTGGGCCGCATCGTCGGGCAGCAGATCGGCCAGCACCGTCGTCAGGTCGCGGGTGTACTCCAGCCGCCGCCGGTCCGTCCAGTCGGGACGGTAGACCCGGTGCTTGACCACGTCCGCGTGGAAGGCCCGGTACGGAAAACCGTTGAGGGTCAGCGTCTCCAGGCCGCGCGCCCGCAGCTCGCGGCGCAGCCGCCGCCGCAGGTCGCGGTCGGCGGCGAGGGCGGCGGCGAGCGGCGCGGCGAGCCACAGCCCCAGGCCGAGCGTGTCCACGTCGAGCCGTTCCCGTATCGGCGCCGCGTACCGGTCCAGTTGGGCGAGCACGCCGGGCAGGTCCTCGGCCGGGTGCACGTTGGTGCAGTAGGCGAGGTGGACGGTGGCGCCGTCGGGGTGGCGCAGGCGCATCACGAACCCCCGCGCAGGATGGAGTTGCCGGCGAACGTGTCCTCGGCTGGCTCGCTCTCCAGGTCCAGCCGCCCGGACTGGCCGTAGAACTCGACCGGGTTGCGCCACAGCACCCTGTCCACGTCGTCCTCGGTGAACCCGGCGGCGAGCATCGCCTCGGCGGTGCGCCGGGTCAGCAGCGGATCGGACCTGCCCCAGTCAGCGGCGGAGTTGACCAGCATCCGGTCCAGGCCGTACTCCTTCAGGATCGCCACCATCCGCCCCGGCGACATCTTCGTGTCCGGGTAGATGGAGAAGCCCATCCAGCAGCCGGTGTCGACGACCAGCGGCACGGTGACCTCGTTGAGGTGGTCCAGCACGACCCGGCCCGGGTCGATGCCGGACTCCTTGATCACGGCGAGGCTGCGCGCGGTGCCGGCGGCCTTGTCCCGGTGCGGTGTGTGCACCAGCGCCGGCAGGTCGTGCTCGACGGCGAGCGCCAACTGGGCGGCGAACGCCTCGTCCTCGTCGGGGGTCATCGAGTCGTACCCGATCTCGCCGACCGCGACCACCCGGTCCTTGGCCAGGTACCGGGGCAGCAGCGCGAGCACCGGGCGGCAGCGCGGGTCGTTGGCCTCCTTCGGATTCAGTGAGATCGCGCAGTGGTGGCGGATTCCGTACTGGGCGGCGCGGAACGGCTCCCAGCCCAGCAGCGAGTCGAAGTAGTCGGTGAACGAGCCCGGGTTGGTGCGCGGCTGTCCGAGCCAGAACGCGGGCTCCACCAGGGCGCGCACGCCGGCCGCGGCCATCCGCTCGTAGTCGTCGGTGGTGCGCGAGGTCATGTGGATGTGCGGGTCGAAGATGCGCATCAGGCCAGCCTTTCCAACAGGGCGAGCGCGTCAGCCGGCATGTCCCGGCCGGCGGCCTCGCGTTCGGCGCGCAGGTCGGCGAGCATCCGGCCCAGGTCGGCGTCGGCGCGCCGGTCGAGGTCGTGCACGCCGGCGAGGGGCAGCCCCATGAAGACGCACTTGAGGACTCCGTGGCGCCATTCGGCGTCGGGAAGGTGCGCGGCGTAGGGGCCGAGGGCGGCGGTGACGAGCCGCGTGTCGTTGCTGCGCAGGGCGTCGCGCAGCAGATCGACGTGCTTGCCGCTGTCGTCGACCGACGGCAGGGCCAGCAGCACGGCGCGTTTCTCGTCGTTGTCGCCGTACCGGTACAGGTCGGACAGGTACGCCCCGGCGTCGGGCAGCGCCTCGATCAGCCGTACCCGGGCCTGGTCGGCGCGGTCGCGCCCGACGTTGCGGCGCGCCGCGGGGAACAGCGTGGTGATGCGCTCGGGGTTCGCGGTGATCTCGGCCGCCGCGCTCGCCAGCCACTGCGCGCCTCGGAGGAACGCGAGCGAGCGGGCGGCGACCTGCGGCGCGGCGTGCGAGTGCCGGGGCAGCTCCACCGCGACCAGACCGGTGTAGCCGACCTCGTGCAGCGCGGCCAGCACCGGCGGGAAGTCGATCTCCCCCGCGCCGAACTCCAGATGCTCGTGCACCCCGCGGCGCATGTCGTCGATCTGCACGTTCACCAGGTGCGGCCCGGCCAGCCGCACGCACTGCGGCACGTCGTGCGGCTCGACCGCGCGGCAGTGTCCGATGTCGAGAGTCAGCCCGAGGACGCCGTCCAGGCGGTCGTTGAGCGCGGTCCACTCGGCGATGGTCGCCACGAGCATGCCGGGCTCGGGCTCCAGGCCCAGCGTCACACGCCGGTCCGCCGCGTGCTCGGCCACCCGGGCACAGCCGCGGGTCAGCCGCTCCCACGCGGTCTTTTCAGGCACCGCGTCGGGCCGGACGCCGGCGAAGAACGAGACGGCCTGCGCGCCCAGGTCGGCGGCGATGTCGACGGCACGTTTGAGGAACTCGACGCGCCGGGGCGCGTCGTCGTCGAGCAGGCTGGGCGCGTGCTTGTGCCAGGGGTCGAGCAGGTAGCGGGCACCGGTCTCGACGACCACCGCGAGGCCGAGCTCGTCGAGGCGCGCGGCGAGCCGGCCCACCCGGTGGCCGAGGTCCGGCGCGTACGGGTCGAGGTGGGCGTGGTCCAGGGTGAGCGCGACGCCGGCGTACCCCAGATCGGCGATGATGGCCAGCGCGTCGTCCAGACGATGATGGGCGAACCCGTTGGTTCCGTACCCGAAGCGCAGGTTCATGTCGGTGACACCACCCTCGCCAGCCATCGGCCCACCGGCGCCGCCGCGGCCACCGCAGCGCCCGCCAGAGGCCGGTACCGCGCTGCCAGCGCGCCCTGCAGCGCTGGCAGCGACATGATCCCGGCGCCCACCGCCGCCCGGACGTTGCCGGCCTTCGGCTCGGCCAGCGCCCGACGCAGCGCGCGCCCGAAGGCGGTGGCGTAGCAGGCCGCGAGCAGCGCGCTGACCGGACGCAGACCGGTCCGCTCCGGTGGGCAGAGCCGGGCACGGGCGCCGGGGCGCGGCCCGGCGGCGCCGGCGGCGGCGATCGCAGCCGTCGCCGCCATGCCCGCCGCCGGCAGGGCCCGGGTCGCGCCGGTGACCTCGCGCCGCGACAGCTCGGTCACCACGTAGGTGTGCGCCGCCACCACCGCGGCCGGCCCGATCGCGCGGCGCATCCGCCCCGGGCTGGCGCCCATCAGCACGTCCAGGCCCCGGCACAGCGCCATCCCCGCCGGGCCGGCCGCGGTGTTCTTCAACCGCAGGTCGTAGCCCCACACGGCGCCGGCCAACAGCCCGGCGGTGACCGCGGTGCGGCGGGTACCGCCGAGGCCGGCCAGCGCGATCCCGGCGGCGGTCAGCCCGGCCGCGATCGCCACGGCGACGCCGGGGCTGACCCGGCCGGACGGGATGGGCCGCTGCGGCCGTTCCACGGCGTCGAGCCCTCGGTCGGCCCAGTCGTTGGCGGCCATGCCGGCCCAGTACAGGCAGACGGAGGCGGCGGCGACGCGGACGGTGCGCCGGTCCAGACACCCCGCAGCGGCGGCACCGGCGACCGCGTCGCCCGGCACCGACAGCGCCGCCGGGGCCCGCACCAGCTCCATCAGGTCAGCCGGCCGCATCGCCCCACCCCGCCACCCAGTCGCACAGCAGCCGCCACTGGTCGGCCAGCCCGTGCGGCACCGGCCCGGCCGGGTCCATCCGGCCGATCGGATCCTTGAAGAAGAACGCGAGCGGCGCGAGCGGTCCGGCCGCGCCCCTGCGGTGCGCCGCCGCGGTCAGCCGGGCCAGGTCGAGCACGAGCGGTGCGGCGAGCGCCGAGTCGCAGCCGTGCCAGGTGAACTCGAGCCGCATCCGGCTGCCCAGGAAGCCGGTGAAGGTGATCAGGTCCCAGGCGGTCTTCAGGTCGCCGATGTCGGCCACGAAGTCGATGCGGGTCCGCCCTTCCGGTTCGTAGCCCAGCGTCTCCCGCAGCACCCGCTGCTTGCTGGCCGCCTTCGCCGCGTTCGCGTCGGGCCGCGCCAGATTGGCGCCGTCGCCGCCACCCAGCAGGTTGAGCCCGGACCAGGACCGCACGCGCAGGTTGCGCGTCGCGAACATCGGTGCGAGCACCGACTTGAGCAAGGTCTCACCGGTCTTGCCGTCGTTGCCCGCGTACGGCAGGTTGCGCTCGGTCGCAAGCTGCGCCAGCGCCGGCAGCCGGGCACCGGTCGACGGCGTGAAATCGACGTACGGGCATCCGGCGGTGAACGCGGCGTAGGCGTACAGCGAGCTGCGCGGCAGCACCTCGGCGGTGCGCAACGCCTCGGTCAGGGCGGTCAGGTCGCGGTGGGCCGGGTGCGGTGCGGGGACCGGCTCAGTGGAGGACACGTTGACGACGACCACCTGCTCCAGGTCGTTGCGCTCTCGGAACGCGTCCAGGTCGGCGATGACGCGCCGGACGGTGTCGTGCTGGTTGCGACCGGTCGGGGCGGGGCACAACCGGGTCTCGATCTCGTGCAGCTCGCCGGTCACCGCCCGCACCAGCGGCGCGGGCAGCACACCCGCGCTGACGAGGGCATGCGCCTTCTTCTCCAGGGAAAGGCTGGCGATGTCGTGGCCGCCGAAGACCAGGTCGGCCAGTGCCGGCAGGGCCGGGCTGCGCAGGGCGGGCAGCTCCGTCACGCAGCCGAGGGGCTCGATGAGACCGGCCCGCAGCGCGGCTGACCCGACCATCGTGGTCACGGCGACGGACCCACGAGCGCCGATCAGCCACACACCCATCCGCATCGCGGCCTCCAGTTACGTTGGCCCCGCAGCTAGGTTATATCGAGACATCCAATAGTTTCCAGATCTAGACGAATACTCAGGCTCTGGCGAGCAAAAGATCGTGGCCTTCCGTCCATGAGATCGTGGGTCATGGGCCCATGAGGACGGATACGGACCGCTCGAGAGTGGCCTCCCCACCCACTGACCACCGGCACGGCCGCGCGCGGACCGACGCTTCTGCAGATTCGCGAAAAAGTTGGCGATGATCTAGGTCGAAGCACTAGACAGGACCTACAGAAGCTCCTACTGTTCACCACACATCACGGCGATGTCTGCCGATGGTGGACGGCGCGGGAGGTGAGCCGGGTGCAGACCGCCGACCCACTCCACGTACAGCTGCTGCGGCTGCTGCGCGACCAGGGCGCGGTGTCGCGCGCCGAACTGGCGGACCGGCTGGCGGTGCCCCGTCCGCGCCTGCTCGCCGAACTCGAACGCCTGGTCGCCGCCGGATACGTCGCCGAGGCGGGCCTCGCCGCGTCGCGCGGCGGCCGCCGCTCCACACTGGTCGAGCTCAGCCCGGATCTGCGGTTCGCCGCCGTCGACCTGGGCGCTACGTCGATAGATATCGAAGTTGTCAATGGCCGGCTGGAACCGGTCGTGGCGTACGCGGAACCGGCGGACATCCGCTCGGGCCCCCGGGCAATTCTGAACCGGGTCAACGAACTGCTCGCCAAGGCGCGCTCGGACGGCGCGTACGAGCGGCTGGCCGCGGTCGGCATCGGCGTGCCCGGCCCGGTGAGCTTTCGCGACGGCGTGCCGGTCTCCCCGCCGATCATGCCCGGGTGGGACCGCTTCCCGGTGCGCGAGTTCCTCACCCGCGAGCACGGCTGTCCGTCCGTGGTGGACAACGACGTGAACATCATGGCCATCGGCGAGCGGCACGGCGGGGTGGCCCACTCGATCGACGACTTCCTGTTTGTGAAGATCGGCACCGGGATCGGGTGCGGGATCTACCTGTCCGGCGCCGTGTACCGCGGCACCGACGGATGCGCCGGGGACATCGGCCACATCCAGGTCGACGCGCACGGTCCGGTCTGCTCCTGCGGCAACGTCGGCTGCCTGGAGGCACTGTTCGGCGGAGCCGCGCTCGCCCGGGAGGCGACCGCGGCGGCCCGCACCGGCGCGTCGCCCGCGCTGGCCGAACGGTTGGCGACCGCGGGTGCGGTCACCGCTCGGGACGTGGCCGAGGGCGCGTCCGAAGGAGACGTCACCTGCATCCGGCTGATCCGCGACGGCGGCCGGCGGGTGGGTGGGGTGCTCGCCGGGCTGGTGAGCTTCGTCAACCCGTCGATGATCGTGATCGGTGGCGGGCTGGCCCACCTGGGCCACATCCTGCTCGCCGAGATCCGCAGCGTCGTCTACCGCCGCTCACTTCCGCTGGCCACCGGCAACCTGCCGGTGGTCCTGTCCGAACTCGGCTCCCGAGCCGGCGTCGCCGGCGCCGCGGTGCTCGCCAGCGACCTCGCGTTCGAGCAGGCGTCATGACCACCGGCGAGACGATCCTGCGCCTCGCCGACGTGGTGAAGACGTTCCCCGGCGTGCGGGCCCTGGACGGGGTGTCGCTGGCGGTCCGCGCCGGAGAGGTGCACTGCCTGCTCGGGCAGAACGGCGCTGGCAAGTCCACATTGATCAAGGTGCTCGCCGGCGTGCACCGGCCGGACTCCGGCAGCGTGTCGTGGCTCGGCGCGCCGGTGACGTTCCCCACGCCACAGGCGGCCATGAAGGCCGGCATCGCCACCATCTACCAGGAGCTCGACCTCGTCGACGAGCTGTCCGTCGCGGAGAACGTGTTCCTCGGCCATGAGCCGCGCCGCTTCGGCTTCGTGGCCCACGGGCGGATGGCTCGCCGGACCCGCCAGATCCTCGCCGGGCTCGGTCACCCGGAGATCCCGCCGCGGCGCCTGGTGCGACACCTGCCGAACGCCGGCAAGCAGATCGTCAGCATGGCCCGGGCGCTGTCCCGCGAGGCGCGTCTGATCATCATGGACGAGCCGAGCGCGGTGCTCGCCCACGACGAGGTGGGCAACCTGTTCCGCATCATCCGCGAGCTCACCGCGCGGGGCATCGCGGTCATCTACATCTCCCACCGTCTCGAGGAGATCCGCGAGATCGGCGACCGGGTCACCGTTCTCAAGGACGGCCGGACCACCGCGGAGGACCTGCCGGCGCGCACCACCCCGACCACCGAGCTGGTCAGCAGGATGACCGGGCGTGCGGTGGAGTACGTCTTCCCGCCGCGCCGGCCGGTGCCGAAAGGCGGCGAAGAGCTGCTGCGGGTGGAGCGCCTGAGCCGGGCCGGAGAGTTCCACGACGTGTCCCTGGCGGTCCACAGTGGCGAGATCGTGGGCATCGCCGGGCTGGTCGGCTCGGGCCGGTCCGAGCTGCTGCAGACCATCTTCGGCGCACGGCGGCCCGACTCCGGCACGGTACGGGTCGCCGGCCGGCCACTGCGCCCGGGCAGCGTGACCGCGGCTGTGCGGGCCGGGGTCGGCATGGCGCCGGAGGAGCGCAAGACCCAGGGTCTGCTGCTCGGCGAGCCCGTCTACCGCAACATCACCCTGGCCAGCTTCACCCGGTACACGGTGGCCGGGCTGACCAACACCGGCCGGGAGCGCGCCGAGGCGACCCGGATCGCCGAGGCGCTCGAGCTGCGGCCGCGCGACGTACGCCGGCCGGTGCGCACCCTGTCCGGCGGCAACCAGCAGAAGGTCGTGATCGGCCGGTGGCTGGTCGGGCAGGGCACCGACAGTCGCGCGGCGAAGAGCACGGACGCGTCCGGGTCCCGCCTGCTGCTGCTCGACGAGCCCACCCGCGGGGTGGACGTGGGCGCGCGTGCCGAGCTGTACCAGGTCATCCGCGGGCTCGCCGAACGCGGCGTCGGGGTGCTGCTGGTCTCCAGCGAAGTGCCCGAGGTGCTCGGCCTGGCCGACCGGGTGCTCGTGATGCGGGAGGGGCGCGTCATCCACGCCGCGCCAGCCGGAGACCTCGACGAACACCGGGTCCTCGACATGATCATGGCTGGTTCGCTGCTGGAGGAGGCGCAGCTGTGACGAGCAACCTGACGGGGACCGCGCCGCCGGCACCCGCCCAGATCGAACCGGAGCGGCGCAGTTGGTGGCGCGACGAGGCCGGTGAGTCGGCGCGGCGCAACCTCGGCCTGGTCGGGGTCCTCGTGGCGCTCTTCGTGATCGGCTTCATCACCAAGCCCGAGCTGTACGGGGATCCGGCCTGGTTCGCCAACAACGTGTTGACGATCCTCAAGCTCGCCTCGGGCATCGGGGTGGTCACCGTCGGCATGACCTTCGTCATCATCGGCGGCGGCATCGACCTGTCGGTCGGCGCGATCATCGCGCTGGCCGGCGTCTGGTGCACCACGGTCGCCACGCAGAGCTACGGCGCCGCAGGCATGATCTTCTGCGCGCTCGCGGTCGGGCTGGGGGTCGGGATCGTCAACGGCGTGCTCATCTCCTACGGGCGACTGGTGCCGTTCATCGCCACCCTCGCGATGCTGGTCGCTGCGCGCGGCCTGGCGTCGGAGATCTCCGACCAGCAGACCCAGATCTCCCGCGACACCACCATCAACGGCATCGCCATCGCCGCCCCGCTCGGGCTCCCGCTGCTGGTCTGGATCTTCGCGGTGGTCGTCGCCGCCGGCTGGGTGCTGCTCAACCGCACCACGTTCGGCCGGCGCACCGTCGCGATCGGCGGCAACCCGGAGGCGGCCCGGCTCGCCGGCATCGACGTCAAGCGGCACACCCTGCTGCTGTACGCGCTCAGCGGACTATGCTGCGGCATCGCCGCCATCATGCTCACCTCCCAGGCCACGTCCGCGCAGGCGGCGATGGCCAACCTCTACGAGCTCGACGCGATCGCCGCCGCGATCATCGGCGGCACACTGCTGTCCGGTGGCCGCGGAACGATCATCGGCTCGCTGCTCGGGGTGCTGATCTTCTCTACGATCACCAACCTCTTCGCCGTCAACAACCTCAGCAGCGAGGCCCAGAACATGCTCAAGGGCGGCATCATCGTCGCCGCCGTGCTGGTCCAGCAGGTCCAGGTCAAGTCGCTCAGTCAGTTCCTCGCGCGCAACCGGCTCATCCGCGGTTGACGCGTCGAAACCCGCCACCAGGGGAGGTCAACGATGCACCAGTCCCCCGTCAGAAGCCAGTCCCCCGTAAGGCACCAGTCCCCGGATGTGTCCCGGCGCCGGCTGCTGCTCGGCGGTGCCGCCCTCGGCACCGGCGCGCTGCTGTCCGCGTGCACCAGCAACGAGCAGCCGAACACCGCCCAGACCGTCGGGGCCGGCGGCGCCAACCCGAACACCTCGCCCGGCAAGCGGGTGGTGATCGGCTTCTCCGCGCCCGCCGCCGACCACGGCTGGATCGCCGCGATCACCAACAATGCCGAGGCCCAGGCCGCGCAGTACGCCGATGTGGAGTTCCGGGCGGTGGCCGCCGGCGCGAACGCGGCCGAGCAGCGGGCCGCCCTGTCCACGCTCATCTCGCAGAAGCCCGACGTGATCGTGCTGCTGCCCTACGACGGCAAGGAGCTCAACTCCTTCGGGCTGGAGGCGATGTCCGCCGGGATCCCGGTGGTCAACCTGGACCGGGCGTTCCCGGACCCGCTGGCCTACCGATTGCAGATCAAGGGCGACAACTACGGCATGGGCGTGGCAGCCGGGCACTACATCGCGGCCCAGATGAAGGCCAAGGGCATCACCGACCCGATCATCGGCGAGATCGCCGGCATCGACCAGCTGGAGTTGACCCAGGAGCGCAGCCAGGGCTTCCGCGACGCGCTCGCCACGCACGGGTTCCGGGTCGCCAACCGCCGCGCCGCGGAGTTCACGGTGGACACCGGCCAGCGGGAGGCGACGCTGCTGCTGCAGGCGCTGCCGCGGATGGACGCCCTGTGGAACCACGACGACGACCAGGGCGTGGGCGTGCTCGCCGCGATCCAGCAGGCGAACCGGTCCGAGTTCGTCATGGTGGGCGGCGCCGGCTCCCGGCAGGCGATCGAGGCGATCGCCGCGGACAACACGGTGCTGAAGGCCACCGTGACCTACAGCCCGTCCATGGCGTCGTCGGCGGTGTCCCTGGCACGGCTCATCGCGCAGGGGCGCAAGATGGCCGACCTGGCCGAGCTCCAGGTGCCCAAGGAGATCATTCTGGCCTCGGAGACGATCACCAAGGAGAACGCGAGCAGCTACCTGCCGCTCGGCTTCTGACAAGGACGGGGAGCCCAACAGTGTCCACGAAAGACCACAGGGAACTGCGGGTCGGCATGGTCGGCTACGCCTTCATGGGGGCGGTGCATTCGCACGCGTGGCGCACCGTCAACCGGGTGTTCGACCTGCCGGTGACGGTCCGGATGGTCGCGGTCTGCGGCCGCGACGAGGCCAAGGTGTCGGCGGCGGCCGTCCGGCTCGGCTGGGACGGCCACACGACGGACTGGCGTGAGCTCGTCGGCCGCGACGACATCGACGTCATCGACATCTGCACGCCGGGCGACAGCCACGCCGAGATCGCCATCGCGGCCCTGGACGCCGGCAAGCACGTGCTGTGCGAGAAGCCGCTGGCGAACTCGGTCACCGAGGCACACGCCATGGTGGCCGCCGCCGAGCGGGCCCGGGCCGCCGGCGTACGGGCGATGTGCGGCTTCAACTACCGACGCGTCCCCGCGGTGGCCCTGATGCGGCATATGGTCGCCGACGGTCGCCTCGGCGTCATCCGGCACGTGCGCGCGGCGTACCTGCAGGACTGGATCGTCGATCCGCAGTTCCCGTTGGTCTGGCGGCTGCGGCGCGACAAGGCGGGTTCCGGGGCGCTGGGCGACATCGGGGCGCACATCATCGACCTGACGCAGTACGTCACCGGGCAGCGGATCGTGGGGGTCAGCGCGCTCACCGAGACGTTCGTGACGGAGCGGCCGCTGCCGGCGGAGGCGAGTGGCCTGGCCGCCACGGCCGGCGGGACCGAACCCACCGACGGGGACGGCGCCGCCCGGGCGACGGGGCCGGTCACGGTCGACGACGCCGCGCTGTTCGTCGCCCGGCTCGACGGCGGCGCGGTCGCCACGTACGAGGCGACCCGGTTCGCCACCGGGCGCAAGAACGGGCTCCGCGTGGAGATCAACGGATCGCTCGGCTCGGTCGCGTTCAACCTGGAGCGGCTCAACGAACTCGAGTTCTACGACGCCACCGCGCCCGGGCGGGAGCAGGGGTTCACTCGTATCCTGGTCACCGAGCCGGACCACCCCTACCTGTCCGCATGGTGGCCGCCCGGGCACATCCTCGGCTACGAGCACTCCTTCACCCACGAGATGCGCGACTTCATCGCGGCGATCGTGGCCGGCACCGACCCGTCCCCGTCGTTCGCCGAGGCGCTGGAGGTACAGCGGGTGCTCGACGCCGTGGCCCGGTCGGCCGAGCTGGGATCGTCGTGGACGAACGTCGGGGAGCCGCTCGTCGGGGTCGCGGCCTAGCGGCACAACAGCTCTCCGGCCCCACGCCGGGAGAGGGTCCGGCCGGGGTTGCGCCTCTCGGCCGGAGGCGGAGGGCCGGAGCGGTCGACCGGTGCGGCCAGGCGCCACTGGCCGCACCGGAGACCAGCCCGACGCCGGCGAGGAGACGCGCGGGGAGAGAGGCGAAAGAAAGGACGGTGGCGGACGCGAGGACGACCGTCACCGGACCGCTGATCGACGGCGAGGAGAGGGAGATGACACGGCCGATCACGCTGTTCACCGGCCAGTGGGCGGACCTGCCGTTCGAGGAGGTGTGCC
>VSCG01000011.1:0-44188 GCA_047459115.1 Micromonosporaceae bacterium
TCAGCCGTGCGCGGGCAGCCGGGTCGGCACCGGTCACGCACGGCATCGCCGCCGAACGCTAGCCTGCCGCAACGCGGCCGGCGGTCACCCGGTCCGGTCGGCGAGCACGTCGCACAGCTGCTCCAACGCCCGCCGCGTCGGCACGTCCGGCAGCGAGGTGAGCCGCGCCCGCGCATCCTCCGCATACGCGCGCGCCGTCTCCCGCGCCCGCTTGAGCGCGGCGGATTCACGCAGCAGGCCGAGCGCCTCCGCCAGCAGCGCCTCGTCGGTGACCGCGCCGGCGGCGAGGATCTCCCGCAACCGGACCGAGGCCGAGTCCGCCTCGTCGGAGGCGAGCGCGTAGAGCACCGGCAGCGTCCGCACGCCCTCCCGCAGGTCGGTGCCCGGCGTCTTGCCCGACTGCTCGGAGTCCGAGGCGATGTCCAGCAGGTCGTCGGAGAGCTGGAACGCGATGCCCATCGTCTCGCCGTACCCGGCGACCGCCTCGACGACCTCCGGCGGCGCGTTGCCGAACATCGCGCCGAACCGGGCGCAGGTCGCGATCAGCGAGGCGGTCTTGTCCGCGATCACCCGCAGGTAGTGCGCCACCGGGTCGTCGCCGGGGCGGGGGCCGACGGTCTCGGCGAGCTGCCCCTGCACCAGCCGGGTGAACGTGCGGGCCTGGATCCGCACCGCCTCCGTGCCGAGATCGGCGGCGAGGTCCGCGGCCCGGGCGAAGAGGTAGTCGCCGACGAGGATCGCCACCGAGTTCGACCACCTGCGGTTGGCGGTGGGCGCGCCGCGGCGCACCTGCGCCTCGTCCATCACGTCGTCGTGGTAGAGCGTGGCGAGATGGGTCAACTCCATCACCACGGCGGAGCGGACGACCTCGGGCGCCTCCGGGTCGCCCAGGTGCGCCGCGAGCACCACGAGCAGCGGCCGCAACCGCTTCCCGCCAGCGTCGACGAGATGCCGGGCCGCCTCGGTGACGAACGGGTCGGCCGAACGCACCGACGCGCGCAGCTCCTCCTCGACCATCTCGAGCTTGTCGCGCACCGCCGACTCGAACTCGGGATCGTCGAGGTCCACGCCCATCGCCGTCAGGTGCCTCGGTCGGGGGGTGTGTTCCACGCCTCCCACGATGCCACATTCACCGCAGGAACTCGGCAGCCTGGTTGGTCAGGTCCAGTACCGGGCCGGGAGCCACGCCGAGCAGCACCGTCGCGAACACACCGACCGCGAGCGCGGCGGCGGTCGCCGCCCCGGGCAGGGACACGCTGGGCGTCGCCTCGCTGGGCTCCGACAGGTACATGAGCACGACGACCCGCAGGTACGGGAACGCCAGGATCATGCTGCTGACCACGCCGACGATGACCAGCCACACCCCGAGGTCGTCCTGGGCGCCCAGCCCGGCCGCGAACACCGCGAACTTCGAGGTGAAGCCACTGGTCAGCGGAATACCGGCGAACGCCAGCAGGAACAGCGTGAAGACGCCGGCGACCAGCGGGGAGCGCCGCCCGAGCCCGGCCCAGCGGGACAGGTGGGTCGCCTCGCCGTCGGCGTCGCGCACCAGCGTCACGACCGCGAACGCCGCGACCACGGTGAAGCCGTACGCGATCAGGTAGAACATCGTCGACGACAGGCCCTCCCGGGTGGCCGCGAGCACGCCGACGAGCACGTACCCGGCGTTGGCGATCGAGGAGTAGGCGAGCAGCCGCTTGATGTCGGTCTGCGTCACCGCCAGGATCGCCCCGAGGAGCATGGTCAGCACCGCGATGGCGCCGATCACGGGCTTGTAGTTCCACTGGGCGCCCTCGAAGCCCACGTACAGCACGCGCAGCAGGGCGCCGAACGCGGCGACCTTCGTGCACGCGGCCATGAAGCCGGTGATCGGCGTCGGTGCGCCCTGGTAGACGTCCGGGGTCCAGACGTGGAACGGCGCCGCGGAGACCTTGAACAGCAGCCCGATCGCGAGCATGGCGAGGCCCGCGAAGAGCAGCACCTGGCTGTTCGCCGAGTCGCGGACGGCGGTGTGGATGCCCGGCAGGTCGATGGTGCCGGCGAACCCGTACACCAGGGCGATGCCGAACAGGAAGAACGCCGAGGCGAACGAACCGAGCAGGAAGTACTTCAGCGCGGCCTCCTGCGACAGCAGCCGCCGGCGGCGGGCCAGCCCGCACAGCAGGTACAGCGGCAGCGAGAAGACCTCCAGCGCCACGAACATGGTCAGCAGGTCGTTGGCGGCGACGAAGAGCATCATGCCGCCGATCGCGAACAGGCTGAGCGGGTACACCTCCGTGGCGCCCGGCTCCCGCGCCGCCTGCTGGCGGTCGGCCGAGGACCCGGCGGCGATCGCCGCCTGCGCCACGAACGGCCCGCCGGGCTCCAGCGCGCGCTCGGCGATGAGCAGCAGCGCGACGATGCCGAGCACCGCGATCGCGCCCTGCAGGAACAGCGCCGGTCCGTCGACCGCCACCGAGCCGCCGATCGTCACCACCTGCTTGCCGGCCTGCGAGACGATGAGCACCAGCGCCGCGACGAGGGCCGCCAGGGCCAGACCCACCTGCGTCACCTGCCGGCGCGCCCGCGGCACGAACGCCTCGACCAGCACGCCCACGGCGGCCGCCCCGAACAGGATCAGCATCGGGGCGAGCGCCGCGTAGTCGATCGGCGGCAGCTCAAACCTGTTGTTCATCGCGAATCCTTCCGCTCGCGGCCGCGCCGGTCACGCGCGCCGCGACGCTCACACACGCCGCGAAACTCGTACCTGAATCGGATCACCGGGCCGCCTCCGTCGGCGTCGGATCCTGTGCGCCCACGTCCTGCTGCAGGGTGGCGCTCACCGCCGGATTGATCACGTCGAGCACCGGCTTGGGGTAGAAGCCGAGGACGATGAGCAGCGCGATCAGCGGCGCCACCACCACGGCCTCCCGCCGGGTGAGGTCGCGGCGCATGCCGTCCACGCCGGACAGCGCCGGGTTCAGCTCGCCCTGCGTCGTGCGCTGGATCATCCACAGCACGTACGCGGCCGCGAGGATGATGCCGACCGTGGCGATCACGGCCACCGGCTTGTTCACCGAGAAGGTGCCGAGCAGCACCAGGAACTCGGAGACGAACGGCGCGAGCCCGGGCAGCGCCAGGGACGCCATGCCGGCGAGCAGGAACACCCCGGCGAGCACCGGCACCAGCTTGCCGGCCCCGCCGAAGTCGCTGATCAGGGCCGAGCCGCGGCGGGCCACCAGCATGCCGACCACGAGGAACAGCAGCCCGGTCGCCAGCCCGTGGTTGACCATGTAGAGCACGGCTCCGGCGCCGGCCTGGGTGGTGAAGGCGAAGATGCCCACCCCGATGAAGCCGAAGTGCGCGATCGAGGTGTACGAGACCAGGCGCTTGAGGTCGTTCTGGCCGACCGCGAGCAGCGCCGCGTAGATGATGCCGACGACCGCGAGCGTGATCGCGAGCGGGGCGAAGTAGCGCGATGCCTCCGGGAACAGCGGCAGGCAGTAGCGCAGGATGCCGAACGTGCCGACCTTGTCGAGCACGCCGACCAGCAGCGCGGCCGCGCCCGCGGGAGCGGCGCCACCGGCGTCGGGCAGCCAGGTGTGGAACGGGAAGAACGGCGCCTTGACCGCGAACGCGATGAAGAAGCCGAGGAACAGCCAGCGCTGCGCACCGGTCGACAGGTCGGCCTGGGTGAGCGCCTGCCAGTCGAAGGTGTGCCCGCCCAGCACCCACAGCCCGATCACCGCGGCGAGCATGAACAGGCCGCCGACCAGCGAGTAGAGGAAGAACTTGACCGCGGCGTACTGGCGCTTGCCGGTGCCGTAGGAGCCGATGAGGAAGTACATCGGCACGAGCATGACCTCGAAGAACACGTAGAACAGGAACACGTCGGCGGCGGCGAAGACGCCGATCAGCGTGCTCTCCAGCGCGAGCAGCAGGGCGAAGTACGCCGGCACGCTGCGCCGGCCGCCCTCCGCGTCGTGCCAGCTCGCCAGGATCACCACGGACACCAGCAGGGCGGTGAGCACGAGCATCACCAGCGCGATGCCGTCGACCGCGAAGGTGAAGTTCACCCCCCACGCGGGGATCCACGGGTAGGACTCGCGGAACTGGAACCGGGAGCCGCCGGCCTCGAACGCCACCCACATGGCGACGGTCAGCGCGAGCACCGCCAGCGACCAGCCCAGGGCGACCCGCTTGGCCAGCGTCGGCCGGCTGCGCGGCAGCAGCGCCACCACGACCGCGCCGACCAGCGGCGCCAGGGTCAGGACCGACAGGTAGGGAAACGACTTCATCCGATCCTCACCGTCAGGAAGGCCGCCACGACCAGCAGCGCGCCCACGAGCATCGACATCGCGTACGACCGCACGAAGCCGGTCTGCATCCGCCGCAGCCGGCCGGAGCCCCCTCCGACGAGTGCGGCCAGGCTGTTGACCAGACCGTCGACACCCTTGCCGTCGACGTAGACCAGGGCACGGGTCAGCCACCGGCCAGGCACCTCGAAGACCGCCTCGTTGAACGCGTCGGTGTAGAGGTTGTTGCGGGCCGCGGTGACCAGCGCGCCCGCCGGCCGCTCCACCAGGTCGGTGCCGTTGCGGAACAGCGCCCACGCCAGCCCGGCGCCGAGCACCGTGAGCACGATGGACAGCACGTTGACCGCGGCGTGCGGCAGGGTGCCGGTGACGTGCTCGGCGGCCTCGCCGGTCCCGGACCCGAACACCGGCTCCAGCCAGTCGGCGACGCTGGTGGACATGAGCCAACCGGCGGCGACCGAGCCGACCGCGAGCAGGACCAGCGGAACGGTCATCACCGGGGGCGACTCACGCGGATCGGTGATGTCCTCGGTCCAGCGCTTGGGGCCGTGGAACGTGAGCACGAACAGCCGGGTCATGTAGAAGGCGGTGATACCGGCACCGAGCAGTGCCGCAAAGCCGAGCACCCAGCCGAGCCAGCCGCCCCGGTCGAACGCGGCCGCGATGATCGGCTCCTTGGAGAAGTAGCCGGACAGCGGCGGGATGCCGATGATGGCCAGCCAACCGGTGGCGAAGGTGATCCAGGTGATCTTCATGTGCCTGCTCAGGCCACCGAAGCGCCGGATGTCGGTCTGGTCCTTCATGGCGTGCATGACCGAGCCGGCGCCGAGGAACATGTTGGCCTTGAAGAAGCCGTGCGCGAGCAGGTGGATGATCGCCAGCGCGTACGCCGCGCCGCCGAGGCCGACGCCGAGGAACATGTAGCCGATCTGGCTGACCGTCGACCAGGCGAGCACCCGCTTGATGTCGTCCTTGGCGCACCCGATGATCGCGCCCATCAGCAGGGTGAGCGCACCGACCGTGACCACCACGGTCTGCAGGGTCGGGTTCGCGCTGTAGATCGGGTTGGACCGGGCGATGAGGTAGACGCCCGCCGTGACCATGGTGGCCGCGTGGATCAGCGCGGAGACCGGGGTGGGGCCCTCCATCGCGTCGGGCAGCCACGCCTGCAGCGGGAACTGGCCGGACTTGCCGGTCGCGCCGAGCAGCAGCAGCAGGCCCATGGCGAGCACGGTGCCGGCGGCCAGCCCGCCCACGCCGTTGAACACCTCGTCGTAGGAGGTGCTGCCGAGCGTGGCGAACATCAGGAAGATGCCGAGCACCAGACCGGCGTCGCCGACCCGGTTCATGATGAACGCCTTCTTACCCGCCGTCGCCGGGTGCGGCCGGGTGTACCAGAACGAGATCAGCAGGTACGACGCCAGCCCGACGCCCTCCCAGCCGAGGTAGAGCATCACGTAGTTGTTGCCGAGCACCAGCAGCAACATCGCGGCGACGAACAGGTTGAAGTACCCGAAGAACCGCCGCCGGCCCGGGTCGTGCGCCATGTAGCCGACCGAGTACAGGTGGATCAGGAAGCCGACGCCGGTGATCAGCAGGGTGAAGACCGCCGACAGCGGGTCGTAGAGCAACCCGAAGTCCACCTGCAGCCCGCCGACCGCGATGAACTCCCACAGGCTCAACTCGGCCGTGCGGTTCTCCGCGGGCAGGCCGCTCAACTGGACGAAGTAGACCAGCGCGAGCACGAAGGCGGCGGCCACGCTCAGGCAGCCGAGCCAGTGCCCCCAGCGGTCCGCACGCCGGCCGGCCAGCAGCAGCACGGCCGCGCTGGCGAGCGGGATCGCGATGAGCAGCCAGATGGTGGACAGCAGCCCGGTCGCCGCGCCGAACTCGGTCACCGCAACAAGATCAGTCGTTCGCATGCCAGCCTCAGTACTTCAGCAGGTTCGCGTCGTCGACGCTCGCCGAGCGCCGAGTCCGGAAGATCGACATGATGATGGCGAGACCGACGACGACCTCTGCGGCGGCCACCACCATGACGAAGAACGCCATGACCTGACCGTGCAGGTTGCCGTTGATCCGGCTGAACGTCACCAGCGCCAGGTTCGCCGCGTTCAGCATCAGCTCGATGCACATGAACAGCACGATCGCGTTGCGGCGCACCAGCACGCCGACGGCGCCGATCGTGAACAGCGCCGCGGCCAGCACGACGTACCAGGTGGGGCTCACTTCTCTGTTCCCTTCGGAGCCTGCTCGGCCGCGGTCAGCTCACGGGTGGGCAGGATCGGCGAGATGGAGCGCGACGCGGGCGTGCCGTCCGGCAGCATGGCCGGGGTGGCGACCGAGTCGGAGGTGGCGAAGACGCCCGGGCCCGCCTTGGGAGCCGGGTAGCTGCCCGGAGCGAACCGGGCCCGCATCATCTCCGGCTGCGACACCCGCTTGCCCCGCGGAACGTGCGCGAGCAGCATCGCGCCGAGCGCGGCGGTGATGAGCAGCGCGGAGGTCACCTCGAACGCGAAGACGTACCGGGTGAACAGCAGGTTGGCGATGCCCGGCACGTTGCCGCCCGCGTTCGCGTCCGCCAGGCCCACCGCCTGCATCGACCCGATGGAGCGGGCCAGCCCGGTGCAGATCAGCCCGGCGAAGCCCAGCCCGAGGACGATCGCGGCGGCCCGCTGGCCCCGCAGCGTCTCGATGAGCGAGTCCGACGCGTCCCGCCCGACGAGCATGAGCACGAACAGGAACAGCATCAGGATCGCGCCGGTGTAGACGATGATCTGGGCCATCCCGATGAACGGACCCGCCTGCAGGACGTAGAGCACGCCCAGGCTGAGCATCGTGACCGCGAGCCACAGGGCGCTGTGCACGGCGTTGCGCGCCCAGACCATGCCGATCCCGCCGAGCAGCGCCAGCGGGCCCAGGATGAAGAACGTCACCTGCTCGCCCGTGGAGACCTGCTCGGCGGCGGCCGCGAGGACCGCGTTCATCGGTTGTCCTCCCTGTGTGTGGCCCGCCGGGCCTGCTGGTCGCCGCCCGGGAACATGACCCGGTCCGTCTCCTCCACCAGCGCGTACCGCCCCTCGGCCGTCGGCGCGCGTTCCGCGCCGACGCTCGTCCCCGGATTGGTCAGCGCGCCGACGTAGTAGTCCTGCTCGGATTCGCCGAGGTACAGCGGGTGCGGCGGCTTCTCCATCCCCGGCAGCAGCGGCGCGAGCAGCTGCTCCTTCGTGAAGATCAGATCCTGCCGGCTGTCCCGCGCCAGCTCGTACTCGTTGCTCATGGTCAGCGAACGGGTCGGGCACGCCTCGATGCACAGCCCGCAGAAGATGCACCGAGCGTAGTTGATCTGGTACACCTTCGCGTACCGCTCGCCCGGCGAGTAGCGCTCCTCCTCGGTGTTGTCCGCGCCCTCGACGTAGATCGCGTCCGCGGGGCACGCCCAGGCGCACAGCTCGCACCCGATGCACTTCTCCAGCCCGTCGGGGTGGCGGTTGAGGATGTGCCGCCCGTGGTAGCGCGGGGCGACCGGCTCGGGCCGGTCCGGGTACGGCGTCGTGACGACCTTGCGGAACATGTGCGCGAAGGTCACGCCGAAACCCTTGACCGAGTCGAGGATCTCGCCCACGTCACACCTCCTTGCTCTCGGTGGTGTCGGCGTCCGGGCCTGCGCTGCCGCCCGGGTCGCCGACCCGCTGCGCCTCCAGCCGCTTGGCCCGCGGGCTCACCGGCACCTGCAGGTCGAGCGGGGGCACCGGGAAGCTGCCCGGCGGGCGCTGCGCCAACCGCTCGGCCGCGGTGGGCGCCGGCTCCGCCTTCCGGCTGGGCCACAGCATGGTCACGAGCGCGACGACCACCACGAAACCGCCGATGATCAGGAACCGGTCGCGCCCTGACACGTCCTGGTTCTGCATGGTCCGCACGCCGGCCAGCAACAGGATCCAGGCCAGGTTGAGCGGCAGCAGCACCTTCCAGCCCAGGCGCATGAACTGGTCGTAGCGCAGCCGCGGGAGCGTACCGCGCAGCCACACGAACCCGAACATCAGCAGCACGACCTTGGCGAAGAACCACAGCAGCGGCAGCCAGCCCTCGTTCGCGCCCGACCACAGCGAGATCGGCCACGGCGCGCGCCAGCCCCCGAGAAACAGTGTGGTCGCGATCGCCGAGACGGTGACCATGTTGACGTACTCGGCCAGCATGAACAGCGCGAACTTCAGCGACGAGTACTCGGTCATGAAACCGGAGACCAGCTCCGACTCCGCCTCGGGCAGGTCGAACGGCGCGCGGTTCGTCTCGCCGACCGCGGCGATCGCGTAGATGACGAAGCTCGGCAACAGCAGGACCGCGAACCATCCCGGCGCCGGCAGCTCGAAGCCGCCGATGCTGAGCCGCGCGCCGTCGTTCTGCGCCGCCACGATCCCCGAGGTCGACATCGTGCCGGCGGCCATGAAGACCGCGACGAAGGACAGGGCCATCGCCACCTCGTACGAGATCATCTGCGCCGAGGAGCGCAACCCGCCCAGCAGCGGGTACGTCGAGCCGGACGCCCAACCGCCGAGCACGATGCCGTAGATGCCCAGCGACGCGCAGGCCAGCAGGACGAGGACGCCGACCTCCACGTCGGTGATCTGCAGCGCGGTGGTGTGCCCGAAGATGCTCACCACGGGGCCGAACGGGATCACCGACAGCGCGGTCACCGCGCAGATCACCGAGATCGTGGGGGCGAAGAAGTACACCACCCGGTCGGCGGACCGCGGCAGGATGTCCTCCTTGAAGGCCATCTTCAGACCGTCGGCGAGCGTCTGGAGCAGACCGAACGGACCCGCCCGGTTGGGGCCCGGCCGCACCTGCATCCGCCCGATGACCCGCCGCTCGAACCACACCCCGAGCAGGGTCATCAGGACGGCGAAGACGAACGCCGCGAGGACCTTGACGAGGACCAGCCACCACGGGTCGTGGCCGAACTGGTCCAGCGTCGGGTCCTGCGCGAGCAGGCTCACAGTGGACACGTTCATGAGGTGCTCCCAGCGGAGATCGTCACGACGGCGCCGGCCGTCACGCCCAGGGTCCGGCGCACCGTAGCGCCGGGCGAGTTGGTCGGCAGCCAGACGACACGGTCGGGCATGTCCGTGATCCGGACCGGCAGGGTGAGCGCGCCGCGCGCCGTGCCCACGGTGACCGGGGCGCCGTCCGCCACCCCGAGTTCGGTGGCGGTGGCCTTGCTCACCCGCACGACGGGCGTACGCCGGGTGCCGGCGAGGTGCTCGTTCCCCTCCTGCAGGCTGCCCAGGTCGAGCAGGTGATGCCAGGTGGCGAGCAGGGCCTCGCCCGCGCCGGGCTCGGCGACCGGGCCGGGCGCGACGGTCGGCGCGGCCGGGCGCGACGCGCCGGTGGGCGGCAGCGCGGCCAGCTCACGGCGGACCGTCGGCACGTCGGCCACCCCGAGCGTGACGCCGAGCTCCGCGGCGAGGGTGTCCAGCACCCGGGCGTCGGCCATCGCGGAGCTGTGCAGCACCGCGTCGAACGGGCGCAGGCGCCCCTCCCAGTCGACGTACGTGCCGGCCTTCTCCACCATCGGCGCGACCGGGAAGACCACGTCCGCGCGGCGCGTCACCGCGGAGCGGCGGATCTCCAGCGACACCAGGAACGGCACGGTGTCCAGGGCCTGCTCGGCCAGGCGCGGGTCGGCGAGGTCCGCCGGGTCGACGCCGGCGACGACCAGCGCACCGAGCTCACCCCGGGCGGCCGCGGCGAGGATCTGGTCGGTGTCCCGGCCGGGCGTGCCGGAGATGGCGCCCGGCTCCAGGTCCCACAGCGTGCCGATCTCGGCCCGGGCGGCCGGGTCGGCGACGGGGCGCCCGCCCGGCAGCAGGTTCGGCAGGCAGCCGGCCTCGACCGCACCGCGGTCACCGGCGCGCCGCGGCACCCAGGCCAGCTTCGCACCGGTCTCCGCGGCCAGCTTCGCCGCCGCGGAGAGTCCACCCTGGACGGTGGCGAGCCGCTCGCCGACGATCAGCACCGCGCCCTCGTGGCGCAGCGCGTCGCGCAGCCCGGTGTGCTCGGCGAGGATGCTCGCCTCCTCGCCGGGCACGGCCTGGATCAGCGAGGCCGAGATCTTCTCCACGCCAGGGCTTGCGAACGGCGCCACCGCGTAGACGGCCTGTCGGCCGGTGCGCGACGCCTTGCGCAGCCGCAGGAAGAGGATCGGGCACTCCTCCTCGGGCTCCAGACCGACGAGGACGACCACCGGCGCCTGCTCGACGTCGGCGTAGGTGACCGTCGTACCGACCACCGACGACGCCAGGAACTCCGTCTCCTCGGCCGACAGCGGGCGGGCCCGGAAGTCGATGTCGTTGGTGCCGAGCACCACCCGGGCGAACTTCGCGTACGCGTACGCGTCCTCCACGGTCAGCCGGCCGCCGGTCAGCACCGCGGCGCCGGCGCCTTCGCGGGCGCGGCGCAGGCCCTCGGCCGCCATCGCCAGCGCCTCGGACCACGACGCCTGACGCAGCTCGCCGGTGTGCTCGTCGCGCACCAGCGGGTGGGTCAACCGGTCGGTGGCGGTGGCGTACTGGAAGGCCCAGCGCCCCTTGTCGCAGTTCCACTCCTCGTTGACCGCCGGGTCGTCGCCGGCCAGCCGGCGCAGCACCCGGTTGCGCCGCCAGTCGGTGCGCTGGGCGCACCCGGCCGCGCAGTGCTCGCACATGCTCGGCGTGGAGACCAGGTCGAAGGGCCGGGCGCGGAACCGGTACTGCGTGCCGGTGAGCGCGCCGACCGGGCAGATCTGCACGGTGTTGCCGGAGAAGTACGACTGGAACGGCTCGCCGAAGATGCCGACCTGCTCGGCGGCGGAGCGCTCCATGAGGTCGATGAACGGGTCCCCCGCGATCTGGTCGCTGAACCGGGTGCACCGCTGGCACAGCACGCACCGCTCGCGGTCCAGCAGCACCTGGGACGAGATCGCGATCGGCTTCGGGTACTCGCGCTTGTGGTCGTAGAACCGGGTGTCCGTGCGGCCCGTGGACATGGCCTGGTTCTGCAGCGGGCACTCCCCGCCCTTGTCGCACATCGGGCAGTCGAGCGGGTGGTTGATCAGGAGGAACTCCATCTGCCCCTCCTGCGCCTTCTTCGCCACCGGCGACGTGCGCTGCGTCTTGATCACCATGCCGTCCGCGACCGTCGTCGTGCACGAGGCGACCGGCTTGCGCTGCCCCTCCACCTCGACCAGGCACTGCCGGCACGCGCCCGCCGGGTCCAGCAGCGGGTGGTCGCAGAACCGGGGGATCTCGATGCCGAGCTGCTCGGCGACCCGGATCACCAGCGCACCCTTGGGGACGGTCACGGTGATGCCGTCGATGGTGATGGTCACCGTGTCCGTGTGTCGTTCAACGGCCTGAGACATCAGGACAGCCTTTCCTTCGCGACTGCGGGGGTCGCACGCTCACTCCTCGGGCTCATTCCACGTCTGCCGGTTCCAGCAGCGGGGGCCTGCGGCCCTCGATGTAGTCCAGGTAGTCCTGCTTGAAGTACTGGATCGACGACGTCACCGGGCTGGTCGCGCCGTCGCCCAGCGCGCAGAACGCCCGGCCGAGGATGTTGTCGCACGCGTCGAGCAGGGTGTCGAGGTCCTCGTGGGTGCCCTTGCCGGCGAGGATGCGGCGCAGGATCTGGCGCATCCAGAAGTTGCCTTCGCGGCACGGCGTGCACTTGCCACAGGACTCGTGGTAGTAGAACTCGATCCACCGGTACGTCGCGTAGACCGGGCAGTCGTGCTGGGAGAAGATCTGCACCGCGGTGGTGCCGAGCATGGTGCCCGCGCCCGCCATGTTCTCGTAGTCCATCGGCACGTCGAGGTGCTCGGCGGTGAGCAGCGGCGTGGACGAGCCGCCGGGCGTCCAGAACCGCAGCTCGTGACCCGGTTGCATGCCGCCGGCCAACTCGATGAGCTGGCGCAGCGTGATGCCGAGCGCGCACTCGTACTGGCCCGGGTTGTTCACCCGTCCCGAGATCGAGTAGATCTTCGGGCCGGGCGACTTCTCCGTGCCCATGGAGCGGAACCACTCCGCGCCGCCCAGCACGATGTACGGCACGCTCGCGATCGTCTCGACGTTGTTGACGACCGTCGGGCTGGCGTACAGGCCGTGCGTGGCCGGGAACGGGGGCCGCAGCCGGGGCTGACCCCGGAAGCCCTCCAGCGAGTCGAGCAGCGCGGTCTCCTCACCGCAGATGTACGCGCCCGCTCCGCTGTGCACGACGACGTCCAGGTCGAAGCCGGAGCCGAGGATGTCCCTGCCCAGGTACCCGGCCTGGTAGGCCTCCTGCACCGCGTGGCGCAGCCGTCGGGCCGCGTGCACCGCCTCGCCCCGGATGTAGATGAACGCGTGGTTGGCCCGGATCGCGTACGCCGAGATGACCACGCCCTCGATCAGCGAGTGCGGGTCGGTCATCATCAGCGGCAGGTCCTTGCAGGTGCCCGGCTCGCCCTCGTCGGCGTTGACCACCAGGTAGTGCGGCTTCCCGTCGTTCTGCGGGATGAAGCCCCACTTCATGCCGGTCGGGAAGCCCGCGCCGCCACGCCCGCGCAGCCCGGAGTCCTTGACGAGCTGGATCAGCTCGTCGGGGTGGGCGGCGAGCGCCTTGCGCAGCGCCTGGTAGCCGTCGAGGCGCTCGTACACGTCGAGCCGCCACGCGTCCGGGGACAGCCACCGCTTGGTCAGCACCGGCGTCAGCTTGGCGAGCGCTTCCGGCGAGGGCTGGGTCGCCACTGGCTGTGCCACCTGGTCACGCTCCCTTCACGTCGTCGCCGGCTGGCTTGCGGTCCGCGGCCGGCTTCGGGGCGGTCTCCGGGGTCACGTTGCCCGGGCCGCCCGGCGCCGGCTTGCTGATCGGGGTCTGCGGGTCGAAGCCCGGCACGCTGATGCCGTACCGCTCGGCGAGGCGTGCGCCCGCCAGCGTCGGCTCGCCCGCCGGGCCCTCGGCGACCGCGCCCTCGCGCTCGTCGGCGAACCCGGCCAGCTGCAACGAGATCTCCTTGAAGGTGCACAGCCGCGCGCCGCGGGTGGGCTGCGGCCGCTCGCCCTCCTGCAGCTTCTTGACGATCTCCAGCGCGTCGCCTGCCTGCACCTTGTCGAAGAAGTCGTAGTTGACGGTCATCACCGGCGCGTAGTCGCACGCGGCGAGGCACTCGGCGTGCTCCAGCGTGAACTTCCCGTCCGGCGTGGTCTCCTCGTGCCCGACCCCGAGGTACTCCGACAGCGCCTGGTAGGTCTCGTTGCCGCCCTGCACCGCGCACATCGTGTTGGTGCAGACGCTGACCAGCCACTCACCGGTGGGCTTGCGCTTGTACATCGTGTAGAACGTCGCCACGGCGTTCACCTGGGCCTTGGTCAGGCCCAGCAGCTCAGCGCAGAACTCGATGCCCTCCGGGGAGACGTACCCTTCCTCGGACTGCACCAGGTGCAGCAGCGGGAGCAGAGCCGAACGCGACCGGCCGGCCGGGTACCGGGCGATGATCTCCCGCGCCCGTTCGCGCGTCTCTTCGCTGAAAGCCATCAGACCTCTCCGCTCACAACTGCGGGGCTCGCTGCGCTCACTCCTGCTCGCACTTAACGATCACACCCACCCATAACCGGATCCAGCGAGGCGCCGCCGGCGATCACGTCGGCGATCAGGCCGCCCTCGCAGATCGCCGGAATCGCCTGCAGGTTGATGAAGCTCGGCTCCCGGTAGTGCACCCGGTACGGCCGCGTGCCGCCCTCCGACACCGCGTGCACCCCCAGCTCGCCGCGCGGGGACTCCACGGCCACGTAGACCTGTCCGGGCGGCACCCGGAAGCCCTCGGTGACGAGCTTGAAGTGGTGGATCAGCGCCTCCATGGACTGACCCATGATCTTCGCGATGTGCTCGAGCGAGTTGCCCATGCCGTCCGCGCCGACCGCGAGCTGGGCCGGCCAGGCGATCTTCCGGTCGCCGATCATGACCGGGCCGGGCTTGAGCCGGTCCAGGCACTGCTCGATGATCTTCAGCGACTCGCGCATCTCGTCGAGCCGCACCTCGTAGCGCGCCCACACGTCCCCGGCCTCGCGGGTCGGCACGTCGAACTCGTACGTCTCGTAGCCGCAGTACGGCATGGTCTTGCGCAGGTCCCACGGCAGGCCCGCGCTGCGCAGCACCGGGCCGGTCACGCCGAGCGCCAGGCACCCGGTGACATCGAGCACCGCGACGTCCTTGGTGCGCTTGTGCCAGATCGGCTGCCCGGAGAGCAGGTCCTCGTACTCCTTGAGGCGCTTCGGCATGATCTCGAGGAACTCGCGGATCTTCGGGATCGCCTCGTCCGGCAGATCCTGGGCGAGCCCGCCGGGCCGGATGTAGGCGTGGTTCATCCGCAGGCCCGAAGCCATCTCGAAGATGTCCAGGATCCGCTCGCGCTCGCGGAACCCGTACAGCATCATCGAGAGCGCGCCGAGCTCCATGCCGGTCGTGGCGAGCCAGACCAGGTGCGAGGCGATCCGGTTGAGCTCCATCATCAGCACCCGGATGACCGTCGCCCGCTCCGGCACCTCGTCGGTGATCCCGAGCAGCTTCTCCACCGCAAGGCAGTACGCCGTCTCGTTGAACATCGGCGAGAGGTAGTCCATGCGGGTGACGAACGTGGTGCCCTGCGTCCAGTTGCGGTACTCGAGGTTCTTCTCGATCCCGGTGTGCAGGTAGCCGACGACGGCCCGCGCCTCGGTGACCGTCTCACCCTCGAGCTCCAGGATCAGCCGGAGCACGCCATGGGTGGACGGGTGCTGCGGCCCGAGGTTGACCACAATCCGCTCGTCGCTCGTCGGGTCGTGGCCGCTGACGACGTCGTCCCAGTCTCCACCGGTGACGGTGAAGACCTTGCCCTCGGTGGTCTGCCTGGTCTGCGCGTAGCTGGTCACTGGTACGACCTCCGCTGGTCGGGCGGTGGGATCTCGGCGCCCTTGTACTCGACCGGTACGCCCCCGAGCGGGTAGTCCTTGCGCTGCGGGTAGCCCTCCCAGTCGTCGGGCATGAGGATGCGGGTCAGGTTCGGGTGGCCATCGAAGATGATCCCGAACATGTCGTACGCCTCCCGCTCCTGCCAGTCGGCGGTCGGGTAGACGCTGGTGACGCTCGGCAGGTGCGGGTGCTCGGCGGTGACCGCGGCCTCCAGCCGGATCCGCCGCCGGTACGTCATCGAGGTGAGGTGGTAGACGGCGTGCAGCCGCCGCCCGTCCGGCGCGCCGAGGTAGTCCACCCCGGACACCGAGGAGCACAGCTCGAAGCGCAGCGCCGGGTCGTCGCGCAGCACCTGGCACACCTCGGCGATGCGCTCGGGCCGGATGTGCAGCGTCAGCTCGCCCCGGTCCACCACGACCCGCTCGATGGCGTCGTTGAAGTGCGGGTACGCCTCCTCGAGCGCGTCCACGACCTCGTCGAACCACCCGCCGTACGGCCGCGGTGTGTCGACCATGGCCGGGCGGCGGCGCACCAGCCCGCCGAAGCCGGAGGTGTCGCCGGTGCCGGTCACGCCGAACATGCCGCGTCCGGCCGGGCTGCTCGGCGGCAGCTCCGCCGGCGCCCCGGACGTGGCCCCCTCCGGCGGGGTCGGGATGGGTACCGCGTTGTTGCCGTCGCTCATTTCGCCACCTCGCGCTGAGGCGCGGGCCCGGTGACCCGCTCGGCCCGCTCGCGCATCCAGTTCTCGATGCGCAACTGCTCCTCCCGGCCTTCCGCGTAGGCCTTCGCCCACTCGGCTCGCCTGCTCCGGTCCACCAGGTAGCTGGCGGGTGTCGCGCCCGGCGGCACGACGGGCTTGCCCTCGCGCGCCTCGCGCGCCTCGATCATCTTGCGGCGCCGGTCGCCGAGCGGCTCCGCGCCGATCTTCTCCCGCAGCTTGAGGATCGCGTCGATGAGCATCTCCGGGCGCGGCGGGCAGCCGGGCAGGTACATGTCGACCGGCACGATGTGGTCGACGCCCTGCACGATCGCGTAGTTGTTGAACATCCCGCCGCTGCTCGCGCACACGCCCATGGAGAGCACCCACTTCGGGTCGGCCATCTGGTCGTAGATCTGCCGCAGCACCGGCGCCATCTTCTGGCTCACCCGGCCAGCCACGATCATCAGGTCCGCCTGGCGGGGCGAGGCGCGGAACACCTCCATGCCCCACCGGCCCAGGTCGAAGCGGGGACCACCGGCCGCCATCATCTCGATCGCGCAGCAGGCGAGCCCGAACGTGGCCGGCCACACGCTCGTCTTGCGCGTCCAGTTCACCAGCTTCTCGACGGTGGTGAGTAGGACGCCGGTGGGGACCTTCTCTTCTATGCCCATGTCACTACTCCCAGTTCAGGCCACCGCGCCGCCAGATATAGGCGTACGCGACCAGGACGCTGCCGATGAACAGGACCATCTCGACCACGGCGAACAGCGCCATCCGATCGAACGAAACAGCCCAGGGGTACAGGAAGATGATCTCGATGTCGAAGATGATGAACAGCATCGCGGTCAAGTAGAACTTGACCGGGAAGCGGCCACCCCCGACCGGCTGCGGGCTGGGCTCGATCCCGCACTCGTACGCCTCGAGCTTGGCGCGGTTGTACCGGCGCGGCCCGAGCAGCCGCGCGGCCACGAGCGAGAAGAGCGCGAACGCCGTCGCGATGGCGAAGAGGCCCACGATAGGCACGTACGGCGAGAGCGGCATCGTCATCCTTCCCTCTTCAACCCATTCACACTATTGGTCCGCTCATCTCGTCAGACCGCCGGGGCCAGCCTGACCATCGCATTGATGATCCGGTCCATCGCGTCGCCACCTCTCGGGTCGGTGAGATTGGCCAGCAACTTGAAGACGAATCGCATCAACGTCGGGTGCGGCATGCCGTGCCGGGTCGCAAGCTTCATCAGCTCCGGCCTGCCGATCAACTTCACGAAGATCCCGCCGAGGCGGTAGTAGCCGCCGTACCGGGCCTTCAACTCGGTCGGGTACCGCTGCAGGGCCCGCTCCCGGCTGGCCGCGGTCGGGCGGTGCAGCGCGTCGACGGCGACCTCCGCGGCCAGTTCGCCGGACTCCATGGCGTACGCGATGCCCTCGCCGTTGAACGGGTTCACCATGCCGCCCGAGTCGCCGACGAGCAGGACGCCCCGGGTGTAGTGCGGCACCCGGTTGAAGCCCATGGGCAGCGCGGCGCCCATGATCGACCCGTCCGCGTTCGCCGGGTCGTTCATGCCCCAGTCGTCGGGTGTGGCGGCCAGCCAGTCGAGCAGCATCTGGCGGTAGTTGGTCTTGCCGAAGGCGACCGAGGAGTTGAGCACGCCGAGTCCGACGTTCACCCGCCCGTCGCCCAGGCCGAAGATCCAGCCGTATCCGGGCAGCAGCCTGTCGCCGGTGTCCCGGCCCCGCAGCTCCAGCCACGACTCCAGGTACTCGTCGTCGTGGCGCGGGCTGCGGTAGTACTGCCGGACCGCCACGCCGATCGGGCGGTCGTCGCGCTTGGCGAGGCCGAGCGCGAGCGGGAAGCGACCGGAGACGCCGTCGGCGGAGATCACGATGGGGGCGCGGAACGTCTCGGGGCGCCCGTCCGGCGCGTTGGCGGTCACGCCGACCACCCGGCCGGTCGCCTCGTCGAGCACCGGTCCGGTGACCGTGTGGCTGGTGCGCAGGTCGGCGCCGACCGCGGCGGCCTGCCTGGCGAGGATTTCGTCGAAGTCCATGCGGGTGCGGGTGAGCCCGTAGTCGGGGAAGCTCGCCAGGTCCGGCCAGTCCATCTCCAGGCGCACGCCACCGCCGATGACCCGCAGGCCCTTGTTCTTCAGCCAGCCCTCGCCGGTCGTGTCGATGCGCATCTTGACGAGTTGCTTGACCGCGCGCGGCGTGAGCCCGTCCCCGCAGACCTTCTCCCGCGGGAACTCGCTCTTCTCCAGCACGAGCACGCGCACGCCGTACTGCGCCAGGTGGTACGCGGCAGCCGAGCCACCCGGTCCGGCGCCGACGACGATGACGTCGGCGTCCTGCGCCTGTGCCACGTCCACCTCCAGCCCTTCCCCGCGCTCCGTCCTCGCCGTGCTCGTGAAAGTCTTCACAAGCTCGGTCGACGTGAAGTCTAGGCCCCACAAGGGGGCATCCGCCTGTTAGGCGACCCTAACTTGGCCCCTTTTTTAGATGATTTTTGACCAAAGTAACTTATCCAGATTTGCCTGGATAGTCTTGATCACGTCATTCGAGCGTTCTGTGAGATCCTGCCAGGGGAACCGCAGGATCGTCCAGCCCGCCCGGCGACAGCAGCGACCCTTGCGGTAACCCGTCGGGGTGCCCCATTGGGATGCCCCGTCAGTCGGCGCGGGTCGCGCGGTGCAGCGCGACGATGCCACCGGTGAGGTTGCGCCAGGCGACGTCACGCCAGCCGGCCGCGGAGATGGCCGCGGCCAGCCCCGCCTGGTCCGGCCAGGCGCGGATGGATTCGGCGAGGTAACCGTACGCCTCGGGGTTGCTGGCGACCCGGTTCGCGACCGCGGGCAGCACCCGCAGCAGATAGGACAGGTACGCGGCCCGGAACGGCGCCCAGGTCGGATGGCTGAACTCGCAGACCACCATCCGTCCCCCGGGCTTGGTCACCCGGGCCATCTCGCGCAGCGCGGCGGCCGGATCGACCACGTTGCGCAGGGCGAAGGAGATCGTCACCGCGTCGAAGGTGGCGTCCGGGAACGGCAGCGCGAGCGCGTCGCCCGCGACCAGCGGGGTCCCCGGCCGCACGCGCCGGCCCTCCCGCAGCATGCCGAGCGACAGGTCGGCGCCGACCGCGTACGCGCCCGAGCGTGCGAGCTCGGCCGTGGAGACGCCGGTGCCGGCGCCCAGGTCGAGCACCCGCTGCCCGGGCTCGAGCCGCAGCGCACGGCGGGTCGCACGGCGCCACGACCGGTCCTGCCCGAGGGACAGCACGGTGTTGGTCAGGTCGTAGCGGCGGGCGACGCCGTCGAACATCGCGGCGATCTCGTGCGGCTGTTTGTCCAACTGAGCGCGGGTCACGGCGTACCACTCTGCCATGAGAAGCAGCCGCGGCCCGGGCGGGACGCCCGGGCCGCGGCCATGAACACCTGCTGAAGAGACAACTACTCCGACGAACCGTCGCCGGGCACCACGGTCACCACCCGACGGCGGCGGGCCAGCAGAAGCAGCACCACACCGGCCACCACCACGGCGGCACCCGCGGCACCGATCAGACCGGCCTGCACACCGGTGATCGGGAGGCTGCCGCCGGCGCCCTCCTTGCCGACGAACACCACGAAGTCGTCGATGTTGTCGCTCGGGTCGACGTCCTTGAACGTGGGGCTCGGCGCCTCGGCGGTGAAGTTCGCGGGGACCTTGGCCGCCGACTGAGCCATCAGGATCGGCGCCGCCGCCTCGACCGCAGCCGTACCGCCGTCCAGGGTCGACGGCGTCGGCGCGTCGTCCGCGACCGTCACCGGCCAGTAGAACCAGCCGTACGAGTAGACCTCGTCCGCGTCGGATTCGTCGTCGTCGACCGGCACGAGTGGGATGTTGTACTCGCAGGTCGTCTCGGTGTCGCCGACCTCGTGCGTGCACTCGTGTTCCGCCACGGCGAACGTGACGTGCTCGGGCAGCTTGACCGCGAGCTTCACGCCGGCCGCCGGCTGGTCGCCCTGGTTCTCGACGTAGACCCAGACCACCGACGTGTCGCCGGGCGGGACCGGCTTGTCGGTGACGTTCCCGTCCGCGTCCAGCGCGTACACGTCGAATGCGATAACCCGCAGGTCCACGCCGCTGGCGCCGACGGAGACGTTCACCTTCCTAGTGTTGTTGCTCATGTCCGGGTCGGTGCCGGCGTGCGTCGCCGTGATCGTCAGCGTGCCCGCGTCCCCGCTGGCGCCCGGCTTGCGCTCCATGGGGAAGTCGACCTCGGTCGTGCCGCCAGGAGGCGGGACAAAGTCCTCCAGGAGACCACAGACGATCTTGTCGCCATCCCGGTCGCACTCGGGCGGCAGCGCGAGAGCGACCTTGCTTGTGTCCAGGTCGCTGATGTCGAACTCGACATCGACGGCGGCTACGACACCCTCTCCGTTGTTCGTCAGTTTGACGACGCCGAACTTGCCGCTGGCGTTGGCGGCGATCGTGGTGCCCGCCACCTCCACCGCCAGGTCAACGGCGTCTTTGGCGTAGGCCGGGCTGCCGATCCCGGCCACTGCGGCGGCCGCGAACAGGGCGACCGCACCGGTGCCGGCGCGGCGCACGACACGACGCGAGAGCAGGTTCATGAAACTCCCCGAGGGGTAGAGGGATCGATAACGAGCGGAGATTAGCGGAGGCCACCTTCACCCGCTACCCTCCACTTCGGAGAATCGATGGCACGGCACAGGGACGATCAGCACCAGGCAGAATGCCCGCATTGAGAGTCATCTGAAAAGGACCGGAGGCCCAAGATCTGCACGTACGGCTGAGACCGTCAGGTACGTCCGTCCGATCGTCCCGAGCGCCGACGAGGACCGACCACGCCGGTCAGTTCGCCTGCACGACAGGCAGCGCGATCGACGAGTAGTGCGAGCGCACCCGCTCGTCGGCCGGGTCGTCGGCCGGGGTCCAGTGCACCTTGAGCCGCCGGTACAGCGTGTCCCGCTGGGCCGGGATCCGGTCGGCGGTGCGGATCAGACGCACCAGGTCCCGCAGGTTCGAGCGGTGCCGCGCCCCGGCGGAGGAGATGACGTTCTCCTCCAACATGATCGAACCGAGGTCGTCGACCCCCATGTGCAGCGACAGTTGGCCGACGTCCTTGCCCGCGGTCAGCCACGACGCCTGCAGGTGCGCGACGTTGTCGAAGAACAGCCGGGCGACCGCGATGAGCCGCAGGTACTCCACGGTGGTGGCCTGCGTACGCCCCCGCAGGTGGTTGTTCTCCGGCTGGTACGTCCACGGAATGAACGCCCGGAACCCGCCGGTGCGGTCCTGCAGGTCGCGGATCATCCGCAGGTGCTCGATCCGTTCGGCGTTGGTCTCGCCGGTACCCATCATCATCGTGGCGGTGGACTCGATGCCGAGCCGGTGCGCGACCTCCATGACCGCCAGCCACTCCTCGCCGGACTCCTTCAGCGGGGCCAGCGCACGGCGTGGCCGCTCGGGCAGCAGCTCCGCGCCGGCCCCGGCGATCGAGTCCAGCCCCGCGGCGCGGATGCGGGTCAACGCCTCCTCGACCGACACGCCCGACACCCGGGACATGTGCAGGATCTCGCTCGGCCCGAGGGAGTGGATCACCAGATCCGGATACTCCTTCTTCACCGCCGAGAACATCTCTTCGTAGTACTCGACGCCGTACTCCGGGTGGTGTCCGCCCTGCAGCATCACCTGCGTGGCGCCCAGGTCCACGGCCTCGCCGCAGCGACGCAGGATCTCCTCGAGCGGGTGGGACCAGCCCTCGGCGTGCTTCGGCGCGCGGTAGAACGCGCAGAACCGGCACGCCGTCACGCAGACGTTGGTGTAGTTGATGTTCCGGTCGATCAGGTAGGTGACGACATTGTCCGGATAGCGGCGCCGGCGCACCGCGTCCGCGGCTTCGCCGAGGGCGTGGAACGGCGCCTCGGTGTAGAGCAGCAGCGCCTCCTCGTCGCTGATCCGTCCGCCGTCGGCCGCCCGCTGGAGAATCTCGTCCACCACCACGTACCGAAGCCTACGCAAGCGGCGAAACCGGAGAAACGTAGGCTCGGCCCATGAGTGAGATGAGCTACCGCCGGCTCGGCGCATCGGGGCTCGCGGTCTCGGTGGTGGGGCTCGGCTGCAACAACTTCGGCGGCCGGATCGACACGGACCGTTCCAACGCGGTCATCGACGCCGCGCTGGAGGCGGGGATCACCCTGTTCGACACCGCCGACTCCTACGGCGTCGGCCGGTCGGAGGAGATCCTCGGCGCGGCGCTGCGCGCCCGGGGCAGGCGCGACGACGTGATCATCGCGACGAAGTTCGGCTCCGACCTGGGCGGCGCCAACGGCGCCGACTTCGGGGCGCGCGGCGGTCGCCGCTACATCGTGCGCGCGGTCGAGGCGTCCCTGCGCCGGCTGCAGACCGACTGGATCGACCTCTACCAGGTCCACTGGCCCGACCCGGCCACGCCGCTCGAGGAGACCCTGGCCGTGCTCGACGACCTGGTGCACTCCGGCAAGGTGCGCTACATCGGCCACTCCAACTTCGCCGGCTGGCAGGCCGCCGACGCCGCGTGGATCGCCCGGACCAGCCACCTGACCCCGTTCATCAGCGCGCAGAACGAGTACAGCCTGCTCAAGCGCGACATCGAGAAGGACCTCATCCCGGCCTGTCGGCGCTTCGGGCTCGGCGTGCTGCCGTACTTTCCGCTCGCCAGCGGGCTGCTCACCGGCAAGTACCGCCGGGGTGAGCCGGCCCCCGAAGGCACCCGGCTGGCCTCCGGCCCCGCGGCGGCGCGGCTCGCCACCGCCCGGTGGGACACGATCGAGGCCCTGGAGAAGTTCGCCGCAGAGCGTGACCTGACCATGCTCGACGTGGCGATCGGCTGGCTGGCGGCGCAGCCGGCGGTGGCGAGCGTCATCGCCGGGGCGACCCGCCCCGAGCAGGTGCGGGCGAACGTCGCGGCCGCCGGATGGCAGCCGTCGGCGGAGGACCTCGCGGAGTTGGACGAGATCACCAAGCCCTGAGGCACGGACCTGGCGCGTGCCCCGACAGGCAGGTGGTTGGGCCCGGCTCAACCGTCGTAGTCGACGACCACCTCGTCGGTGACCGGACTGGACTGGCAGGTGAGCACGTATCCCGCCGCCACCTCGTCGGGCTCCAGCGCCCAGTTGCGGGCCATGCGCACCTCGCCCGAGACGACCCGGGCCCGGCAGGTCGAGCAGACCGCGCCCTTGCAGGCGTACGGCAGCTCACCGCGCACCTTGAGCGCGGCGTCGAGGACCCGCTCGTCGTGGCCCATCTCGAACGTGGAGGACCGGCCGTCCAGGACGACGGTGACCCGCGCGGTCCGCGCCGGATCGCTCGGCGCGGACCGCGGCGGGTCGGGCTCCGGCCCGGTCGCCACGTGGAAGAGTTCGGTGTGGACGGACGTGTCGGGCACGCCTCGGTCGGCGAGGACTCCCCGCGCGTCCTCGACCATCCCGAACGGTCCACACAGGAACCATTCGTCGATCCGGTCGGCGGGCACGAGCGAGTCGAAGAGCCGGCGCAGCCGGTCCGCGTCGAGACGGCCGGAGAGCAGCTCGGACTCCTGCGACTCGCGGGAGAGCACGTGGACGACCTGCAGCCGCTCCCGATACCGGTCCTTGAGGTCCGCCAGCTCCTCGGCGAACATCACCGAGCGCGCGTAGCGGTTGCCGTACACCAGGGTGAAGCGGCTGTACGGCTCGGTGCGCAGCGCCGTCGCGATCAGCGACAGCACCGGGGTGATGCCCGAACCGGCGGCGACCGCACCGTAGTGGCGGGTGCGGTCGGCATCGAAGGCCGTGGTGAAGTTGCCCAGCGGCGGCATCACCTCCACCGTGTCGCCGGGCCGCAGCTCCTGGGCGGCGTAGGTGGAGAAGACCCCGCCCGGGATCTCCTTGACACCGATCCGCAGGCAGCCGCGCTCGGCGAGGTCGAAGGGCGTGGAGCACAGCGAGTACGAACGCCGCGCGTCCTCGCCGGTCGCCGGATCGATCCGGCGCACGGTCACGTGCTGGCCGGCCTGGAACGCGTAGACCTCGCGCAGCTCGTCGGGCACGGCGAAGGTGATCGCGATCGCGTCGTCGGTGAGCCGGTCCACGGCCTCGACGCGCAGTGGGTGGAAGACGGGCCGCCGTCGCTGCGGCCGCCTGATGGTCACGCTGCTCACATCGGCCCTTCAGTGCGCCTTGAGGTGCTCGAATGGCTCGGTGCACGAGCGGCACCGCCACAGGGCCTTGCAGGCGGTCGAGCCGAAGCGCGACACCTGCTCGGTCTCCGGCGACCCGCACCGCGGGCAGCGCACCCGCAGGGTGAGGCCGACCGGGCCGCTGCCCGGACCGCCCACCAGGCCAGGCGGGGCGATCCCGGCGGCCGCCAGCTTCGCGCGACCCGCCGGGCTGATCATGTCGGTGGACCAGGCCGGGGCCAGGCTCGTGGCGACCTGGACGTCGTCGTAGCCCGCGCCGCGCACCGCCCGCGCGATCTCGGCCCGGATCACGTCGAGCGCCGGGCAGCCCGAGTACGTCGGGGTGATCGTCACCGTGACCCGGCGGGTCTCCGGGTCGACGGTCACATCCCGCAGGATGCCGAGTTCCTCGATGGTGACCACCCGGATCTCCGGATCCACGACCGCCGCGGCCGCCTCCCACGCCGGTCTGGCCGCGGCACCCACCGGCCCCGGCGCTCCGGACACCGCGCCGCTCACCACTTCGCTCCCGGGTGCGCACGGTGCACCACCTGCATCTCCGCGAGCAGGTAGGACAGGTGCTCGGTGTGCAGGCCGGCCCGCCCTCCGGTGGGCGCCCACCCGTCGGTCGGCCGCGCCAGCGTCGCCTCGGCCAGCACCGGCTCCACCTGGGACAGCCAGGCCGGCCGCAGGTCGTTCCCCTCGAAGAGCTCATGCGTGTACGGCCAGAGCTCGTCGACCGCGTGCTGCATCCGCCGGTGCGACTCCTCCGTGCCGTCGCCGAGCCGCAGTGTCCACAGTGTGGCGTGGTCGAGGTGGTAGGCGGACTCCTTCACCGCCTTCGCGGCGATCGCGGCGAGCCGCTCGTCGGCCGAGGACGCCAACGCCGCGTAGCGCAGCCGCTGGTACGCCGAGAGGAACAGCAGCTTCGCGATGGCGAACGCGAAGTCCGGCTCGGGCAGCTCGGCCAGCAGGCAGTTGCGGAACTGCCGGTCGTCGCGCAGGTAGGCCAACGTGTCCTCGTCCCCACCGGCCCCCTCGACCTCCGCGGCGTACGAGAGCACCAGCCGCGCGACCCCGAGCTGGTCCAGCGCGATGTTGGCGAGCGCGACGTCCTCCTCCATCTCCGGCGCGCGCGAACACCACTGCGCGAGCCGCTGCGCCGCGATCAGCGCGTCGTCACCGATGGCGAGCAGTTCGTCCAGCGACGTGACCGGGCTGCTCATAGGTGCGGCACACCCTCTGGCACGCGGTAGAACGTCGGGTGGCGGTAGACCTTGTCGGCGGCGGGGTCGAAGAAGGCGTCCTTCTCGTCGGGGCTCGACGCCGTGATCTGCGCGGCGGGCACCACCCAGATCGAGACGCCCTCCTGCCGGCGGGTGTAGACGTCACGGGCGTTGCGCAGCGCGACCGCCGCGTCCGGGGCGTGCACGCTACCCACGTGCACGTGCGACAGGCCGCGGCGCGGCCGGACGAAGACCTCCCACAGCGGCCACTCGCGGCTCACGCCGCCACCTCCCGCTCGCTGTTGCGCGACGATTGGCCGTCCCGAGCGCGCTTGGCGGCGTAGGCCGCCGCCGCCTCGCGCACCCAGGCGCCCTCTTCGTGTGCCCGGCGGCGGTGCGCCATCCGCTGCCGGTTGCACGGCCCGTCGCCGGAGATCACCCGGAACAGCTCGTCGTAGTCCGGCTCGGTGAAGTCGTACGCCTGGCGCTCCTCGTTCCAGCGCAAATGCGGGTCGGGGATGCGCAGGCCCAGGACCTCCGCCTGCGGCACGCACATGTCGACGAACCGCTGGCGCAACTCGTCGTTGGAGAACCGCTTGATCTTCCAGGCCATCGACTGCGCCGAGTGCGTCGACCGGTCGTCGGGCGGCCCGAACATCGCCAGTGACGGGTACCACCAGCGGTTCACCGCGTCCTGCGCCATCTCCTTCTGGGCCGGTGTGCCGCGCGACAGCGTGTACAGGATCTCGAACCCCTGCCGCTGGTGGAACGACTCCTCCTTGCAGATGCGGATCATCGCCCGCGCGTACGGCCCGTACGAGCTGCGGCACAGCGGCACCTGGTTGCAGATCGCCGCGCCGTCCACCAGCCACCCGATCACGCCGACGTCGGCGAACGTCAGCGTGGGGTAGTTGAAGATCGACGAGTACTTCTGCCGCCCGTTGATCAGCCGCTCGGTCAGCTCGCCCCGGTCGGCACCCAGCGTCTCGGCGGCCGAGTACAGGTACAGCCCGTGCCCGGCCTCGTCCTGCACCTTGGCGAGCAGGATCGCCTTGCGCTTCAACGACGGCGCCCGCGTGATCCAGTTGCCTTCGGGCTGCATTCCGATGATCTCGGAGTGGGCGTGCTGGGCGATCTGGCGGATCAGCGTCTTACGGTACGCGTCCGGCATCCAGTCGCGCGGCTCGATCTTCTGGTCCGCGGCCACGATCGCGTCGAACTCGGCCTGCCGGTCGGGCTCGGCATCGTCGGCGCCGGCCCGATCCCGACCACGTGCGGCAGCCTCGCGCAGTGCGCGTTCGGCGTCCTCGACCTGGTCGAGGAGGCTCGAGCTGCCCGGAGCCACCGGGAAGTCATCGCCGTACACAGCCAGAGTGTTACAGCCAACCACCAAGAATGCAATGGGGTGTAACAACAGGAGCTGTAGGGCGTACTTCCGGGGGGCGAGGTAACCTGGCCAGGTCCCCTGGGCAGGCAGGAGCTCGTCGTTGTCCCGCCGCGTGTTGCGTTACGTCTTGGCCGTCGTCGGGGTGCTGTCCCTCGTGGCAGGCGCCGGCTCGGTCGTGGCGGGCATGGTGCCCGAATCGGTCCCGCAGGTGTCACGCTGGGTCCTGCCGCTGGCGCGCGGCGCCGCCGATTCCCCGGCGCTCGCGACGCCACCCCCGCTGCTGAAGCCCGCCCCGGTGAAGATCGACAGTCCAGGTTTCTGGTCCTGGGCACTGCTGCACACCCGCACGGGCAAGCTTGTCGGCTCGGACAACTTCACCGAGACCAGCACCACCGCCTCGATGATCAAGGCCTGGCTCGTCGCCGACTACCTGCGGATGCAGGCGGAGGCCGGGCGCACCCCGAGTCAGACGTGGATGCGCAAGCTCAGCGACATCATCCGGTGGAGCCACAACGACTACACCCAGGAGCTCTTCCAGAGCCAGGTCGGCAAGCACGAGTCGATCAACCGACTCATCTCGATCTGCGGGCTCACCGACTCCTCGCCGTTCCCGGGCTACTGGAGCAAGACCTCCATCTCGGCGCGGGACACCGCGCGGATGGCGGCGTGCATCGCGGACGGCCGCGCCGCAGGTCCGCAGTGGACCGAGTGGGTGCTCAACGAGATGCGCAACGTCAGGAGCCCGGGCGACTTCGGCATCATCAAGGCGCTTCCGCCCGAGGTCCAGAAGCAGACGGCGATCAAGAACGGCTGGCTGCTGCGCGACGAGACGACGTGCGATGGGCCAGCTTGCGGGCCTGGCAACTGGCACATCTCGTGCATGGCGATCGGCGACGGCTGGACCCTCGGCGTGCTCACCCGCTACCCGGGCCGGCTCGGCATGGAGCACGGCGAGAACATCTGCCAGAGCGTCGCCGCCCAGTTGCTCCAGCCCGCCGGCTAGCGCTATCGGCCCGCCGGGCAGCTACCCGGGCAGCAGCGCCGGGCCGCCCGGCGGCAGCGGCGGCACCGCGCCGAGCGCGGCCGCCCGCGCGGCGAACTCCCGCAGGCCGGCGATCTGCCGATCGCCGAAGGAGAAGTCGAGCGCCCGGAAGTACGAGGCGAGCGTGGCGGCGTCGAACGGCTCCCAGCGGGCAGCCGCCGCGGCCACCTCGTCCAGCTCGGCCAGGCACAGATCACGCGAGCGCAGGAACTCGGCGTGCACGTCCTTGACCAGCCCCGGGTGCGCCTGCGCGTACTCCCGGCGGACCGCCCACACCGCGAACACCATCGGCAGGCCGGTCCACTCCCGCCAGGCCTGCCCGAGGTCGGTGACGATCAGACCCCGGCGCGGCGCCTCGTACAGCGCCCGCAGGGCCACGTCGCCGATCAGCACCGCGGCGTCGGCCTCCAGCAGCATCTGCGTCAGGTCGGGCGGGCAGGTGAAGTAGTCCGGCCGTACGCCGTACCGGTCGGCGAGCAGCATCCGGGCCAGGAGCACGCCCGTGCGGGAGGTGGAGCCCAGGGCGACCCGGCGGCCGTCCAGCTCGGCGAGCGGCCGGGTGGAGACCACGTTGACCGAGAGGACCGGCCCGTCGCTGCCGACGGCCAGGTCCGGCAGGACGAACAGTTCGTCGGCGTGGCGCAGGTACTCCGCGACCGAGATCGGGCCGATGTCCAGCTCGCCGGTGACCAGCGCCGTGTTGAGCCGGTCCGGCGTGTCCTTGCGCAGATCGACGTCGATCAGCGCGCCGGAGCGCATGAGTCCCCAGTAGATCGGCAGGCAGTTGAGGAACTGGATGTGACCGACCCGGGAACGCCTCATGATCTCGTACGGTAGCCCCCGGCTCCGCCGGCCGCGGCGCCGGGGCCCACCGACGGGACCGGCCCGGACCGGACGGGACCTACGTGACGAGAGCGTTCCAGGTCCTCGGCCCGACCACGCCGTCCACCGCCAGCCCCCGCTTGGACTGGAAGTCGCGGACCGCGGCATCCGTTTTCGAGCCGAAGATACCGTCCACGACCAGGCCGTACCCGCGGGTGTTGAGCTGGCTCTGCACGCCCCGGACCGCCTCACCGGTGGAACCGCTGCGGACCGTGTAGATCAGCGCGGTCCAGGTGCTGCCCACCACGATGCCGGTGACGGCCAGCCCTCGCTTGGATTGGAAGTCGCGGACCGCGGCCTCGGTCATCGGCCCGAACGCGCCGTCCGCGGTTAGGCTGTCCCCGTGCTGGCGCAGCAGGTACTGCACGGTGCGCACCCGCTCGCCCTGGTCGCCGCGGCGGACGGTCGGCCAGGAGAGCACCCGTGCGGCCACGTCGGCGCGCAGTTGCGGCAACATTCCGTAGAGCACGTTGCCCGGGCACTGGGTGGCGGCGAAGTCGCGGTGGCCGTAGATCTGGCTGGCGGGCAGGCCGTACTGGGTGCAGATGTCCACGCAGAGGTTGACCAACTGACTGTAGAGGGCCGCGGGTGGCGCGACGGACGTGTACGTACCCTCGTTCTCGATCCCGATGGACTGGTCGTTCTGGCCGGTACAGTGCGCCCCGACGATGTGCCCCTGGCCCGCGCGCAGCCGTTCCAGGCTGCGATGGCGCCCCTCCAGGACATGGCCGCCCCGGCTGATCGTGAAGTGCTGACCAGTATCGATGAATCCCCGGCTGTTCATGTGGTAGTTCTGGATCGACCGGGCCAGGGCGTACGCGTGCGAGCGCGAGTAGTCGGTGCTGTTCGCCGTCGCGGTGTGGTGGACGAGGATCTTGTTGGGGTTGCTGGGCAGCAGCGTCACCGGCTCCGACGGCGGCCGGGCGCCCCAGTCGTCGCACGACGCGATCGCGACCGCGGCCTCGGCGCGCGGACCGCGCCACACCAAGGGGACTCCGAGGGACACTCCGGCGCCGAGAACGACGCCGGTGCGGAACAGTGCGCGACGGGACAGACGGTCGGTCGACACGCGCGCCTCCTCAGGGCTTGAGCTATCTGCATACATCAGTAAACGACTACCACAGCGGGCCGGCGCACGACAATTCATTTCTAAATTTGCCTGTATCCATTGACACAGCGGTCCCTGGCTCGTCAGGGTACGGGCACGACCGGGAGCGGGGCCCGGTCCCGACACCTGAACAGGGGAGGACCAATGGTCAGAAAGCGTCTGCTCCGCCTGCTCACCTCACTGCTCGTCGCCGCAACGGCGATGGTCGGCGTCAACGTCGCCCTGGCCGGACCCGCCGCCGCCGACGGCTGCTACACCTGGGGTCGGACCCTGAGCCAGGGCATGTCCGGCTCCGACGTCACCCAGCTGCAGATCCGGGTCGCCGGATGGGTGTCGTACGGTGAGGTGCTCGCGATCGACGGGGTGTACGGTCCGCGCACCAAGGCGGCTGTCACCCGGTTCCAGCAGGCCTACGGGCTCGCCGCGGACGGCATCGCCGGACCGCAGACCTTCAGCAAGATCTACGCACTGCAGGACAACGACTGCACCCCGATCCACTTCTCCTTCGCGGAGGTGACGCAGTCGGCCACCTGCGGCAGCCAGGCCAGCCTCACCGGCGGCAGCGTCAGCGCCTCCCAGGTGCGGGCGAACCTGATCCGGGTGATGTGGCAGGCCGAAGCCCTGCGTCGGCAACTCGGCGACCGTCCGCTGGTCGTCAGCTCGGGCTTCCGCAGTCAGGCGTGCGACCGGCGCGTCGGCGGATCCGGAACCGGGCAGCACACCTACGGCCGGGCCATCGACCTGGTCGGCACGCCGTCGCTGTGCACGATCGCGCAGCGGGCCCGCTACGCGGGCTTCAACGGCATCTTCGGCCCCGGCTACCCCGGCCACAACGACCACACCCACATCGACATCCGGCCCAGCCGGTCCTGGTCCGCCCCGAGCTGCGGAATCTAGCGGGTCGGACCCAGCCACGACACTCGGCCGCGGCGGCCCTGGGCCGCCGCGGCCACCCACAAAGCAGAGGAGCCATGCCATGCGGTCCACCCTGATCCGCGCCATGGTCGTGCTCGCCGCGTTCGTCCTCACGCTCGGCGGCGTGACGGTGCCGGCCAACGCGTACGCCAATGCGTTCTTCCACACCCAGAGCCGCGGCAACCGCGGCGTCGACACGCTCGCGGTGCAGTACCTGCTGCAGGCCCACGGCATCTCCGTCACCGCGGACGGAGTGTTCGGCCCGGCCACCGAGTCGGCGGTGAAGACCTTCCAGAGCCGCCGGGGCCTGGCAGTGGACGGCATCGTCGGCCCCAACACCTGGAACACGCTGGTCGTCACGGTCCAGCAGGGCTCGACCGGGCCCGCGGTCCGGGCCCTGCAGGCACAGTTGAACAAGAAGCGCAGGCTGTCGCTCGCGGTCGACGGAGTGTTCGGCCCGGCCACCCGCTCGGCGGTGGTGTCGTTCCAGAGCCACGCCGGCATCGGCGCCGACGGGATCGTGGGGCCGGTGACCTGGCGCAACCTCATCTGGCACTACGCCTACCCGTCGTTTACGCACATGTGCGACAAGGACCCGGACGGCAACGGCACCGCCAACTGGGGCACCGGTTCGGCGATCGGTCAACTGGAAGCGGCGGTCGCCTCGTTCGCCGCCACCGGCAACGGCAAGGTACCGCTCGGTGACGTCAGCTTCGAGCATGGCGGGGCCATCCCCGGCCACTCCAGCCACCGGCTCGGCGTCGACGTGGACATCTGGCCCATCCGCACCGACTCGGCGCAGTGCACGGCCGGCCGGATCACCTGGCAGTCGTCCACCTACGACCGGGCGGCCACCCGTGCCCTCGTCCAGCGCATCCGGTCCACCGCGCCCGGAAAGGTCGTGCTGATCTTCTTCAACGACCCGGTTCTGATCAACGAGGGTCTGACCACCCAGTACCCGAACCACGACAACCACCTGCACATCCGGTACTCCTCGTGACCGGTGGCCCGGGCTGCCCTCAGCCCCGGGCCTGCGCGGCCGGCTCGTACGGCACGGGCGAGCCGGCCGCCACTTCGCCACCGGCCTCGCGCCGCGCCGTCCGGACAACGCGCACCGCCGTCGCGGCCACGGCCAGCACCCCGGCGAGCCCCGCTCCCGCGATCACCGGTCGCACGGGGAACCACTCCAGCAGCACACCGCCGAGCAGGAAACCGCACACGTTGGCGGCGTTGAGGAGCAGGCCCGAGACCGCCAACCCACCGGCACCGGCGGACTGCAGCGCGAGCGCGAGGGCGGTGGCGGCGAGGAAGTCGCCGCAGGCGGCGAAGCCGCGGGCGCCGGCAGCCAGGTAGACGTCCCGCCAGCGGGCCCGGCAGATATGAAGGACATGTTTCGAAGCATATTTTTCACATCTTCCGGAGCACAGCCCGGCTCAGTCTGTCGGGAACGAGCGGACCACCACCCTCACCCGACGCGCGCCCGGCCGCCTCCCGCCACTCCGCTGGCTCGTCGTAGATCCGGTTCAACCAGTCCCGCGCCAGCGCGTCCTCCCGGTCCAGCGTCACCGACACCAGGTCTCGCTCCGCCGCTCGGCTCTCGGCGTCCCGTGCCGGGTCCAGGTCGATGTGCAGCCCTCGGTGGTTGCTGCGCGACCAGACCCGTTCCCGAGCGTCACCGCGGCCAGGCGCCTCCTGCACCAGCCCGTACCGGGCCAGCGCCCGCAGGTGGTAGCTGGTCGCGCTCGGCGACAGACCGCAGACGGCGGCCAACTCGGTCGCGGTGCCCGTCGCACCCGCGGCGAGGTGCTCGATGATCGCGAGCCGCGCCGGGTGGGCCAGCGCGCGCATCACCGCGGGGTCGGTGATGGTCATCCGGGGAGGATCGGTCTCCGTGCTCACCCGTCCAGTCTCTCCCTTCCCGGTGGGCGCGCACCGCGTACACCTGTAGCGGTCCACCGGGATCCGACCGGGTTTATTCGTTGGAGCGGGTCGAGCAGGGCGCGTACCATTGACGGCCGCTTGACGGCCGGGGTGATCTGGCACCGCAGCGGACGTCGCGCGCCGCAGGCGTCATCCGCCTGTCGGGTACGCGAGCGATCACCCACCGACCCCGATAGGACTCCAGCGTGTCCGCGTCAGATCTCGACACCGACCTGCAAGCCGAACGGGAGCACCTGGCGGCCTCCCGGGCGGCGCTACGCCGGATGCGCGAACGCGCCGAGGCCCTCTTCGCCACCGGCGACGGCGTCGCCGGCGACGGCTACAGCGCCGAGACGCTCGGCCGTACCCTGGCCCGCCGGGTCGCCGAACTGGCCGACGACCCGGACACCCCGCTGTTCTTCGGCCGCCTGGACTTCACCGACTCCACGCGCCACCACATCGGGCGGCGGCACGTGGTCGACGACGCCGGCGAGCCGATGGTGCTCGACTGGCGCGCCCCGCTCTCGCGCGGCTTCTACCGCGCCAGCGCCCGCGACCCGCAGGGCGTGGCGGTGCGCCGCCGGTTCGGCTTCCAGGCCGGCGTCCTCACCTCGTTCGAGGACGAGCACCTGGACCGCGGCGAGGAGCTGGGCACCGGCTCGCGGATCCTGACCGCAGAGATCGAACGGCCGCGGGTCGGCCCGATGCGCGACATCGTCGCCACCATCCGGCCCGACCAGGACGACCTGGTCCGCGCCGAGCTCGCCGAGTCGCTGTGCGTCCAGGGGGGCGCCGGGCACCGGCAAGACGGCCGTCGGGCTGCACCGCGCCGCGTACCTGCTCTATCAGCACCGCGAGCGGCTGAAGCGCGCCGGGGTCCTGGTCGTCGGGCCGAACCGGGCCTTCCTGCGCTACATCTCCGCGGTGCTGCCGGCGCTCGGCGAGGTGGACGTCGAGCAGACGACCGTGGACGACCTGGTGGCGCGGGCGCCGGTGACCGTTCACCGCGTGTCCGACGTGGACAGCGCGACGGTCGGTGCGGCGCGGGCGGCGCTCGGCCACGACGGGTCGATCGGGGTCATCGCCGCCGACGCCGCCGTGCCCCGACTGGCCGCGGCCCTCGCCGCCGCGGGGATCGCGACCGCGACCCCCGACGACCTCGACGCCGCCGCGCGGGTCACGGTGGTGCCCGCCTCGCTCGCCAAGGGCCTGGAGTACGACCACGTGATCGTGGTCGAGCCGGCGGAGATCGTGTCGGCCGAGCCACGCGGGCTGCACCGACTGTACGTCGTGCTGACCCGGGCCGTGTCCCGGCTGGCCGTGCTGCACGCCCGGCCCCTGCTCCCGGCTCTGCTCGGCTGAATCGGCGCCATCCCCGCCGGCATTGAGATTTGCAGCAAAGTACTTTGCACTTTAAAGTTCTTTGTCATGGAGATGGACGACGAGCGTCCGCCCGCGAACCCGGCCGAGTCACTGCGCCTGATCGAACAGGAGCGGGCGGCGGCGGAGCGCGGCCTCGGCGCGCACCCCTTGGCGTTCTTCGGACCGTGGGGCGTGGCCTGGCTGGCGGGCTTCGGGCTGATATTCCTCCGGTTCGGCCCGGACGGGCGTGTCTTCGTGTCGATGCCGCCGTGGCTGCCGGTGCTCGGCCTGTTCGCACTGCTGCTCGGCGCCGGCGTGGTCTCCGGCTACCTCGCCGGCCGGGCCTTCCGGCACATCCGCGGGCAGTCCTCCGCGCAGGGCGCGATGTACGGCCTCTCCTGGCTCCTGGCGTTCCTCGGCATGGGCACCACGCTGCCCCGCTTCGCGGGTCACCTGCCCGAAGCCGAGGCCGGTCTGCTCTTCGGCAGCGTCGCGGTCGGCCTCACCGGCGCGCTGCACCTCGCAGGCTCAGCCATCTGGCGGGACCGCTCGCTGTTCGCGCTCGGCGCCTGGATCATCGTCATCAACATCCTCGGCACGGCCGCCGGCCCGGGCTGGCACTCGCTGATCGTCTCCGTGGCCGGAGGCGGCGGGATGCTCCTGCTCGGGGTGGTCATCTCGTTTCGCCAGCGGCGGCGGCGATGAGCGATGAGCTGCCGGAGCTCGATCCGGTCATCCACGCCCAGGCGCGGCTGCGGGTGGTCGCCGCGCTCTCCGCGCTGGCCGAGGGTGACCGGCTCAGCTTCCCGCGCCTGCAGGAGATCCTGCGGATGACCGCCGGCAACCTCTCCGTGCACCTGCGCAAGCTGGAGGACGCCGGCTACGTCGAGATCACCAAGACCTTCTCCGGCCGCAGCCCCACCACCCTCGTCTGCCTCACCCGCCGCGGCCGACTCGCCTTCGAGGACTACACCGCGGCCGTCCGCCGGCTGCTCGAACCGCCAGACGACCACTGAGGAGGATTCCGTGGCAGAACCACTCGCCCGGGCCGTCGACGTCACCCGTCGGTACGGCGACGCGCTCGCCCTCGACCGGGTCACGGTCGAGATCCGGGCCGGCGAACTCGTCGGCCTGCTCGGCCCGAACGGCGCCGGGAAATCCACTTTGATCAACCTGCTCGTCGGGTTGCGTCGCCCGACGGCCGGGCGCGTCGAACTCTTCGGCGGCGACCCGCGCGACCCTGCGCGCCGACGGCACATCGGCGTCACGCCCCAGGAGACCGGGCTGCCGCCCACGCTGCGGGTCGGCGAGTGCGTCGACTTCGTCGCGGCGCACTACCCCGACCCCGTCGACCGGGAGGAACTGCTCGGTCGCTTCGGCCTCGACGGGCTGGCCGGGCGGCAGACCGGTGGCCTGTCGGGCGGGCAGAAACGGCGGCTGGCGGTGGCCCTGGCGTTCGTCGGCCGGCCCCGCCTGGTGTTCCTCGACGAGCCCACGACCGGGCTGGACGCCGCGGCCCGGCGCGCCTTGTGGGACGGCATCCGCGCCTTCCACGCCGAAGGCGGCACCGTGCTGCTCACCAGCCACTACCTGGACGAGATCGAGGAGCTGGCGCAGCGCGCCGTCGTGCTGGCCAGCGGCCGGGTCATCGCCGACGACACCGTCGACGCGATCCGCGGACTCGTCGCGGTCCGCCGGGTCAGCCTGGTCGCCCACGACCTGCCGCCGCTGCCCGGCGTGCTGTCCATGGAGCAGACGGACGGGCGGACCCACCTGATGACCGCCGACTCCGACCGGCTGGTGCGGGAGCTGATCGGCTCCGGCGCCGACTTCCGCGACCTCGAGATCCGGGCGACCTCCCTGGAGGAGGCCTTCCTGACCATCACCGACCGTGCGACCGCCGGGAGCCCACGATGACCCTCGTGCTCACCCACGCCAAGTACCAACTGTTGGAGACCGCCCGCGTCCCGATCGCCGTGATCGGAATGACGTTCTTCCCGGTCGCGGCGATGCTGTTCTTCGTCGTGCCCAACATCGGCGACGACCCGGTGGCCGCCACCCTCGCCACCGCCTCGATGGTCACCTTCGCGATGTCTACGACCTGCCTGTTCACGTACGGGATCGGCGTGGCCGAGGACCGGGCGAGGCCATGGGAGCCGTTCACCCGTACCCTGCCGGCCGGTGCCGGCCCCCGCTTCGCCGGTCGGATCATCAGCGGCATCACCTTCATGTTCCTGTCGATCGTTCCGGTCGTGATCGTCGCGGCGGTGGCGACCGAGGCGACCGCGACCGTCCGTCAGCTCGCCCTCGCCGCCGGAGCGCTGCTCGCCGGCACGATCCCGTTCACGCTGCTCGGGCTCGCCATCGGCTACGCGCTGCCGTCCAAGGCCGCGCTCGCCGTGGCGCAGGTGCTGTTCCTCCCGCTCGCCGTCGGCGGCGGGCTCATGTCCGATCCCAACGACATGCCCGGCTGGATGAGCGCCATCTCGCCGTACCTGCCGACCAGGGGCGCCGGCGAGCTGATGTGGGCCGCCCTCACCGACTTCACGGTCGACCCGAAGGCCATCGCCATGCTCGGTGCCTGGACGGTGGTGCTGGCCGTGGTCGCCGGGTGGGCGTACCGGCGCGACGAGGGCGTCCGGTTCAGCTGAGCCCGGGTGTCCGGCGTTGCGGCGGAGTTCGCCGGAACGCCGGACGCCCGGCACGGCCGGATGCCAGGATGCGCGGTGTGGGGCGGTCACACAGGCCCGCCCGGACCGGCGGAAGGACACCAAATGGCCACAGTCACCCCGGGTATGCCGTGCTGGGTCGATCTCGCCTCGCCCGACGTCGAGGCCTCGCGACGGTTCTACGGTGAGCTGTTCGGGTGGACGTCGCAGGTCGCGGCGGAACCGGAGGCGGCCGGCTACACGACCTTCCGCAAGGGCGACAAGGCAGTGGCGGCGGCCGGGCCGCTGATGGCCGAGGGGCGGCAGCCGGCGTGGACGACGTACTTCGCCACCGGCGACGCGCAGGCCACCGCGGCACGGGTCGAGGGCATCTGGGGCAAGATCGTCATGTGGCCGACGGACGTGCTCGGGTACGGCCGGATGGCGCTGTTCATCGACACGACGGGCGCGCCGTTCGGGGTGTGGCAGCCGGGCAGCATGCCGGGCGAGGAGATCTCCGGCGCGCCCGGGTCACGCACCTGGTCCGAGCTGATGACCCGCAACCCCGAGGGGGCGAAGGAGTTCTACGCCGACGTGCTCGGCTGGCGGTCGCGCGACACCCGGTACGACGCGGGCAACTACACCGTCTTCGAGGTGGGCGACACGGCCGTCGCCGGCATGATGCCGATGAACGGCGACGGCTGGCCCGCGGACACGCCGCCGCACTGGATGGTCTATTTCGAGGTCGAGGACGTGGACGCCACAGCCGCCACGGCGACCCGGTTGGGCGGCTCGGTCCCGGTGCCGGGCACCGACTCCCCGGCCGGGCGGTTCGCCATGCTCGCCGATCCGCACGGCGCCAAGTTCTCGATCATCAAGTCGAGCCCCGATTACCGGCCCTAGCTGAGCGGGCCGGCAGCCGCCACCAGCTAGCGGCGTACGGGAACGATCAGCGGGCCGTGCTCGCCGTCCACGATCCGCACCCGGGCCCGGTAGTGGCGCGCCAGCACGTCCTCGGTGAGCACCTCGCGCGGCGACCCGGCCGCGACCACCCGGCCCTCGGCGAGCAGCACCAACCGGTCGGCGTACTCGCCGGCGACCGACAGGTCGTGCATGGTGGCGAGCACGGTGAGCCCGCGCTCGGCGCGCAGTTCGTCCACCAGCTCCAGCACCTCCTGCTGGTGCCCGATGTCCAACGCGGACGTGGGCTCGTCGAGCAGCAGCAGCGACGCGCCCTGCGCCAGGGCCCGGGCCAGGAACACCCGCTGCCGCTCCCCACCCGAGAGGGTGCCCAGCTCACGCCCGGCGAACCGGGCGAGGTCGAGTCCACTGAGGACCTCGTGCACGATCGCCAGGTCCGCGGCGGACTCCCGGCCGAGCGGCGGGATGTACGGGGTGCGGCCGAGCAGCACGTAGTCGAACACCGCCATCCCGGGCGGGACGACCGGCTGCTGCGCGACGCTCGCCACCAACCGGGCGCGCTCGCGGCGCTTGAGCCGGGTGATCGGTGTACCGGCGAGGGACACCGACCCGGTGAACGGCACGAGGCCACCGATGGCCCGCAACAGGGTGGACTTGCCGGCGCCGTTGGGCCCGATCACGGTGACCCACTCGCCCGCGGCGACCGTGAGGTCGACGCCGGCCAGGATCCGCGCGCCACCCAGCTCGACGCACACATTCGCCACCTCGACGATCGCGCTCATGTCGGCCGCGCCCGGGTGCTGCGCAGGACGAGGACGAAGAACGGCGCGCCCAGGAACGCCGTGATCACCCCGATCGGGATCTCGGCGGGCGCGGCGACCGTACGGGCGGCGAGATCCGCGAGCGTCAGGAACGCGGCGCCGAACAGCATCGACAGCGGCAGGACCACCCGGTAGCTGACGCCGGCGAGCCGCCGGACGATGTGCGGCACGACGAGCCCGACGAAGGCGATCAGCCCGGAGACGGCGACCGCGGCGGCGGTGCCCAGCGACGCCACGGCGAGCAGCAGGTAGCGCGACCGCTGCGGGTGCAGCCCGAGCGCCGCGGCCTCCTCATCCCCGACGCTGAGCACGTCCAGCTCACGGCCGTGCAGGAGCACGACGACCGCGGTGACCACCGCGTACGGCAGCAGCATCAGCGGATCGTGCCAACCCGGCGTCGCGAGCCGCCCGAGCAGCCACGAGTAGACCTCGCGGATGGTCTCCACGTTGCGCTGCAGCAGGTACGTCTGCAGCGCGGTCAGGAAACTCGACACGGCGACCCCGGCGAGGATCAGCGTGCCCGGGCCGCGGTCCCGCCCGCCGACCGTGCCGACCAGGTAGGCGAGAAGGACCGCACCGAGCGCGCCGGTGAACGCGGCGAGCGGCACGGTCGCCGGCAGCCGGATGGTGGCGTCCCCTTCGACCGCGCCGCGCAGGGCGATCGCCGCGGTCGCGCCGAGGCCGGCCCCGGCGGCGGCTCCGAGCAGGTACGGGTCGGCGAGCGGGTTACGGAACACGCCCTGGTAGCAGCCGCCGGCGAGCGCGAGCATCGCGCCGACGAGCAGCCCCAGCACGACCCGGGGCAGGCGCAGCTCGGTGATGATCGCGATCTCCTGCGGGGTGAGCCCGGACTCGATGCGCACACCCGGGAACAGGTTCAGCACCTCCGCGGCGACGCTGCCCGGCGGCAGGCTGACCGGGCCGAAGGCCAGGCCAGCCACCGTGGCGAGCAGCACCGCCGCGACGCCGACCAGCAGCCAACGCCGGCGCAACCGCGCCGGCGTTGGCTGCGCACCCTCCGGACCCGGGTCGCGTGGCCGCGCGGCGAGCCGCAACGGGCGGTCGGTCACGCCTCGGGCACCTTCGCCACCGCTTCGGTGATCGCGCGGACGAGGTCGGTGACCCGCGGCCCCCACCGGGAGGCGATGTCGTCGTCGAGCACGATGATCTGCCCGGTCCGCACCGCGGTGATGTCCGCCCAGCCCGGGCGGGCCTTGACGGTCTCCGGCGACTGCCCGCAGCACTTCGTGTCGGCCAGGAAGATCAGGTCGGGGTTGGCCTTGACGAGCGCTTCGGCGCTCAGCTGCGGATAGCCGCTGCCGGTCGTGTCGGACGGATCGGCCACGTTCTCCAGCCCGGCGAGCGCGAACAGCGATCCGACGAAGGTCTTCGACGTGACGGTGTAGAGCGTCGGGTCGAGCTCGTAGAAGTAGGTGAGCTTCTTCGACCGCTCCGGAAGGTCCCCGACCAGCTTGGCGATCTCGTCACGCATACGCCGGGTCAGGTCGGCCGCCTCGTCCGCGTGGCCGGTGAGCTTGCCGAAGTCCTCGATCTGGGCGTACACGTCGTCGAGCGTCTGGGCCGCCGGCGCCAGGTAGACCGGGATCTTCAGCGTGGCGAGGGACGCCGAGATGTTGTCCATGTCGTTGGAGATGACCACGAGGTCCGGCGCGTAGCCGGCGATCGCCTCGGCGTTCGGCTTGTACCCCGACAGCGTGGTCCTCGGCGCCTCCGGCGGGTAGTTGGACATCTCGTCGACGGCGACCACCTGCGCACCCGCGCCGATCGCGAACAGCGTCTCGGTAGCCACCGGCGCCAGCGAGACGATCCGCTCCGGCCGCTTGTCGAGCGTGAGCTCGCCCACGGTCACCGGGAAGGCGGCGTCCCCGCTACCGGTCGGGGTGGGGTTGTCGTCCCGGGCATCGCCGGCGCAGCCGGAGAGCGCGAGCGCCGCAACGGTCAGCACCGCGGCGAGGATCCTTGGCGTACGTCTGAACATCTTCCCTCCTGTCGGCCGAGGATTCCGAGTGCTTCGCCGACAGGGATCCGGATGTTCGCGCGTCCCCGCCTGCGAGGCGCTCCTCCTCGAGAGCGCTGGTCGCGACCGACTCCGCAGGCGACCTGGCTCGACCGTCGTGGACCTGTGTGGCCCGTGACGGCATCACAGTTGCGGGACAGCGCCGGATTCGCACCGGCTTCGCTGCGAAGCGGTCCGGGTAGACGGTAACCGACGGCGGTGCCGGGACAAAGCACCGGGGCACCGGATCGTGGCCTTGCCGAGCGCGGTGCCCCGGCCCACCCTCACTCGGTCCGGCCGGACTCGGGCGTACTCTCCTCGTCCTCGCCGGCGAGCGCGGAGCGCAGCCGCTCCCGCTCCGCGCGGCGCCGCTCGACCGCGCCCGCGACCTGCTCGCTGACCTCGTTCCGCCACCGACGCAGCACGAAGATCGACAGCACCGCGGAGACCAGTACCGCGATCATCATCTTGATCAGGATGTTCAGGTCCAGCGGCCAGAGCACGAGCAGGACCGCAACGAACAGGCCGATGCGGCCGAGGGTGTACTTGACGACGGGGCTCACCGCACCCACACCTCCTGCGGCTGCGCCCGACGCTCGGCCAGCGACGGCGCCGGGTCGTACTCGCGCACCACCTCGTAGCGGGTGTTGCGCTCGACCGGCCGGAACCCGGCGTCCCAGATCAGGTGCAGCAGGTCCTCGCGCCCCATCTTGTCCGGCGTGCCGTACGCGTCGGCGTCGTGCGTGATCTTGTACTCGACGACCGATCCGTCCAGGTCGTCCACGCCGAAGTTCAGCGACAACTGCGCGACCGACAACCCGTGCATCACCCAGAAGCACTTGATGTGCGGCACGTTGTCCAGCAGCAGGCGGGACACCGCGAACGTCTTCAGCGACTCGGCCGGCGAGGCCATCGTGGTGCGCGCCTGCAGCCGGTTGCGGATCACGCCGTCCGCCGAGTCGTGGAAGTCGTGCTGGTAGCGCAGCGGGATGAAGACGACGAACCCGCCCGTCTCGTCCTGCAGCTCGCGCAGCCGCAGCACGTGGTCGACCCGGTGGCGGGGCTCCTCGATGTGGCCGTACAGCATCGTCGCCGGAGTCTTCAGCCCCTTGGCGTGCGCGAGGCGGTGGATCCGCGACCAGTCCTCCCAGTGGGTGTTGTGGTCGACGATCTGCTGGCGCACCTCCCAGTCGAAGATCTCCGCCCCGCCGCCGGTCAACGACGCCAGCCCGGCGTCGATGAGCTCGTCGAGGATTTCGTCGGCCGACAATCCGGAGATCCGCTCGAACCAGTGGATCTCCGTGGCGGTGAACGCCTTCAGCGAGACCCCGGGCAGCGCGTCGCGCAGCGCGCGCAGCACCCTCGGGTAGTACTTCCAGGGCAGCGTCGGGTGCAGACCGTTGACGATGTGCAGCTCGGTGAGCTGCTCGCCCTCCATCTCCTTGGCCTTGGCGACCGCCTCCTCCACGCGCATCGTGTAGGCGTCCTTCTCGCCGGGTTTGCGCTGGAAGGAGCAGTACGCGCAGGAGGCCGAACACACGTTGGTGAGGTTGAGGTGGCGGTTGACGTTGAACATCACCCGGTCGCCGTTGCGCTGGGTGCGCACGTGATGGGCCAGCCGCCCCAACCAGACGAGATCGTCCGACTCGTAGAGGGCGATCCCGTCGTCGCGGGTCAGCCGCTCGCCCGCGTACACCTTCTCTTCGATCTCGCGCTTGCGTCCGGAGTGCACCTTTAGAGCGTACGCGGGCCGGGTAGGCCGCCGGCCGGTCCCCCGAACGCATCGACACCGTTGCCGGCATGGGGTAAGACAGAACGTGCCGGCAGACACGGAGTGGGTGATATGGCGAAGCGAGAGCGACAGGTCCGCAAACCGCCGACGCCACGGGCCGTGCCGCGGCCGCTGGCCGCGCTGCGTCCGGTCGCCTGGTCCGCGGTGGTCGGTGCCGCATTCGCGGTCGTGGTCACGGCTCCGGCGTACGGCGATCCGGCAAACGTCCCCGATGCCGGCACGAAGCCCGTGCCATCCGGCGAGCTGCGGCTTCCCGGAGCGCCGCCCACCACGGCCCCGACGGTGGCGCCGGTGCCCGGCCCGCTCGCCGCGCAGATCATGGCGGCCGAGACCGAGGTGGCCAGCCTCGCCGAGCGTCTCAAGGCCCTCGACGAGGAGCTGGTCGCCGCGCGCGCCACGAAGGACGAAGCCGAGCGGGCGTGGCGCGAGGCGGCCGACCGGCTCGCCGAGCTGCGCGCCGACCTCGACGCGGCCGTGGAGAAGGCGTACAAGGACGCCGCGGAGCTGGCGCCGCTCGGGCCGCTCGGACGTGATCTCGGAAAGCTGCTGCCGCCCACCGCGCCGCCCGACGGACCGGAGACCACCCCGTGGGACCTGGCCAGAGCCGAATCGGAGGAGCGGCGGGCGTCCCTCGTGTACAGCGACGCGGAGCTCGTCGAGCAGGGGCTCGCCAGCCAGCGTGACACGGTGAAGGCGGCGCTCGACCAGCGCACCGCAGCCCTGCTCAAGCTCAGGCAGGACAACGCCGCGCAGCTCGCGCAGATCGAGGCCGCGCGCGAGGCGTACGAGCAGAGCCTGGCCGGCCAGTACGGCAAGGCCGGCAAGAACGTGGACGGCCAGCAGGCCCACCCCGACGCGCTCAAGGCCGTGCAGCACGCGCTGAAACAGCTCGGCAAGCCGTACGAGTGGGGAGCCGAGGGGCCCAACCGGTACGACTGCTCGGGGCTCGTCTGGGACTCCTACCGACAGGTCGGCAAGTCGCTGCCGCGGGTGGCCAAGGACCAGTACCGGGCCACCACCCCGGTGCCGGTCGACAAGCTGCTCCCCGGCGACCTCGTCTTCTTCGCGACCGATCGCACGAACCCGAGCACCATCCACCACGTCGGCATCTACCTCGGCGACAACAAGATGGTGCACGCCCCGACGACCGGGGACGTCGTGAAGATCTCGGGCATCTGGTGGTCGCGGTTCTACGGGGCGACCCGGGTGCTGCCCGCCGTGCCGGCGCCCAAGCCGTCGCCTACGCCACCGCCGAGCAAGCCCACCCCGGGCCCGACCACACCCGCCCCGGACCCGACCACCCCGGACCCGACCACACCCGCTCCAGACCCGACCACCCCGGACCCGGACCCGACCACGCCAGCCCCGGACCCGACCGAGCCGGCGGAGCCGGATCCGACGGAGTCACCGGAGCCGACGGCGGAGCCCGGGTCGAGCCCCACCCCAGGGGAAGAGCCCAGCCCGTCGGCCACGTCGGCGACGGCAACCGGGCCCGCCGGCACCCCGGACGAGGGCTCCTCGACGACCGGAGATCCCGGCGCGTCGTCGATGAGCCCGGCGTAGCCTCTTCGTCGCGGTAGGAATCCGGGGATGGCGCGGCGGGCCGGGCACCGGTTTACTGGCCGGGTCGAGGTGTGGCAGGGCGGCCTGCGGCGTGCAGGCGCTTGGTTGGATGGGCGGGTAACGGCACACCCGCGTGGGAGGCTCTGATGGACGACCGGCACGAGGTTTGCACGTCCTGCGGCGGTTCCCGGCCGCCCGGCGTCCCCACCTGCACGATCTGCGGCTCACCGCAGCCGGCCTCGCCAGCCACCGCCCCCTCCCCGGCACCCGCTCCCACGGTCTCCGGGTCGCCGGCCGCTCCCCCTCCGGCGACCGATAGCCCGCCCTCCGGACCGGTAGGCCTCCCGTGGCCGCCGCCGCCCGGATACAGCCAACCGGCCGTACCCGGGCAGTACGGGCACCAACCCATGGCGCCGCAGGCCGTCGGGGCGCC
>VSCG01000012.1:0-39091 GCA_047459115.1 Micromonosporaceae bacterium
CGTTTTCAGGGGAAGGGGGCGGAACCGGGAAGCGGCGCCGGGGGTGGGGGCCGGGTGGGTGGGCACGGGTCCGGACCGGCCCACGTTCTGTGCCGACGGGGTCGGCTGTTCCTATGCCGGTGACGGCACCGGGGCCGTGGTCGCCGTGCTGTTCGCCGCGCTGACCCTCGGCGTGCTCGGGTTGTCCGCGCCGGCGCTGCGCGCCGGCGCGGTCCCGGCGGGGGAGTACTGCTTCCTGCTTGCCTGCTCGATGACGGGCGGCGTGGTGCTGGGCCACGCCGGCGACCTGATCACGCTGGTCGTCGCGTTGGAGACGCTGACCCTGCCGCTGTTCCTCCTCGTCGGGCTGCGCCGGACCACCCTCGCCTCGGCGGACGGCGCGCTCACGTTCTTCATCGTGTCGGTCGTGGCGACCGCGGTGACGCTGCTCGGCGTCGCCCTGCTCTACGCGGCGACCGGGGCCGTGCACTTCGGCCCGCTGGCCGCGGCGCTGGCCGACCCCGGCGGGATCGAGCACGCCGTGGCGCTGACGCCTGGTGGGGCGCGGACCCGGCTGATCGCCCTCGCCGTGACGCTCGTCCTCGTGGGGCTCGCCTTCAAGGTCGCCGCGGTGCCGTTCCACGCCTGGGCGCCCGCCGCGTACGATGGCGCACCCGTGCCGGTCGCCGCCTATCTGTCCACCGCCTCCAAGCTGGGCGGGGTCGTGGCGATCCTCTACGTGGCCGTGGACGCGCTGCGCCCGCGGCTGGACGTGGCCGGTCCGGTGCTCGCGGCGCTCGCCGTGCTGACCATGACGGTCGGCAACCTGGTCGCGTTGCGTCAGCGCCGGATGGTCCGGCTGCTGGCCTGGTCCTCGGTCGCGCAGGCCGGCTACATCCTCGCCCCGCTCGGCGCGTTCGCCGCGGCCACCGGACGCACGGAGCAGGCCCTGACGCTGGCCGTGGCCGCCGCCGTGGCGTACACCATCTTCTATGTCCTGCTGGATCTGGGCGCGTTCGGCGCGGTCGTCGCGCTGCGACCGGCCGACGGCGACGGCGGGGCGATCGCGGACTACCGCGGCGCCGCCCGGCGGCGGCCGTGGGTCGCCGCCGCGCTGGTGCTTGCGCTGGTCGGGTTGGCCGGCCTGCCGCCGGGCCTGGCCGGCCTGTTCGCCAAGGTCGTGGTGGTCCGGTCGCTGCTCGGCGGCGGCGCGGGTTGGCTCGCCGTCGTCGTGGCGCTCAACGCCGTGGTCGGACTGGCCTACTACGTGCGGGTCGCCGCGGTGCTCTTCGCTTCACCCGCCGCGGCACCCTCGCCCGCTGCTCCCGCTGCTCCCACCGCGACGCCGACCGAGCCGGCCGAGCCGGCGCGGGGCCGGGTGCACTGGGCGGTGGCCGCGGCGCTCGGCGCGGCCACCGTCGCCGCGCTGGTCGTGGGGTTCGCCCCGCAGCTGGTGCTCGACGCCGCGTCACTGGTCGGCTTCGCCGCCCCGCGTTGAGCGGGCGCCGCGCTGAACGCTCATCCCCGCCCCGACCGGATTCACAGCGAATTCCCAGTTACCCACGGCCTCCCCTGGGAAGAAGCGCGTTATCCGGGGTCGTTGAATTGTGCGCGTGGTCTAGATTGAGTCACGCGGTAAAGGAGTGAAAGTGCCCCGCCATCACAACGGACTCAAGACCGCCGCGCTGCTGGGCCTGCTGACCGGTTTGATTCTCGCGGTCGGGTACTGGCTCGGCGGCAGCGGCGGCCTCGTCATCGCGGTGTTCGTGTCGCTGGCGATGAACGCCGCGACCTACTTCTACTCGGACAAGATCGCGCTGCGGGCGATGCGCGCCCGGCCGGTCTCCGAAGCGGAGATGCCGCAGCTGTACGCGATGGTCCGCGAACTCGCCGCTGTGGCGCGCCAGCCGATGCCGCGGCTCTACGTGTCCCCCACTGCGCAGCCGAACGCGTTCGCGACCGGCCGCAACCCGCAGAACGCCGCCGTCTGCGTCACCGCGGGCATCCTCGAGATGCTCGACTACCGGGAGCTGCGGGGGGTCATCGGCCATGAGCTGTCGCACGTGTACAACCGGGACATCCTCATCTCCAGCGTGGCGGCGGCGCTCGCCGGCATCATCACCATGCTGGCCAACCTCGCCTGGTTCATCCCGCTCGGTGGCGGGGACGAGGACGAGGCTCCGAACCCGCTCGCGCTGATGCTCATGATCGTCCTCGGGCCACTGGCCGCGACGATCATCCAGCTCGCTATCAGCCGCAGCCGCGAGTACGAGGCGGACGCCTCCGGTGCCCGGCTCACCGGCGATCCGCTCGCGCTCGCCTCGGCCCTTCGCAAGATCCACTATGGGACGCAGCGCCTGCCGTTGCCGGCCGACGGCCAGCTCACGAGTTCGGCGCACCTGATGATCGCGAACCCGCTGCGGGGTGCGGGCATCGCCGCCCTGTTCGCGACCCACCCGCCGATGGCCGACCGGGTGCGGCGGCTGGAGCAGATGGCGGCATCCGGCCTGCGCTGACGCGCGGCGTCCGGGTATCTCTGGCGGCCTGATCCGGTCGCGGGGGAGGCGCACGCCTCCGCCCGCGACCGTGGCGCGCGAGCGCCGGACCCTCCTCGGCGTGGGGGTCCGGCGCCACCGGCCGCAGCCCGCAAATTGCGTTCCGACGACCGGCATCGTCGGGTTAGGTTCAACCGCATTCTCATCGGCGTGAAGGAGGGCCGGCGTGGCCGCGTTGCGGCAGTACCTCGCGGTCTGGCGGATCTCCGGCGCGCCTCTGCTGCTCGTCGGCGGGCTCGTCGCCCGGCTCGGCATCGGCATGACGCCGCTGGCCCTCGTCCTGCTCGTCGCGCAGGCCACCGGACACTACACGTACGCCGGCGTGGCCAGCGGGGTGTACGCGCTCGCCGGCGCGGCGGCCGGCCCGGTCACCGGCCGCCTGGCGGACCGGCTCGGGCCCACCCCGGTGCTGCTGGTCACCGCGGTCGCCCACCCGGTCGGGCTGGGCGCGCTGCTGTTCGCGGCGGCGGACGGTTCGCTGCCGCTCATCGTCGGCGCGGCGGTCCTGGCGGGCGCCACGTATCCGCCGTCGAGCGCCGCCATCCGCGGCGCCTGGAACGCCCTCACCGAGCACGGCACCGGCCGCGAGCACCTGCGCAACCTCGCGCTCGCCGCCGAGACCTCGCTCTTCGAGGTCGTGTTCGTGATCGGTCCGCTGCTCGTGGCGATCTTCGTGCTGGTCGCCACGCCCGCCGCCGCCATCCTCGGCTCGGCCGCCGTCACGCTCGTCGGCACGACCACGGTCGCCCGTGGTTCCGTCCTGCGCCGGATGCGCCCGCACCCGTCGCGGGGCCGCACCCGCGGGCTCGGGCCACTGCGGGTGCCCGGATTCGCCGTGCTCCTCCTGTGCGTCGCCGGCCTGGGCACGGCCTTCGGCACGGCCGCGGTGACCATTCCGGCCTACGCCAGCGGGCACGCGGGCGACGGTTCGGGCGAGGGCCTCGCCGGGCTGCTGCTCGCGATATGGGGTGTCGGTTCGACGCTCGGCGGTTTCTACTACGGCACGCGCCAGCTGGCCGCGCCGCTGTCGAAGCAGTTGGCGTGGCTGTTCGGCGCGGTGGGGGCGAGCATGGCGGTGTTCGCCGTGATGCCCAACCCGATCGCCATGGCCGTCGCGCTCTTCGTCGGCGGAGCGGCCATCGCCCCCGCGCTGACCGTCGAGAATTCGCTCGTCGGGCGGATCGTGCCCGGCGGCATGCTGACCGAGGCGTACACCTGGGTGGTGACCGTGTCGATCGCGGCGAGTTCGGTCGGCAGCGGGCTCGCCGGGCTGATCGTGGACCAGCCGGGCGGCGTACCGTGGGCGTTCCTGCTCGCCGGCGCGTTGACCGGCGCGGCCGCGCTGGTCGCCGCCTGGCCGGCCGGCCCGATCTCCCGCGCTGACGCGCGCGCCACCGCCCGGCTGCTCGAGGAGGCCAGGACTGCGGCCTGAGCCGCAGCATGACTAGCTGCGTGGGGCGTACATGATGACGGCGACGCCGATGAGGCAGATGGCTGCGCCGATGAGGTCGTAGCGGTCGGGGCGGAATTTGTCGACGACGATGCCCCAGGCGAGGGAGCCGGCGACGAAGACGCCGCCGTAGGCGGCGAGGACCCGGCCGAAGTTCGGATCGGGTTGGAAGGTGGCGACGAAGCCGTAGCACCCGAGCGCGATGACTCCGGCCGCGATCCACAGCAGCCCTCGGTTTTCCCGCCAGCCCTGCCATACCAGCCAGGCGCCACCGATCTCGGCGAGCGCGGCGAGCAGGAACAGTAGGCTCGAGCGGGCAACGGTCATGCGTCGGACCGTAGCGCGACAAGATCGCGCAGGGCGCTGGTCACCCTGGCGCCATCGGATGCACGCCAAGTCCGATTCGGTGCCTTACCGGTAGTTGGTGAACTGCAGCGCGATGCCGAAATCGGCCTCCTTGAGCAGCGCGATCACCGCCTGCAGGTCGTCCTTCTTCTTGCCGCTGACCCGCAGTTGGTCGCCCTGGATCTGCGCCTGGACCCCCTTGGGGCCCTCGTCGCGGATCTTCTTGCTGATCGCCTTGGCCTTCTCCGCGTCGATGCCCTGGATGATCTTCGCGTCGATCCGGTAGGTCTTGCCAGAGGCGCGAGGCTCGCCGGCGTCGAGGGCCTTGAGTGAGATGTTGCGCTTGACCAGCTTCTCCTTGAAGACCTCCAGCGCCGCCCGGACCCGGTCCTCGGTCTCCGCCTGCAGGCTGACCGCGTTCTCGCCGGCCCAGGAGATCGTCGCTCCCGTGCCCCGGAAGTCGAACCGGGTCGAGATCTCCTTCTCCGCCTGCCGGAGGGCGTTGTCGACCTCCTGCCGGTCGACCTTGCTGACGATGTCGAACGACGGGTTGGCTGCCACGTACTTTCTCCTGATTTATTCCGGTTTAGGCTGGTCACTGGTGTCGCGGGCGCTCTATGGGTGTACGCGCGCGGCGGGCGTGACGTGCCGACGTTACCCGTTCCCGCGTGGGGTTGGGGCGAACCGGAGGCACCCGTTTGCGCGAGCGCCGGGGAATACCGCTATCCTTGCTTGCGCTGAACCTGTGGTTCTCGGCCAAGGCGGGTTGCCCGAGCGGCCAAAGGGAGCGGTCTGTAAAACCGTCGCGAAAGCTTCGGAGGTTCGAATCCTCCACCCGCCACCGGCGATCGACAGAGCCCTCTGACCAGCACACACGCCGGGGTCAGAGGGCTCTCGTCGTCTCTCACTGCCATTGATAAGGAGCCTGGCCCGTTCGGCAGCCCGATGCGGCCGGCGAGGCCGCGCCCGGCCCAGCCGTCACCGGCCGCCGAGGTCCAGCTTCTCCAGCAGGTCTGCCAGCAGCCCGACCTCCTGCGGCGGCCACCGCCGCAGCCGTTCGCGTAGCCGCTCCAGCCTGACCTGTTTGGTCGTCAGGTACCCGCGGCGCCCCTGCTCGGTGGCGGTGACGTGCAGCGCCCGCCGGTCCGCCGGGCTGGGGGTCCGCTCGATCAGGCCGAGCGCCTCCATCTTGCACAGGTGCCGACTGATCGCGGCCTTGTCGACCGCGAAGACCTCGGCCAGGTCCGCCGCGCGGGCCGGGCCGACGTTGACCAGGTGGGCCAGGATGTTGTACGCGGCGGGGGTGGCCTGCGGATGCACGAGGGCCACGTCGTCGCGCAGCGTGCTGCGTACCTCGCGGAAGAGCCGCGCCAGCGCCAACTCGACCCGCTGGATGTCCTCGGCGGCGCGCTCCTGCGTCATGGTCGTTCCCGTCGGCCCCTCGGGTGGTCGATCACACCCTCGACATCGGCGGGCAGCCCTGCGCTGCCCACCACCTCCTCCGCCAACTGCAGGCCGGACTTGTCGCCGAGGGCGCGGTTGGGCAGCAGGATGACGGCGACCAGGCTGATCAGCAAGAGCGGGGTGGTGGCGAGGAAGACGTCCCCGACGCCCTCCCCGTACGCGGACTCGATGATCGTCCGTATCGGTGGCGGCAGCGTCGCCAGATCCGGGATGGTCGAGGCGGACCGCCCCTCGGGCAGGGCCACGCCGATCTTCGCAAGGTCCCTGGTGATCAGAGTGGTGACGCGGTGCGCCAGGAGGGCTCCCATCGCCGAGACACCGGCCGCGCTGCCGAGGCTGCGGAAGAACGTGACGGTCGAGGTGCCGACCCCGAGCTGGAAGACCGGCAGCACGTTCTGCACGACGAGGACGAGGTTCTGCATGAGCAGGCCGGTGCCGACCCCGACGATCGCCATGTACAGGCCGACCTCGAACCAGCTCGTGTCGTACCGCAGCGTGCCCATCAGGGCGATGCCGACCGGCAGCAGGACCCCACCTGCGACCACGTAGCGCTTCCATTTGCCGGTACGGGTGATCAGTCGACCGGCCACGGTGGACGCCACCAGAGTGCCGAACACCAGGGGCAGGGTGAGCAGGCCGGACTGGGTCGGGGTCTTGCCCCGCGCAAGCTGGAGGTACTGGCTGAGGAAGACCGCAGTGCCGATCATCACGACCCCGACGCACGCGCTGGCCACGACGGCCAGCACCACCGTGCGGTCCCGGAACAGGTCCAGCGGCAGGACCGGCTCGGCCGCGTGCCGCTCGACGAGCAGGAACAGCGCGCCGAGCACGACGGCCCCGCCGAGCATGAGGGCGGTCTGCGACGACAGCCACGCAAACTGCTGGCCGGCGAGGGTGACCCAGATGAGCAGCAGCGACACCGCTCCGGAGATCAGCACTATGCCCAGGTAGTCGATGCGCACGCTCTCCCGCCGGCGCGTGGGCAGGTGCAGCGTGCGCTGCAGCACGAGCAGGGTGACCGCCGCGAGCGGAACCCCGATGTAGAAGTTCCACCGCCAACCGATCGAGTCGGTGATCAACCCGCCGAGCAGCGGTCCGCTCACCTGACCGGCCGCCGTGAACGCGCCCAGCACACCCATGTACCGGCCCCGTTCCCGGGGGCTCAGGAGGTCAGCCATGATCACCGTGGCCATCGCCATCATGCCGCCCACGGCGACGCCCTGCACCGCCCGGCAAGCGATGAGCTGCCCGGTGCCGGTGCTCAGCCCGGCCAGAGCCGAGGTGAGCACGAACATCGCGAGCGACACCTGCAGCAGGAGCTTGCGGTTGTACAGATCGGCCAGCTTGCCCCACAGCGGCGTGGAGACCGTCATGGCGAGCAGCGAGGCCGCCACCACCCAGGTGTACGCCGACTGGGTGCCCCGGAGGTCGGCGATGATCTTCGGCAGCGAGGTGGCGACCACGGTGACCGACAGGACCACGACGAACATCCCGAGCATCAGCCCGGAGAGTGCGGTCAGGGTGTCCCGGCGGGTCATCGAGGCGGCGGGGCTGCGGGCCGGCGGAGCCTGGGTCATCGATTCCTTCCGTGGAGCGCGGTCTCGGCCGGCAGCGAGCGCCGGCTATGCGCCGGCTAGTCAACGGCATGATCGTTGACATAGTCAACTAATAGTGTTGCGGATCTCGCCGGTCCGAGTACCCCAAATGCCGCTCATGCCCCTTTCGGTCGGCCGGGTGCCCTAGGCTTCCTGCCATGACCGACGCCGCGCCCGAGGACGTGGCCAGCGCGCCACCGATCCTCTACACCGCGTACCTGTCCAGCGTCGAGGACGTCGTTGCGCACGTGAAGGCGGCCGACACGCTCGGCCTCGGTTTGCGGATCGAGTCGTACACGATCGCCATCGGTGACGGCGACCACCTGCCGGAGTGGAAGTTCGAGCTGCTCACCGACATGCCGGTGCGTCAGCGCGAGGAGGCCTGAGGCCCAGGCGTCGCGCCCGTCGGTCCCGGCGTCTCGGCCGCCGCCCGCGCCCGCAGGGTCCGCTGCACCTCCTCGATGTCCCTTGGCGAGGTACGCGAGGCCAGCCAGTACATGATCCCGGTCGGCACGAAGAAGACCTGGAAGACCGCCAGCCCGACCGCGTAGTTCATCGGCGGCGGGAACGCTCCGGCCAACGCCCGGAACACCGCGCCCACCAGGCCGTTGCCGGCGGCCCGGCCCACCCCGTTGACCAGGTTGCCCAGGCTGTACACCGTGCCCCGGTGCTCGGGCGGGTTGACGTCCGCGATCAGCGCGAACCAGTTCGGCGAGTTGGCCGAGGTCAGGGCGAGCGCGAGCAGCGCGACGACGAGGCTCGCGGCGACGGTGGGCTCGGTGACGGCCGACGCGAAGACCGCCGCCGCGACCGACCACTCGCTGCCGTCCGCCGGCACAGCGACCCGCAGCGGCACGAAGAACAGCACCACGTACAGCGGGATCCCGGCGAGGATGCCCACCGACGCGACCAGCGCCCGCCCGCCCGGATGGCGGCGCTGCAGCCGGTCGCCCACGAGCCCGCCGACGATCGAGAACACGCCGCCGAGTTGGAACAGCACCGCGAACACGCTGCCGATCACGGTCGCCGTTCCCTCCGCGTACCCCTGAGCCTCGGCCCTGGCCCGGAACAGCTGGGGCAGCCACACCAGCGAGCCGAACACGACCTGGGCGGTCAGCCCCTGCAGGATCAGCCAGACGTTGGTGCGACGCGCCGCGATGGCGGGCAGATCCGCCCGGCTGATCCGGTGGTCGTACTCGCCGCCGGCGGCGAACAGCCCGGCCAGCGCCGGCTCGCTCTGCCCGCGCCGGATGTCGTATGTGAAGAAGTAGGCCACCGTCGCGGCCAGGCCGACGCCGGTGAGCAGCAGGAACGGCCGACGCCAGTCGCTGGCGCCGAGGATGCCGCCGAGCCCGGTGCCGGCCAGCGTGCCGACGCCCTGCGACAGCCCCCAGAAGCTCATCACCAGACCGCGGCGGCGCGGCGAGATGAGGTCGCTGACGACGGAGAACCCGACCGAGGCGACCGCGCCGAGGCCGACGGCCGCGAGGACCTGCGCCGCGAAGAAAGCGAGGTAGCCACCGGCGAGTCCACTCCCGCCGGTCCCGGCCGCCCAGATCAGCGTGCCGACCATCAGCAGGCGTTTGCGGTCGGCGCGGTCGCCGTAGTACGCCCAACCGACGGCCGCGACCGCGGTGACGAGGAAGTTCACCGCGGTGACCAGGCCGACCGCGCCCTGTGCCACGCCGAGGTCCCGGGCGATCGGCTTGTACAGCGGCGGCACCAGGCTGATCGCCACGTTGTCGAGCGAGGCCAGCACGATGAACACCACGACGCTGTAGACGCGGTGCAACGCCCGGCCGGGCAACGCGGCCGGGGAGTCGTCCACGCGGGTCACCCGGACACCCAATCACGCTGTCCGCGAGACCGTCACATCGCGCCGCCCGTGCCCCGTCACGATGCCCGTCACGCCGAGGTGCCTGAGTACGCACATGGTGCACAAGGGCCGGTTGAGCGCACCGTGTCCCGCGCCAGTCGGGCCGCCCCGCCGGTATCGCAGATTGGCCGGTGACCTCTTCTGTGGCACGATCAGGGCTAGCCCTCGCGATTGAACCCCACTCACAAGAGGAGCGACTCACAATGCGTGCAGGCATGACCGGCCGGGTCGTCGGGCGGGCAGTGGCGGTCGCGCTGCTCAGCCTCGGCCTCTCCGTCGCCGTCAGCACGGCCGCTCACGCCAGCGACTGGACCTGGCAGAGCGTGCCCACCGACGCCACGACCGATGCGGGTACGAACGGCGAGGCGCCAGTGTTCGCCGACGACTGGACCTGGACCTGATCGTCTGAGGGCGGGCAGCGGATGCCCAAGCTGAACACGTCTACTGCCCGCCCACCGCAATTCGCGTGGCTCATCACGGCGCCGCTGGCGATCCTGGCGGTGCCGCTCACCGTCGCGGCCCAGATCAACGAGCCGCTGCCCGCGATCCACTGGCTCTACGCGGTCGGGTACCTGGGTCTGTTCATCGCCGCTGAAGCGACGGTCCTGCGGTTCGAGGTCAGACGGCACGCGCTGTCTTTGTCCGTGACCGAGGTGCCGCTCCTGCTGGCGCTGTTCTACCTGGCGCCGCTGGTGGCGATCACCGTGCGTGTTCTCGCCGTGGTCGTCGTGTTCGCCAGGCGGCGTCAGCCACCGGTCCGGATGTGGTTCAACGCCGCCCAGGTCGCCGTCGGGGCCGCGGTCGCGTGTCTGGTGGTCGTCGCGTTCGGACCGCTCGAGGACGCGGGGCCCCGTACCTGGCTGGTGCTCGCGGCGGCGGTCTGGGCCAACATGCTGGCCACCCTCGCCGCCGTGGTCGGTGTGATCACGCTCATGCAGGGCCGTTCGTTCGGCCGCGACCTGGTCCGGGCGATCGTGCCGGGCCTGGTCATCACCGCGGTCAACATCACCCTGGGGCTGGTCGCCCTGCTGGCGCTGCAGCAGAGCCCGTGGGCCGTGCTGCTGCTCGCCGTCGTCGTCACGGTCTTCGGGGTCGCCTACAAGTCGTACGCCCGGTCCCTCGGCCAGCACCACACGCTCACCGAGCTGTACGAGCTGATCCACGCGATCCGCGAGACGAAGCACGACGGCACGCTCTACGACGTGCTGCTGCACCGGGTCCGGGTGCTGATGCGGGCCGAACACGCGACCCTGTGGCTGCCGGCGCAGGGCCGGCATCCCGAAGTCCTGCTCTCCGCCCGGGTGGAGGACCGAGGGCTGCTCGATGTCGCGCCGACGCCGGAGGTGGTGCGCCGCCGCGTCGTCGCGGAGGGACGGACCGTCGCCGTCGGCGAGAGACTGGGCAACCAGTACCTGCTTCCCCAGTTGCAGGCCGCTGGCGTGAAGGACGCGATCGCCGTACCGCTGCGTTCGGGCACGGCGGTGATCGGCTGTCTGGAGGTGGCCGGCCGGCTCGGGGCGGTCGCCCGGTTCGAGTCCAGCGACATCCAGCTCATGGAGGCGGTCGCCGCCCAGGCGGCGGTGGCCGTGGAGAACTGGCGGCTGGTCGACCGCCTGCGCTTCGACGCGTACCACGACCCGGCCACCGGCATACCCAACCGGCGCCAACTGCTCGCCTCGCTCACCGAGGCGGTCAAGGTCCGGGCACCGGAGGAGGTCGTCGCGGTGCTGGTCTTCGACGTCGACGGCATGCGGGACGTCAACGAGTCGCTCGGCCGGACCGCCGGTGACAAGGTGCTCGCCGAGGTCGCCCGCCGGCTGCGCGAACACGCGCCGTCGGCGGCGCTGGTCGCCCGGGTCGGCGGCGACGAGTTCGCCGTCACGCTGCGGCTGGAGTCGGCCGAGGCGACCGCCGGCCTCGCCGCCGAGCTCCGCCAGGCCCTGCAGGAGCCCATGCGGCTCGGCACGCTCACGTTCGGCGTAGACGCCGCGGTCGGGGTGGCGGTGCACCCCGATCACGCCTCGGACGCGGAGACCCTGCTACAGCGCGCCGACGTGGCCGCGCACGCCGCCAAGTCCTCGCCAGCCGCCGTGCAGCTGTTCAACCTCGGCCTGGAGTCCCGCTCGTCCCGGCGGCTCGGGCTCGCCGGTGACCTGCGCCGGGCGCTGGACCGCGGTGAGCTGCAGGTGTTCTTCCAGCCCCAGATCTCGCTGCACGACCGGCGTCTGGTCGGCGTGGAGTGTTTCGCCCGCTGGGAGCACCCGACGCACGGTTCGGTCTCGCCGGAGGACTTCGTCACGGTCGCCGAGCACACCGGGCAGTTGTCCCGGCTCACCGAGACCGTGCTGCGGGAGGGACTGCGGCGCTGCCGCCACTGGGGCGAGGCCGGGCGCCCGCTCTCCGTCGCGGTCAACGTCTCACCACGTTCGCTGCTCGACCCGCACTTCGCGCGCCGGGTCCGGGAGCTTCTCGACGAGTACGGCGTGGGCCCCGAGTCGCTCACGCTGGAGATCATCGAGGACGGGGTGATCGGCGAGACACACCGCCCGGCGGCGACGCTGCGGCAGCTGCACGAGATGGGCGTACGGCTGGCGGTGGACGACTTCGGCACCGGGTATTCGTCGCTGTCGTACCTGCGGCGGTTGCCGGTGCACCAGGTGAAGATCGACCAGAGCTTCGTGCAGGGGATGACCACCGACTCCGGCGACCTGGCCATCGTGCGGGCCGTGGTCGACCTGTCCCGGCACTTCGGGCTCACGGTGATCGCCGAGGGCGTGGAGAGCCAGCTCACCCTGGACCTGCTCGAGGAGATCGGGTGTGACATCGGCCAGGGTTTCCTGTTCAGCCGGCCGCTGCCGTACGAGCGCCTGGAGGCCTGGTTCGGCGCGCAGACCGAGACCGAGGCGACCGCGTTGGGCGAGGTGCGCCGGCTGCGCGCCGTCCAGTGACGCGTGCCGCACACCGAATTCGGGAACCCGATTTCGCCCCGCGCTGCGGGGCGTGTACTCTTACCCGAGCGCCCCGCCCCCTTAGCTCAGTCGGCAGAGCGTCTCCATGGTAAGGAGAAGGTCTACGGTTCGATTCCGTAAGGGGGCTCCACCGGGCCGCGAGGCCCGTCCGGCGGTGTAGCTCAGGTGGTAGAGCAAGCGGCTCATAATCGCTGTGTCGCCGGTTCGAGTCCGGCCACCGCTACCGATGCGCGGCGACGTCGGTGCGCCCGGGACGACCGGGTACGCTTGATCGCCGGTCCTGTCCGTATCCCTGTAAAGGAAGGCGCTCTCCCGTGGCCAAGGCGACCGACATTCGTCCAAAGATCACGATGGCGTGCACGGAGTGCAAGGAGCGCAACTACATCACGCGCAAGAACCGCCGCAACGATCCCGACCGGCTGGAGCTGAAGAAGTTCTGCCCGCGCTGCGGCAAGCACACCCTGCACCGCGAGACCCGCTAGCCGGGGTGGGTTCCCGCCCGCCCTTTCCCACCTGCGCCCTCCCGGCGCTCCCCGGGTAGCGGTAGGGTGTCAGCCATGCCGCTGGACCCCTCGTACGTCGGCCGTACCTACCCGCCCAGCGCCCCCTACCAGGTCGGCCGCGAAAAGATCCGGGAGTTCGCTACGGCGCTCGGCGCCACCGACTCCGTCTACCACGATCCCGAGGCCGCCCGGGCGCTCGGGTACCCGGACGTGATCGCTCCGCCCACGTTCCCCGTGGTGGTCACCGCCGCGGCCAGCAGGCGGATCATCGACGACCCCGGCCTCGGGGTGGATTTCAGCCGGGTGGTGCACGGCGACCAGCGCTTCGCGTACCGCCGGCCGGTCGTGGCCGGCGACGAGCTGGTCTGCACCAGTGAGATCGAGGAGATCACCAGCCGCGGCGGGCACGACTTCCTCACCACCCGTACCGAGGTGGCCACCACGGCCGGCGAGCTCGTGGTCACCGTCTGGTCGAAGCTGGTGGTGCGGGGCGAGCCCGGCCAGGAGGGGCGCGAGGAGGGCGACGCGGGCCGCCAGCGGGCGTAGTGTCGCGGAGCCCGCGGGGTCAAGCGGCCCCAAACAGGAGGTGCCTACAGATGCAGGTCGGTGAGCGGCTGCCCGAGCGGACGTACCCGGTGACCCGCGCACACCTAGTGCGCTACGCCGGCGCCTCGGGCGACTTCAATCCGATCCACTGGAGCGACCGGATCGCCACCGCGGTGGGGCTGCCCGGCGTGATCGCGCACGGGATGTTCACCATGGGACTGGTCGGGCGCGCCGTCGAGGAATGGGCCGGCGGCCCGGGGCGGGTCGTCGACTACGGTGTGCGGTTCACCCGTCCGGTGGTCGTGCCCGACGACGACACCGGCACCGAGATTGTGGTCTCGGCCGTGGTCAAGGCGGTCACCGAGGACGGCCTGGCCCACCTGGACATCACCGCCACCTGCGGCGACCAGAAGGTGCTGTCCCAGGCGCGGGCGGTTGTCCGGCCCGGGGGCGCCTGATCCCGGGCCGGACGCGCCGCGCTTTTCGCGGTACCGGGCTCACCCCGACGGCGGTTGATGACGGGCCGGTTGGGAAAGCGGGCGGGTTGCCCGTACACTGGTCGCCTATGGGGTGAGTTTGTCACCTCACGGAGGGTTTACAGGGTGACCAGGCACCCTACCCAGGGGCGTGGCGCAATTGGCAGCGCAGCGGTCTCCAAAACCGCAGGTTGCAGGTTCGAGTCCTGTCGCCCCTGCGCTATGGGCGGGTTTGACCGCCTTCGGCCGGCCGTGTTCGACCGGCACCGTGCGGCGCACGCTACGCTGCGCTTAATGACCCTCGCGGCGACGGCGGTCGCGACGAGGAGGCGAATCACCGCGACATGGAAGAGGGCTAGGTGGCCGAGCGCAGGCGCCGCGACGAGGACGCGGCACACGAGCACGGGGACGACGCGCTGTTCGACGACGATGCCCGTGACGAGGATGACGTGGAACTGGCTCAGTCGTCCCGTCCGCGGGGGCGCGCCGCGACCAAGGCCCGCCCGAGGCCGGAGCGGGCGAGGCCGGCGCGCAGCGGCGGCCGGGTCGGCCTGTTCGGCCGGATCTCGCGGTTCGTCCGCGAGGTCATCGCCGAGCTGCGGAAGGTCATCTGGCCGACGCGCAAGGAACTGCTGACCTACACCGCGGTCGTGATCGTCTTCGTCGCGGTGCTGATGACGTTCGTGGCGCTGCTCGACCAAGGCTTCGCCAGGGCGGTGCTGTGGGTCTTCGGCGACCCGAGCCAGAACTAACGTGATGGAAGTGAGCAGCGTGACCGAGTACGACGAGACCGACACGAACCGGGAAACCGAGCCGGGCGAGGTCGCCGTCGAGTCCCCGGACGAGGTCGACCCGGTCGCCGAGTTGCGGCAGAAGTTGCGCTACCAGCCGGGCGACTGGTACGTGGTGCACTCGTACGCCGGCTATGAGAACAAGGTCAAGGCCAATCTGGAGTCGCGGATCAACAGCCTCGACATGGAGGACTACATCTACCAGGTCGAGGTGCCGACGCGGGAAGAGATCGAGGTCAAGAACGGCAAGCGCCTCCAGGTCCAGAACAAGGTCTTCCCGGGGTACATCCTGGTCCGCATGGAGTTGACCCCCGAGTCGTACTCCTGCGTGCGCAACACCCCGGGAGTGACCGGTTTCGTGGGCGCCACGGATCGCACCGACCGGCCGGCGCCGCTGTCGCTGGACGAGGTCGTCAAGTGGTTGGCCCCGACGGTCGCACCCGAAGCGGCCAAGAAGGCCAAGCCCGAGGTCAGGGTGGAGTTCGAGGTCGGCGACTCGGTGACGGTCACCGACGGGGCCTTCGCGTCGCTGCCGGCGACCATCAGCGAGATCAACCCCGACCAGCAGAAGCTCAAGGTGCTGGTCTCGATCTTCGGTCGGGAGACCCCGGTCGAGCTCAACTTCAACCAGGTCGCCAAGATCTGAAGCCGTGGGGACCCCGGCCCCGCACCAGCCGGCCCGGCCCCGGTCGGTTACCCTTGACCGTCCGACCCGAGCACGGCCGGGGGATCGTTGTGCCCTCGCGCCGGGTCGGCCAAAGCCAGAGAACTAGCCCAGGGACAAGAAGCCATGCCTCCGAAGAAGAAGCTCGTCAAGACCTTCACGCTTCAGTTGCCGGCGGGCCAGGCCACGCCGGCGCCGCCGGTCGGCCCCGCGCTCGGTCAGCACGGCGTGAACCTCATGGAGTTCTGCAAGGCGTACAACGCGCAGACCGAGTCGCAGCGCGGCGACATCGTGCCCGCCGAGATCAGCGTGTACGAGGACCGCAGCTTCACGTTCGTGCTCAAGACGCCGCCGGCCGCGCGCCTGCTGCTCAAGGCCGCCGGCGTGCAGAAGGGCTCCGGCGTGCCGCACCGTGACTTCATCGGCTCGATCACCCGAGCCCAACTGCGCGAGATCGCCGAGCGGAAGATGCCGGACCTGAACGCGAACACGCTCGACGAGGCCGAGAAGATCGTGGCGGGTACCGCCCGCTCGATGGGCATCACGGTCAAGGACTGACGCCCGGCCAGGGCGACGTGGGAGGGCGCCGAGGGCGCTCCGTGGACACCACAGGGAGACGAACATGCAGCGCAGCAAGGCCTACCGCAAGGTAGCGGAGCAGATCGACCGCTCCAAGCTCTACACGCCCGCCGAGGCGATGCAGCTGGCCAAGCAGACCAGCACGGTCAAGTTCGACGCGACGGTCGAGGTCGCGATGCGGCTCGGCGTCGACCCCCGCAAGGCGGACCAGATGGTCCGCGGCACGGTCAACCTGCCGCACGGGACCGGGAAGACCGTGCGGGTGATCGTGTTCGCGGCCGGCGAGAAGGCCGCCGAGGCCGAGTCCGCGGGCGCGGACGCGGTCGGCTCGGACGACCTCGTCGCCCGCATCCAGGAGGGTTGGCTGGACTTCGACGCGGCGATCGCCACGCCGGACCAGATGGCCAAGATCGGCCGGATCGCGCGGATCCTGGGCCCGCGCGGTCTCATGCCGAACCCGAAGACCGGCACGGTGACCATGGACGTCGCCAAGGCGGTGCAGGACATCAAGGGCGGGAAGATCACCTTCCGGGTGGACAAGCACGCGAACCTGCACCTGATCATCGGCAAGGCGTCGTTCCCGGTCGAGAAGCTCATCGACAACTACGCCGCCGTGCTCGACGAGATCCTGCGGGCCAAGCCGTCCGCGGCCAAGGGCAAGTACCTGAAGAAGATCTTCGTCACCACCACGATGGGCCCGGGCATCCCGGTCGACCCCAACATCACGCGCAACCTCGCCGGTGAGGCGCAGGCGGCCTGACCGCCGGTAGGGCAAAGGCATACGGTCGCCGTCCCCCGATCGGGGGACGGCGACCGTCGTCTTCGGCGGGGTTCGCGGGGCGACCACCGGGACCGGCGCCGTGGACGAGGGGCGAGTTGGTGTAGCGGGCTGGCCTGCCGTACGCTTGCCGACGGAGTTCCACCCACAGACCGCTGGTCATCGGGGCGCCGGTTCACCGGGTCCCGGTCGAAGGTCCCGCGCATCGCGGGCGGCCCGCGTAGGGAGGCAACGGTACGCGTCGGCGTGTATCGCCGTGTCCGCCCCGTGCGCCCTGCGCCGGGGCGCTTCTCGTTGACGGGCATGACCAGCCTGGAGCAACGAGAGAGGAGGGACATGGCGGACAAGCCGGTTCGAGCCGACAAGGCCGCCGCGGTCGCGGAACTCGCTGAGCAGTTCCGCAGCGCGCAGGCCACCGTGCTGACCGAGTACCGCGGGCTGACGGTCGGCCAGCTCAAGCAGCTGCGGCGGTCGCTGGCGGGGCAGGCCAGCTACACGGTCGCCAAGAACACCCTGGCCAAGCGGGCCGCGGCGGACGCGGGGATCACCGGTCTGGAGGATTTGTTCACCGGTCCTACCGCGCTCGCCTTCGTGTCCGGCGATGTCGTCGAGGCGGCGAAGGGCCTGCGCGAGTTCGCGAAGGCCAACCCGCTGCTCGTCATCAAGGGCGGCGTCTTCGAGGGCAAGGCCATCTCGGCGGACGAGGTCACCAGGCTCGCCGACCTGGAGCCCCGCGAGGTGCTGCTGGCCAAGCTGGCCGGCGCGATGAAGGCGAACCTGAGCCGGGCCGCGGCCCTGTTCCAGGCCCCGCTGTCCAAGGCCGCTCGCGCCGCGGCGGCGCTGCAGGACAAGCGCGAGAAGGAGGGCCAGGTCGCCTGAGCGGCCGGCCCGTCATCAGACATCTAGAGAGTCAGCAGACACTCTGCGAGTCAGGAAAGGACGCCAGACATGGCGAAGCTGTCCACCCAGGAGCTGCTCGACGCGTTCAAGGAGATGACGCTGATCGAGCTGTCCGAGTTCGTCAAGCAGTTCGAGGAGACCTTCGACGTCACCGCCGCGGCTGCGGCCCCGGTGATGATGGCGGGCGCCCCGGCCGCGGGCGCGCCGGCTGCCCCGGCCGAGGAGGAGAAGGACGAGTTCGACGTCATTCTCGAGAACGACGGCGGCAAGAAGATCCAGGTCATCAAGGTGGTGCGCGAGCTGACCGGCCTGGGCCTGAAGGAGGCCAAGGACCTGGTCGAGGGCGCGCCGAAGCCGGTGCTGGAGAAGGTCAACAAGGAGACCGCCGAGAAGGCGAAGGCCAAGCTGGAGGAGCAGGGCGCCGGCGTCACGCTCAAGTGACGTCGATACCGTCCGCCCGGTCGCGGCCCGGTGCCGAGGCGCCGGGCCGCGACTTTTCTCGACGGTGCCCACGCGCCCGGTCGCGGCTCTTGACGGCGCCCGATGTGGCAGGCAGGCTAAGCAGCACAGCCTTCCGCGCTTGTGACGGCCAGCGCCGCGATTGGCGGGAACGCCCCATTTCGGCCTATCTAGGCCCAAATTGGGCACGCTCCGGTTTTTCTGCGGCGATGACTGGACAGCGGTTAGCCTCGCGGCTACACTGCTAGTTTGCGCTGCCTTCCGACATCACCCCTGCCCAGAATGTCCGTTTCGGACCTTCCGGATCCAGGGCCTGTCGGAGTGCACGCAAACGGCCGTCGCACCACCGGTCCTCGGAAGGACGCATCTTGGCAGCTTCCCGCCCTGCGAAGACCAGCCATTCCCTGTCGAGCGATTTCGCTCCCCGCCGAATCTCGTTCGGCCGGATCACCGAACACCTCGAGGTTCCCAACCTGCTCGCCATCCAAACCGAGTCGTTCGACTGGTTGATCGGTAACGAGGCGTGGCAGCAGCGGTCCGCTGGCGACCCGCACGCCCGCTCGGGTCTCGAGGAGATCCTCGACGAGATCAGCCCGATCGAAGACTTCTCGGGGACGATGTCGCTCTCCTTCTCCTCACCCCGCTTCGACGAGGTGAAGGCTCCGATCGAGGAGTGCAAGGAGAAGGACCTCACCTACTGTGCCCCGCTCTTCGTGACCGCGGAGTTCACCAACAACACCACTGGCGAGATCAAGAGCCAGACGGTGTTCATGGGGGACTTCCCGATGATGACGCCCAAGGGCACCTTCATCATCAATGGCACCGAGCGGGTCGTCGTGTCCCAACTCGTCCGGTCTCCCGGCGTGTACTTCGACAAGCAGCCGGACAAGACCTCCGACCGGGACATCAGCAGCGTCAAGGTCATCCCGAGCAGGGGTGCCTGGCTCGAATTCGACATCGACAAGCGGGACACGGTGGGTGTCCGCATCGATCGCAAGCGGCGCCAGGCGGTCACCGTACTGCTCAAGGCGATCGGCTGGACCAACGAGCGGATCCGCGAGCGGTTCGGCTGGTCCGAGCTGATGATGAACACGCTGGAGAAGGACCACATCGCCGGGCAGGACGAGGCGCTGCTCGACATCTACCGCAAGCTGCGGCCCGGTGAGCCGCCGACGCGGGAGAACGCGCAGACCCTGCTCGACAACCTCTTCTTCAACCCCAAGCGGTACGACATCGCCAAGGTCGGTCGGTACAAGTTCAACAAGAAGCTCGGGATCGACGTTCCGATCACCACCGGCGTGCTGACCGAGGATGACATCGTCGCCACGATCGATTACCTCTGCCGCCTGCACGCCGGCGAGGAGGGCTACGAGCCCGACGACATCGACCACTTCGGCAACCGGCGCATCCGTACCGTCGGCGAGCTCATCCAGAACCAGATCCGGGTGGGTCTGTCACGGATGGAGCGGGTCGTGCGCGAGCGGATGACGACCCAGGACGTCGAGGCGATCACCCCGCAGACCCTGATCAACATTCGGCCCGTGGTCGCTGCGATCAAGGAGTTCTTCGGCACCTCGCAGCTGTCGCAGTTCATGGATCAGACCAACCCGCTCGCGGGCCTGACCCACCGGCGGCGGCTGAACGCCCTCGGCCCCGGCGGTCTGTCCCGGGAACGGGCCGGCTTCGAGGTCCGCGACGTGCACCCGTCCCACTACGGCCGGATGTGCCCGATCGAGACGCCGGAGGGCCCGAACATCGGTCTGATCGGCGCGCTGGCCACCTTCGCCCGGGTCAACCCGTTCGGCTTCATCGAGACGCCGTACCGCAAGGTGGTGGACGGGAAGGTCACCGACGAGATCGTGTACCTGACCGCGGATGAAGAGGACCGGTACGTCAAGGCCCAGGCGAACACGCCGCTGAACCCGGACGGCAGCTTCGCCACCGACCGGGTCCTGGTCCGCCGCAAGGGCGGTGAGCTGGACAACGTGCCGCCGGAGCAGGTCGACTACATGGACGTGTCGCCGCGGCAGATGGTGTCCGTGGCGACCGCCATGATCCCGTTCCTGGAGCACGACGACGCGAACCGGGCGCTGATGGGCGCGAACATGCAGCGCCAGGCGGTGCCGTTGCTGCGCAGCGAGGCGCCGCTGGTGGGCACCGGCATGGAGTTCCGGGCCGCGGTGGACGCCGGCGACGTCGTCGTCGCCGAGGCCGGCGGCGTGGTCGAGGACCTGTGCGCGGACTACATCACCGTGCTGCAGGACGACGGCTACCGGCGCACCTACCTGATGCGCAAGTTCGTCCGCTCCAACGCCGGCTCCTGCGTCAACCAGAAGCCGATCGTCAACGAGGGCGACCGGGTCGAGGCCGGCCAGGTCATCGCGGACGGCCCGTGCACCGAGAACGGCGAGATGGCGCTCGGCAAGAACCTGCTGGTCGCCTTCATGCCGTGGGAGGGCCACAACTACGAGGACGCGATCATCCTGTCCCAGCGCCTCGTGCAGGAGGATGTCCTCACCTCGATCCACATCGAGGAGCACGAGGTGGACGCGCGGGACACCAAGCTCGGCCCGGAGGAGATCACCCGCGACATCCCGAACGTCAGCGAGGAGATGCTCGCCGACCTCGACGAGCGGGGCATCGTGCGGATCGGCGCCGAGGTGGTCCCCGGCGACATCCTGGTCGGCAAGGTCACGCCCAAGGGCGAGACCGAGCTGACGCCCGAGGAGCGCCTGCTGCGCGCCATCTTCGGGGAGAAGGCGCGCGAGGTCCGCGACACCTCGCTGAAGGTGCCGCACGGTGAAAGCGGCACGGTCATCGGCGTGCGCACGTTCTCCCGCGAGGACGGCGACGAGCTGTCACCGGGCGTCAACGAGCTCGTCCGGGTCTACGTCGCGCAGAAGCGGAAGATCCAGGACGGCGACAAGCTCGCCGGTCGGCACGGCAACAAGGGCGTCATCGCCAAGGTCCTGCCGATCGAAGACATGCCGTTCCTGGAGGACGGCACGCCGGTGGACATCGTGCTCAACCCGCTCGGCGTACCGAGCCGGATGAACGTCGGCCAGGTCATGGAGACGCACCTCGGCTGGGTCGCCAAGAGCGGCTGGAAGGTCCAGGGTGACGACGCCGACTGGAAGCGGGCCCTTCGGGCGATCGGCGCCGAGGAGGCCGAGCCGGGCACCAACGTGGCGACGCCCGTGTTCGACGGTGCCGAGGAGGAGGAGATCCGGGGCCTGCTCGGCTCCACGCTGCCCAACCGGGACGGCCTGCAGTTGGTCGAGGCGAGCGGCAAGGCGAGGATGTACGACGGGCGCACCGGCGAGCCACTGCCGGATCCGGTCGCGGTCGGCTACATCTACATCCTCAAGCTGAACCACCTGGTGGACGACAAGATCCACGCGCGTTCCACCGGCCCGTACTCGATGATCACGCAGCAGCCGCTGGGTGGTAAGGCGCAGTTCGGTGGCCAGCGGTTCGGCGAGATGGAGTGCTGGGCGATGCAGGCCTACGGGGCCGCGTACGCCCTGCAGGAGCTGCTGACCATCAAGTCCGACGACGTGCTCGGCCGGGTGAAGGTCTACGAGGCGATCGTCAAGGGCGAGAACATCCCCGAGCCGGGCATCCCGGAGTCGTTCAAGGTGCTGCTCAAGGAGCTGCAGTCGCTGTGCCTCAACGTCGAGGTGCTCTCCAGCGACGGCGTGGCCCTGGAGATGCGCGAGACCGACGACGAGGTGTTCCGGGCGGCGGAGGAGTTGGGGATCGACCTGGCCCGGCGTCCGAACGAAGGCGTCATCAGCGTCGATGAAGTCTGATCACCGCTGCTAGATCACGAGGGACATAGACGAAGTGCTGGATGTCAACTTCTTCGACGAGTTGCGTATCGGCCTGGCCACGGCAGAGGACATCCGCCTGTGGTCGCACGGCGAGGTGAAGAAGCCGGAGACCATCAACTACCGGACCCTCAAGCCCGAAAAGGACGGTCTCTTCTGCGAGAAGATCTTCGGGCCGCAGCGGGACTGGGAGTGCTACTGCGGGAAGTACAAGCGGGTTCGCTTCAAGGGCATCGTCTGTGAGCGGTGCGGCGTCGAGGTGACCCGGTCGAAGGTGCGCCGGGAGCGGATGGGCCACATCGAGCTGGCCGCCCCGGTCACCCACATCTGGTACTTCAAGGGCGTCCCGAGCCGGCTCGGCTACCTGCTCGACCTCGCCCCGAAGGATCTGGAAAAGATTATCTACTTCGCCTCGTACGTCATCACGGGGGTGGACACGGAAGCGCGCCATCGCGACCTGCCCACCATCGAGAACGAGATCGCGGCGGAGAAGCGTCAGGCCGAGAACGCCCGGGACGCGGAGATCGAGAAGCGGGCCGCGAAGCTGGAGCAGGACCTCGCCGAGCTGGAGGCCGAGGGAGCCAAGGCCGACGTCCGCCGCAAGGTCAAGGACGCCGGCGAGCGCGAGATGCGCCAGATCCGCGACCGCGCGCAGCGGGAGATCGACCGCCTCGACGAGGTGCTGGACACCTTCCGCAAGCTGGAGCCGAAGCAGCTGATCACCGACGAGCTGCTCTACCGGGAGCTGCGCGACCGGTTCGGTGAGTACTTCACCGGCGGCATGGGCGCCGAGGCGATCAAGACGCTGCTGGAGCGGCTGGATCTCGAGGCGGAGGCGGAGTCCCTGCGCGAGATCATCCGCACCGGTAAGGGTCAGCGGAAGATCCGGGCGCTCAAGCGGCTCAAGGTCGTGGCGGCGTTCCTGAACACCCGCAACTCGCCCATGGGCATGGTGCTCGACTGCATTCCGGTCATTCCGCCGGACCTGCGCCCGATGGTCCAGCTCGACGGTGGCCGGTTCGCCACCTCGGATCTAAATGACCTGTACCGGCGGGTGATCAACCGGAACAACCGGCTCAAGCGGCTGATCGACCTGGGCGCGCCCGAGATCATCGTCAACAACGAGAAGCGGATGCTGCAGGAAGCGGTCGACGCGCTGTTCGACAACGGCCGTCGCGGCCGTCCGGTCACCGGGCCGGGCAACCGTCCGCTCAAGTCGCTGTCCGACATGCTCAAGGGCAAGCAGGGCCGGTTCCGCCAGAACCTGCTGGGCAAGCGCGTGGACTACTCCGGCCGTTCGGTGATCGTCGTCGGTCCGCAGCTCAAGCTGCACCAGTGCGGCCTGCCGAAGCAGATGGCGTTGGAGCTGTTCAAGCCGTTCGTGATGAAGCGCCTGGTCGACCTCAACCACGCGCAGAACATCAAGTCCGCCAAGCGGATGGTCGAGCGGCAGCGCCCGGTGGTGTGGGACGTGCTGGAGGAGGTCATCGGTGAGCACCCGGTGCTGCTCAACCGGGCCCCCACCCTGCACCGGCTCGGCATCCAGGCCTTCGAACCGCAGCTGGTCGAGGGCAAGGCGATCCAGATCCACCCGCTGGTGTGCACCGCGTTCAACGCGGACTTCGACGGCGACCAGATGGCGGTGCACGTGCCGCTGTCCGCCGAGGCGCAGGCCGAGGCGCGCATCCTGATGCTGTCGAGCAACAACATCCTCAAGCCGGCGGACGGCAAGCCGGTCACCATGCCCACCCAGGACATGGTCATCGGCCTCTACCACCTCACCCACATCCGGGACGGCCTGCTGGGTGAGGGGCGGACGTTCTCCTCGGACGCCGAGGCGCAGATGGCGTACGACGCCCGCGAACTGCATCTGCAGGCGAAGGTGCGGATCCGGCTGAAGGGCGTCACCGAGGTGGACAACGGTCCGGGCGCGCCGGCGTGGCAACCGCCCGAGGGCTGGCAGCCGGGCGACCCGGTGGTGATCGAGACATCGCTGGGCCGGGTGCTGTTCAACGAGGCGCTGCCCGAGGGGTACCGCTACATCAACTACGAGGTCCGCAAGAGCCAGCTCTCGTCGATCGTCAACGACCTGGCCGAGCGCTACCCGAAGGTCGCCCTGGCCGCGACCCTGGACGCGCTCAAGGACGCCGGATTCCACTGGGCGACCTGGTCCGGAGTGACGATCGCGATCGAGGACGTGGTCCGGCCGCCGCGCAAGGCCGAGATCCTCGAGCGGTACGAGAAGGAAGCTGAGCGGATCGACAAGCAGTACCAGCGCGGCCTGATGACCTCTGAGGAGCGGCGCGGCGAGCTCATCGAGGTATGGACCAAGGCGAGCAACGAGGTCGCCAAGGAGATGGAGCAGGCGCTGCCGCAGGAGAACCCGCTGTGGATGATGATCCACTCGGGTGCGCGGGGCAACATGCTCCAGCTGCGCCAGATCGCCGCGATGCGCGGTCTGGTGGCGAACCCGAAGGGCGAGATCATTCCGCGTCCGATCAAGGCCTCGTTCCGCGAGGGCCTGTCGGTGCTGGAGTACTTCATCTCGACCCACGGTGCCCGCAAGGGCCTGGCGGACACGGCGCTGCGGACCGCCGACTCGGGTTACCTGACCCGCCGTCTGGTGGACGTGTCGCAGGACGTGATCATCCGCGAGGAGGACTGCGGCACCGACCGGGCGATCACGATGCAGGTCGGTCAGCGGGTCGACGGTGCGCTGGTGCCGCACGAGTTCGCGGAGACCAGCGCGCATGCGCGCACGCTCGCCGAGGACGTCGTCGACGACAAGGGCAACGTGGTCGTCCCGCAGGGCGCCGACCTCAACTCCCTGCTGATCGACAAGATCCTCGCCGCCGGCATCGACACGGTCCGGGTGCGCAGCGTGCTGACCTGCGAGTCCAAGCTCGGCGTCTGCGCGGCCTGCTACGGCCGTTCGCTGCCGACCGGCAAGCTGGTCGACGTGGGTGAGGCGGTCGGCATCATCGCCGCCCAGTCCATCGGTGAGCCGGGCACGCAGCTGACCATGCGTACGTTCCACACCGGTGGTGTCGCCGGCGAGGACATCACGCAGGGTCTGCCCCGGGTGCAGGAGATCTTCGAGGCCCGTATCCCGAAGGGCAAGGCGCCGATCGCGGAGATCGCGGGCCGGATCCGGATCGAGGATGGCGAGCGGTCACGGAAGATCATCATCGTGCCGGACGACGGCAGTGACGAGATCGTCCACGACAAGATCTCCAAGCGGGTGCGCCTGCGGGTGCACGACGGCGACCATGTCGACGTGGGCGAGAAGCTCACCGAGGGCACGATCGACCCGCACGAGCTGCTGCGGGTGCTCGGACCACGCGCGGTGCAGGTGCACCTGACCCAGGAGGTCCAGGCGGTGTACCGGTCGCAGGGTGTGCTCATCCACGACAAGCACATCGAGATCATCATCCGGCAGATGCTCAAGCGGGTCACCGTCATCGACTCGGGCTCGACGGAGTTCCTGCCCGGCCTGCTGGTCGACCGCGCGCAGTTCGAGGCGGAGAACCGGCGGATCGTCGCGGAGGGCGGCGAGCCGGCCTCCGGCCGCCCGGTCCTCATGGGCATCACGAAGGCGTCGCTGGCCACGGACTCGTGGCTATCGGCGGCCTCGTTCCAGGAGACGACCAGGGTGCTCACGGACGCGGCGATCAACGCCCGCAGCGACTCGCTGATCGGCCTGAAGGAGAACGTCATCATCGGCAAGCTCATCCCGGCCGGTACGGGCATCGCCCGGTACCGCAACATCCGAGTCGAGCCGACCGAGGAGGCGAAGGCCAAGGTGTACTCGATGACCGGGTACGCCGAGACCGACTACGGGTTCGGGCTGGCCAGCGGCGCCGCGGTGCCGCTGGACGACTTCGACTTCGGCTCGTACCGCTGATCGGATCGCGGTGGGGGGCCGGGCGGCGATGCCGCCCGGCCCCCCACCGCGATTCCTCTGCCTGGGTCGCCACCACCACCACCGTTGCGGGACCGTTTGGCCGTATGGGCTACGGGTACCCGACTGACGTTCCGGCGTTGTTGACTGGCGTTGAGAGGGGCGTCGTATGCAGACCGACCAGTACACCCTGAAGGATCCCACGGAGCAGTACGGCCAGCGGGAGGGCCAGCCGGAGCAGAGGCAGGACCCTCCTGGCCTCAGCGTGCGCATGGACCCGCAGCCGGACTACGGCGAGGAGACCTACCGCGGCTCGGGCAGGCTGGCCGACCGGCGAGCGGTGATCACCGGTGGCGACTCCGGCATCGGCCGGGCGGTGGCGCTCGCCTTCGCCAGGGAGGGCGCCGACGTGGTGATCTCCTACCTGCCCGAGGAGGAGCAGGATGCCCGGGAATCGGTCCGTTTGGTCGAGTCGGCGGGGCGGCGGGCGCTGCCGGTGCCCGGCGACATCACCGACGAGGGGCACTGCGGGCGCCTGGTCCAACAGGCGACTGACGAACTCGGCGGGATCGACATCCTGGTCAACAACGCCGGCTACGCGATGGCACAGGAGGAAGGCATCGCCGGCGTCTCCAGCGAGCAGTTCGACCGGGTGATGAAGACCAACCTGTACGCGATGTTCTGGCTCAGCAAGGCCGCCATCCCACACATGCCGCCCGGGTCGAGCATCATCAACACCTCGTCCATTCAGGCCTTCGATCCGTGGCCACATTTGATCGACTACGCCACCACCAAGGCGGCGATCGTCGCGTTCACCAAGGCGCTCGCGGCGAACCTCGTCGAGCAGGGGATCCGGGTCAACTCGGTGGCGCCCGGCACGGTCTGGACGCCGTTCATCCCTGCGACGCAGCTACCGCCGACGGTTCCGCGGGCCGGCCTGCAGGCACCGATACATCGCCCCGCCCAACCCGCCGAACTGGCGCCGGCCTTCGTGTTCCTCGCCTCCGAGGAGTCCAGCTTTGTCACCGGTGAGGTGCTCGGCGTGACCGGCGGCCGTCGGCTCGTCTAGTGCTGAGGCTGAGGCGATCCTCGGAAACCGGGAGTCGCGCAATCCCGCGCCGGTGCGGCTGACCGGTTTGTAATGTGGGCATGTGCGGCACCCGCTCGATCCCGACGTGGTACCCGACAGCAAGGCGACGGCCGTGTTTGCGCTGGGCGTTGTCGCAGTGTTGACCGGGCCGCTCGTCGGCGGGCTCGTGCCGGCCACCGTGGCTCTGCTGCTCGCCCGCCAGGCCCGGGCCGAGCTGCGCGCGGCGGGCGGGTTCCTGACCGGCGCCCGCCGGTTGCGCACCGGAACCTCCCTGGCCTGGTCGGGAATCATCCTGGCGGCCGCGGCGCTCGTGATCGTGGCGATCGTCGGCCTGCTCGGGTTGGCCGCGCCCGGCGGCGCGGACTACGGATCAGAGATCGACTGACCGGCCGACCGCGGGCGGCGGGTGCGCCGGGGCGTACGGCAGGGGAAGATGGCCACGTGACGGAGCGCGACGAGCCGCCGCAGCGATCGGGGGAGGTCCCTGCCTCCGGGCCGTCGGACGCGCCCCCGGATGTGCCCGCGGTGTCGGGTCCGCTGCCGCCGTCATGGCAGTCGCCGCAACCCTGGCAGGCGCCGCCGGCGTGGCAGCCGCCCGCGGCGTGGCAGCCGCCGCCCACACCGCCAGCGGCTGGCACCGGTGACCCTTCCCATTCGGCCTCCCCGGGCATGCCGTACCCGGCCGCGCCCGGCGGGGCGCACTACCCGGCCGCGCCCGGCGGGGCGCACCACCCGGCCGCGCCCGGCGCCGAGCCGTACCTGGCTCCCCCCGGGAGCTCGGCCACGCCCGGCCCCGTCCCGCCCCCGGCCGGCGGACCGTGGCGGCGGCCCAGACGCATCGAGCCGGTCCCCGACACGCCGTACGGGCTGGCGTACCTGGACGTTGCCCGCCCGACCTCGGGTCCGTCGGTGGGTGCTCTGGTTACCGGAATCGCGGCGCTCCTCGTGACGCTGCTGATGGGCTGTTTCGGGCTGATCGCCACGACCGCGGGCACCGGCGCCCTGGTCGGCGGAGCCTTCGGGGTGCTGGCGGCGCTGCTGGGTAGCGCGGGCATCGGGCTGGGTCTGGTCGGCATCCGGCAGGTCCGCCGTACCGGCGTGGGCGGGCGAGGTATGGCGATCGCGGGCATCGCCTGCGGGGCGGCCGGACTCGTGCTGACCGTGACGATCCTGGTAGCGCTGCTGCTCGGTGACGCCGCGAGCCGATGAGCGCCGGGTTCCGGGATGACCCGGCGCGAAAACCTGGTGAATCGCGAAAAAACCTGGTGAATCGCGGAAAAAACCTCGTGAATCGCGAAAATCTAGTGAATACGGTGGGCCGGACCCGGGTCGGCGTGGGTACACTGGCCGCCGGCCAGTACCCCACTTTCGGGTGCGTCGGCATGCAGGCGGACCTCCCGTTTTGACCTGCGCGCTCGTAGTGGGTACGCTTGCACTTCGTGCCCGGGGTGTGCCCCGGTCCCTCGTGCGTGCGCCGAGGCCGGCTGTGTCGGTCTCACCGATCCGGCGAAGCCGGCGAGGACGGTGCGCGGCCAGACGAGGTCCCCGCTTCTGGCGCGGCAGCGCCTGGCGCGGGGTGCGGTGGAAAGCTGGCGCTTCCGCGAGGAAGACGAGTCCGCGTGATGGGCGACACGCCCGACCGCGGGGGTCGGTGAAGCCCCAGGTGGGGCGGGGCCGGGCCAGTCAAGATTTGCACAGACGAGGACGACACGAGACAGACGCGACGCGGCCGCGAGCGGCCGTGGCTTCGGGGCGGGTGTCCCGACCCGAGCAGGCAGGGCTTCCGGGCCGGAGGGCTAACGGCGCCGGCCGGACAAGACAGGGAGTAGGAACCGGGTGCCAACCATCCAGCAGCTGGTCCGCAAGGGCCGCAAGGCGAAGGTCAGCAAGAGCAAGACGCCCGCGCTGAAGGGCTCTCCGCAGCGGCGCGGCGTGTGCACGCGCGTCTACACCACCACGCCCAAGAAGCCGAACTCGGCACTGCGCAAGGTCGCTCGCGTCCGGTTGATGAGCGGTTTCGAGGTCACCGCCTACATCCCCGGCGTCGGCCACAACCTGCAGGAGCACTCGATCGTGTTGGTGCGGGGCGGCCGCGTCAAGGATCTCCCCGGCGTCCGCTACAAGATCGTCAGGGGTTCGCTGGACACCCAGGGCGTCCGTAACCGCAAGCAGGCCCGTAGCCGCTACGGTGCGAAGAAGGAGAAGAGCTGACATGCCGCGCAAGGGACCCGCGCCGCGCCGGCCGCTGCCGCCGGACCCGGTCTACGGTTCGCCGCTGGTCACGCAGTTGATCAACAAGGTTCTGATGCGTGGCAAGCGTCAACTCGCCGAGCGCATCGTCTACCAGGCGCTCGAGGGGTGCCGCGAGAAGACCGGCACCGACCCGGTGGTGACGCTCAAGCGCGCCATGGACAACGTCAAGCCGACCCTGGAGGTCCGCAGCCGCCGCGTCGGTGGCGCGACCTACCAGGTGCCGGTCGAGGTGCGCCCCCAGCGCGCCACCACGCTCGGCCTGCGCTGGATCGTGCAGTACGCGCGCGCCCGGCGCGAGAAGACGATGATCGAGCGGCTGCAGAACGAACTGCTCGACGCGAGCAACGGCCTCGGCGCCGCGGTGAAGCGGCGTGAGGACACCCACAAGATGGCTGAATCCAACCGGGCATTCGCTCACTACCGTTGGTAGTGACGAGCCCTCGCACGCCACCGCCGGTGGCGTGTCCGGACGACGAGACGAAGTAGGGATTACCGTGGCTGCCGCAGACGCCGCCCTCGCCAAGCTCCGCAACATCGGCATCATGGCGCACATCGATGCCGGCAAGACGACGACGACCGAGCGGATCCTGTTCTACACCGGCATCACGTACAAGATCGGTGAGACCCACGATGGTGCCGCCGTCATGGACTGGATGGCGCAGGAGCAGGAGCGCGGTATCACCATCACCTCCGCCGCCACCAAGTGCGAGTGGAAGGGCCACACCATCCAGATCATCGACACCCCGGGCCACGTCGACTTCACCGTCGAGGTGGAGCGGTCGCTGCGCGTGCTCGACGGCGCGATCGCGGTGTACGACGGTGTGGCTGGTGTCGAGCCGCAGACCGAGACCGTGTGGCGGCAGGCCGACAAGTACCGCGTACCGCGGATGTGCTTCGTCAACAAGCTGGACCGCACCGGCGCGGACTTCTTCCGGGCCGTGCAGATGATGGTCGACCGGCTGAACGCCACGCCGCTGGTGCTGCAGCTCCCGATCGGCAGCGAGGCCAACTTCGTCGGCGTCGTGGACCTGATCGGCATGCGCGCGCTCACCTGGCGCGGCGAGACCGCCAAGGGCGAGGACTACACGGTCGAGGAGATCCCGGCCGACCTCGCCGAGCAGGCCGCCGAGTACCGCGAGAAGCTGCTGGAGACCCTCTCGGAGGCCGACGACGTCATCCTCGAGAAGTACCTCGAGGGCGAGGAACTGTCGGTCGACGAGATCAAGGCGGGCATCCGCCGCGCCACGATCGCCGGCAAGCTCAACCCGGTGCTGTGCGGCTCGGCGTTCAAGAACAAGGGCATCCAGCCGATGCTCGACGCCGTCGTGGACTACCTGCCGTCGCCGCTGGACATTCCGGCGATCGACGGCACGACGATGGACGGCGAGACGCCGGTGCAGCGCCACGCGTCGCCGTCCGAGCCGTTCGCCGCCCTTGCCTTCAAGATCCAGACCGACCCGCACCTGGGTCGACTGACCTATGTCCGGGTCTACTCCGGCAAGATCGAGGCCGGCTCCCAGGTCACCAACTCGACGAAGGACCGCAAGGAGCGCATCGGCAAGATCTACCAGATGCACGCCAACAAGCGGGAGGAGCGCGAGAGCGCGGTCGCCGGTGACATCATCGCGGTGCAGGGGCTGAAGCAGACCACCACCGGTGACACGCTGTGCGACCCGCTGAACCCAGTGATCCTCGAGGCGATGACCTTCCCGGAGCCGGTCATCGACGTGGCGATCGAGCCGAAGAGCAAGGCCGACCAGGAGAAGCTCGCCACGGCGATCGCGAAGCTCGCCGAGGAGGACCCGACCTTCCGGGTCAAGCTCGACCCGGAGACCGGCCAGACGGTCATCTCCGGCATGGGCGAACTGCACCTGGAGATCCTCGTCGACCGGATGAAGCGCGAGTTCAAGGTCGAGGCCAACATCGGTAAGCCGCAGGTGGCCTACCGCGAGACGATCCGCCGCAAGGTGGAGAAGGTCGAGCACACCCACAAGAAGCAGACGGGTGGCTCCGGCCAGTACGCCAAGGTGGTGATCGACCTCGAGCCGCTGCCGCTCGACGCCGAGGCGACGTACGAGTTCGACAACAAGATCACCGGTGGGCGTATCCCGAAGGAGTTCATCCCGTCGGTGGACGCGGGTGCGCAGGACGCCATGCAGTACGGCGTGCTCGCCGGCTACCCGCTGGTCGGCCTGAAGCTGACGCTGGTGGACGGGCAGTACCACGAGGTCGACTCATCCGAGATGGCGTTCAAGATCGCCGGTTCGATGGCGCTGAAGGAAGCGGCCCGCAGGGCCGACCCCGTGCTGCTCGAGCCGATGATGTCCGTCGAGGTCACCACGCCCGAGGAGAACATGGGGGACGTCATCGGTGACCTGAACTCCCGGCGTGGCCTGATCCAGGAGATGGGCGAGCGGGGCGGAAGCCGTGTCGTCCGGGCCCTGGTGCCGTTGTCGGAGATGTTCGGCTACGTCGGCGACCTGCGGTCGAGGACGCAGGGCCGGGCGAGCTACACGATGCAGTTCGACTCCTACGCGGAGGTTCCGCAGAACGTCGCGAAGGAGATCATCGCGAAGGCGACCGGTGAGTGAACAACTGAACCGCCCGGCCTGTCGAACGGGGGCAGGGCTCGGTGTAGGCGACCGGGGCGAGAGCGCAGCGAACAGGCGCCCCGGTCTGCCGAGAACCTTTGTCGGCAGCGTCTGACCGTCAGCCCGGCGCGTCGGACCAGGAATCAGTAAGTCCACAGGAGGACACCAGTGGCGAAGGCGAAGTTCGAGCGGACTAAGCCGCACATCAACATTGGCACGATCGGTCACATCGACCACGGGAAGACGACGCTGACCGCGGCCATCTCCAAGGTCCTGCACGACAGGTACCCGGAGATCAACCCGTTCACGCCGTTCGACCAGATCGACAAGGCGCCCGAGGAGAAGCAGCGCGGTATCACGATCTCGATCTCGCACGTCGAGTACCAGACCGAGAAGCGGCACTACGCGCACGTCGACTGCCCCGGGCACGCCGACTACATCAAGAACATGATCACCGGTGCCGCCCAGATGGACGGCGCGATCCTGGTGGTCGCGGCGACCGACGGCCCGATGCCGCAGACCAAGGAGCACGTGCTGCTGGCCCGTCAGGTCGGCGTGCCGTACATCGTCGTGGCGCTCAACAAGAGCGACATGGTCGACGACGAGGAGCTCCTGGAGCTCGTCGAGCTCGAGGTCCGCGAGCTGCTCAACAACTACGAGTTCCCGGGTGACGACGTCCCGGTCGTGCGGGTCTCGGCGCTGAAGGCCCTCGAGGGCGACCCGCAGTGGACCGAGAGGCTCATGGACCTGCTCAACGCGGTGGACGAGTCGATTCCGGAGCCGCAGCGCGAGGTCGACAAGCCGTTCCTGATGCCGATCGAGGACGTCTTCACGATCACCGGGCGCGGCACCGTGGTCACCGGCCGCGCTGAGCGGGGCGTGCTCAAGCCCAACGAGGAGGTGGAGATCGTCGGCATCAAGGAGAAGTCGTTGAAGACGGTCTGCACCGGCATCGAGATGTTCCGCAAGGTCCTCGACGAGGCTCGGGCGGGCGAGAACGTCGGTCTGCTCCTGCGGGGCGTCAAGCGCGAGGACGTCGAGCGCGGCATGGTGGTGATCAAGCCCGGCACCACGACGCCGCACACCGAGTTCGAGGCGCAGGTCTACGTCCTGTCCAAGGAGGAGGGCGGCCGGCACACGCCGTTCTTCAACAACTACCGTCCGCAGTTCTACTTCCGGACCACGGACGTCACCGGCGTCGTCACGCTGCCCGAGGGCACCGAGATGGTCATGCCCGGCGACAACACGGCCATGAAGGTCCAGCTGATCCAGCCGATCGCCATGGAGGAGGGCCTGCGCTTCGCGATCCGCGAGGGTGGCCGTACCGTCGGCGCCGGCCGGGTCACGAAGATTCTGAAGTAACCCGATTAGTAGTGTCGCGCTTCGGTGCGGCATAATAGTCAGGTTGCGTTGCGCAGGGCGGCTGGGTCCTCGCGGCTCGGCCGCCCTCGCACGGCGCCCGCTGACGGCGGGCGTCCCGACCTCCCGTCGTGGACCCGGTCATCCGGGGCCATGGGAATCTACTCGGACTGTCGGCGGCCGGGAGCGCAGCGAGCGCCACGGCCCGGCGGCCCGTCAGGTTGACCCCTCGGGGCGCGCCGGCGTGCACGGGGCGGAGCCTGGCTCCGGGCCGCGACACGCCCGACCGCGGGGGTCGGCCGACCCCCTCCGGTACCGGACCGCGTCGGATGCGCCGGGGCGGTCGGACCAGCAGGCAGCAGCGCCGGGCGAGGCCCGGCAAGCGTCCCGCCCAACCGGGCGGGCTGCGAAGAGAGAAGGAAAAGAAGCCACCATGGCGGGACAGAAGATCCGCATCCGGCTCAAGGCTTACGACCACGAGGTCGTGGACTCCTCGGCGCGAAAGATCGTCGAGACGGTGACGCGTACCGGTGCACAGGTCGCGGGCCCGGTGCCGCTGCCCACCGAGATCAACCGCTACTGCGTGATCCGCTCGCCGCACAAGTACAAGGACTCGCGCGAGCACTTCGAGATGCGCACGCACAAGCGGCTGATCGACATCATCGACCCGACCCCGAAGACGGTCGACTCGCTCATGCGGCTCGACCTGCCGGCTGGCGTCGACATCGAGATCAAGCTGTAGGCGGCGAACAGTAGGGACCGGACGAATGGACAGGGAAGTCAAGGGCATCCTGGGCGCGAAGCTCGGCATGACCCAGGTCTGGGACAACAACCGCATTGTCCCGGTGACCGTGGTACAGGCCGGGCCGTGCGTGGTCACCCAGGTCCGCACGGTTGAGAAGGACGGCTACTCGGCAGTCCAGCTCGCGTTCGGCGCCGTCGACCCGCGGAAGGTCAACAAGCCGGAGGCCGGTCACTTCGCCAAGGCGGGCGTGGCGCCGCGCCGGCACCTGGTTGAGCTGCGGACGGGCAACGCGAGCGAGTACGAGGTCGGCCAGGAGATCACCGCCGATGTGTTCGAGCCCGGTGAGTCGGTCGACGTGACCGGCACCACCAAGGGCAAGGGCTTCGCCGGCGTGATGAAGCGGCACGGCTTCGGCGGTCTCGGAGCCTCGCACGGTGCCGAGCGCAAGCACCGCTCGCCCGGCTCGATCGGCGGCGCCGCCACGCCCGGCCGGGTCTTCAAGGGCATGCGGATGGCGGGCCGGATGGGCGGAGTGCGCCAGACCGTGCAGAACCTGACCATCCAGGCGGTCGACCCGGAGCAGCACCTCATTCTGGTCAAGGGCGCCGTTCCCGGGCCTAAGGGCGGTCTGGTCCTGATCCGCTCGGCGGTCAAGGCCAAGGCTCCGGCGAAGGGTGGTGCAGCCAAGTGACGAGCGTTGACGTGATCAAGGCCGACGGCGCGAAGGCCGGCTCCGTCGACCTGCCGGCCGACATCTTCGACGTGCAGGCCAACATCGCGCTGATGCACCAGGTCGTGGTCGCGCAGTTGGCCGCCGCCCGGCAGGGCACGCACAAGACGAAGACCCGTGGCGAGGTCTCCGGTGGCGGCACCAAGCCGTACAAGCAGAAGGGGACCGGCCGGGCCCGCCAGGGCTCGATCCGCGCGCCGCAGTTCACCGGCGGTGGCGTGGTGCACGGCCCGGTCCCGCGCAGCTACGCCCAGCGGACCCCGAAGAAGATGAAGGCGGCCGCCCTGCGCGGCGCCCTGTCCGACCGGGCCCGCGAGGGGCGCATCCACGTCGTGGAGTCGTTCGTGACGGGCGAGAAGCCGTCGACGAAGGAGGCCCTGGCCACGCTGCGACGGGTGACCGACGCCAAGCGCGTACTGGTCGTGCTCGGCCGCGACGACGAGTTGAACTGGCGCTCGCTGCGCAACGAGCCTCGGGTGCACCTGCTGGAGGCCGGCCAGCTCAACACGTACGACGTCCTGGTCGCCGACGACGTGGTCTTCACCAAGGAAGCCCTGGACGAGTTCCTGGGTGGGCCGGCGGCCGCGGGCACGGCGACGGAGGAGGAGAAATGAGCACGATCGCCGATCCGCGCGACATCATCATCGCTCCGGTGATCTCCGAGAAGAGCTACAGCCTGCTCGACGGCAACTGGTACACGTTCCTGGTCCACCCGGACGCGAACAAGACCGCTATCAAGATCGCCATTGAGCAGATCTTCGATGTGCGTGTCCTGCAGGTGAACACCACCAACCGGGAGGGCAAGCGCAAGCGGACCCGCACCGGCTGGGGCAAGCGCAAGGACACCAAGCGCGCCATGGTCAAGCTCGCCGAGGGCGACCGGATCGAGGCCTTTGGCGGCCCGGTGAGCTGAGGGGTTGACTGAACATGCCGATTCGTAAGTACAAGCCGACGTCGCCGGGGCGCCGCGGTGCGAGCGTGGTCGACTTCGTCGAGATCACCCGCTCGGAGCCGGAGAAGTCCCTGCTGCGGCCCCTGCCGCGCAAGGGTGGGCGCAACGTGTACGGCCGGATCACCGCACGCCACCAGGGCGGCGGGCACAAGCGGCAGTACCGTCTGATCGACTTCAAGCGGGTCGACAAGGACGGCGTGCCGGCGAAGGTCGCGCACATCGAGTACGACCCGAACCGCACGGCGCGCATCGCTCTGCTGCACTACGCCGACGGGGAGAAGCGCTACATCCTCGCGCCGCGCGACCTGCGCCAGGGCGACCGCGTCGAGTCCGGCCCGAGCGCCGACATCCGGCCGGGGAATAACCTGCCGCTGCGCAACATTCCTATGGGTACGACGATCCACGCCGTGGAGCTGCGCCCGGGCGGCGGCGCCAAGTTGGCCCGCTCCGCCGGGGTCGGCATCCAGCTGCTGGGTCGCGAGGGCAGCTACGCCACGCTGCGGATGCCCTCCGGCGAGATCCGGCGTGTCGACGTGCGCTGCCGGGCCACCGTGGGCGAGATCGGCAACGCCGACCAGTCAAACATCAACTGGGGCAAGGCCGGCCGGATGCGGTGGAAGGGCAAGCGCCCGTCCGTCCGCGGCGTGGCGATGAACCCCGTCGACCACCCGCACGGCGGTGGTGAGGGCAAGACGTCGGGTGGCCGCCACCCGGTCAACCCGCACGGCAAGCCCGAGGGTCGTACCCGGCGCAAGGGCAAGCCGAGCGACCGCCTGATCGTCCGTCGCCGTTCCGCGAACAGGAAGCGGGGTTAGTACGCCATGCCACGCAGCCTCAAGAAGGGCCCGTTCGTCGACGACCACCTGATGAAGAAGGTGGAAGCGCAGAACGCCAAGGGCAGCCGGAATGTGATCAAGACGTGGTCGCGCCGCTCGACGATCACTCCGGAGATGATCGGGCACACGATCGCGGTGCACGACGGGCGTAAGCACGTGCCCGTCTTCATCACCGAGGCGATGGTCGGGCACAAGCTCGGCGAGTTCGCCCTGACCCGGACGTTCCGGGGACACGAGAAGGAAGACCGTAAGAGCCGCCGTCGCTGACGGCAGGCCGACCACGACGAGCAAGGGGAAGCAAAGCGATGCCAGCTAAGGGCGACGCTCCAGCGCTACCGGGCGCCCGCGCGGTCGCGCGCTACGTGCGCGTGTCGCCGATGAAGGCGCGCCGTGTGGTCAACCTCGTCCGCGGCCTGCCCGCGAAGGAGGCGCTCACGGTGCTGCAGTTCGCGCCGCAGGCGGCCAGCGAGCCGGTGTACAAGGTGCTGCAGAGCGCGATCGCGAACGCCGAGAACAACGAGCGGCTGGACCCGGACGCGCTGCTGATCAGCGAGGCGTACGTCGACGAGGGTCCGACGCTCAAGCGGTTCCGGCCGCGCGCGCAGGGCCGGGCCTACCGGATCCGCAAGCGGACCTGCCACATCACCATCGCCGTGGAGGCCGTGCAGCCTGCCCGGCGGCGGGCCGCGCAGCGCAGGTCGTCGGCCCAGGGCACCACGCCGGCCAAGAAGTCAGCAGTTGCACCCGCGAAGGCGGCGCCCGCGGGCGAGCGCGGGGGCGCGACCCCCGCGGGTGAGGAGGCCGAGTAATGGGTCAGAAGGTTCACCCGCACGGGTTCCGGCTCGGCATCTCGACCGACTGGAAGTCCCGCTGGTACGCGGACAAGCTCTACAAGGACTACATCGCCGAGGATGTCAAGATCCGTCGGATGATGTCCCGGGGTCTGGAGCGCGCCGGCATCTCCAAGGTCGACATCGAGCGCACCCGGGACCGGGTCCGCGTCGACATCCACACCGCCCGGCCGGGCATCGTCATCGGGCGCAAGGGCGCCGAGGCGGATCGGATCCGTGGCGAGCTGGAGAAGCTGACCGGCAAGCAGGTCCAGCTGAACATCCTCGAGGTGAAGAACCCCGAGTCGGATGCGCAGCTGGTCGCCCAGGGCGTGGCGGAGCAGCTGTCCTCGCGGGTCGCCTTCCGCCGCGCGATGCGCAAGGCCATGCAGTCGGCGATGCGCAACCCGCTCGTCAAGGGCATTCGGGTGCAGGTGTCCGGCCGCCTGGGGGGCGCGGAGATGTCGCGCAGCGAGTTCTACCGGGACGGCCGGGTGCCGTTGCACACGCTGCGGGCCGGGATCGACTACGGCTTCTTCGAGGCGCGTACGACGTTCGGCCGCATCGGCGTGAAGGTGTGGATCTACAAGGGCGACGCCGTGCCCGGCCGGGAGGGTCAGGCCGAGGCGCCCACGGGGCGTCCGCGCCGGGAACGGCCTGAGCGGCCGCGCCGCGGCCGGTCCGGTGCCGCGGGCACGACCGGACACAGCACCGAGGCCGGGCGGGCCGCCGCGGCCGAGCGGGCCCAGAGCGCGACCGCCGAGGCGCCGGCCGCCGTGGCCGGGCAGGCGACCGAACAGCCGACGGCCGCGACCGAACAGCCGACGACGCAGCAGCAGGAGGGCTGACAGATGCTGATGCCGCGCAAGCCCCCGAAGGGCTTCCGTAAGCCGCACCGCCCGGAGCGGCACGGCCGGGCGAAGGGCGGCACCCGCGTCGCGTTCGGCGACTTCGGCATCCAGGCGCTCGAGCCGGGGTACGTGACGAACCGCCAGATCGAGTCGGCGCGTATCGCCATGACCCGGCACATCCGGCGTGGTGGCCGGGTGTGGATCAACGTGTTCCCGGACCGGGCGCTGACGAAGAAGCCCGCCGAGACCCGGATGGGTTCCGGTAAGGGTTCGCCGGAGTGGTGGGTCGCCAACGTCAAGCCGGGCCGGATCCTGTTCGAGATGTCCTTCCCGAACGAGGCGGTCGCGCGTGAGGCGATGCGCCGCGCGATCCACAAACTCCCGATGAAGTGCCGCATCGTCAAGCGTGAGGCGGGTGAGGTCTGATGGCCGCGGGTACCAAGCCCGGCGAGCTGCGTGAGCTGACGACCGAGGAGCTCACCGACCGGCTGCGCGAGGCGAAGGCGGAGCTGTTCAACCTGCGGGTGCAGGCCGCCACCGGGCAGCTGGACAACAACCGTCGGCTGCAGGTCGTCCGTCGCGAGATCGCCCGGATCTACACGATCATGCGCGAGCGTGAGCTGGGGCTCTCGGCCGCGCCCGAAACCGCTGCCAGTGAGGTGACCGCATGAGTGAGAACGCGACGACTGCGCAGCGTCCTCGACGCAAGGTGCGCGAGGGGTACGTGGTCAGCGACAAGATGGACAAGACCGTCGTGGTGGCGGTCGAGGACCGGGTCAAGCACCCGCTGTACGGCAAGGTCATGCGCCGTACCAGCAAGCTGAAGGCGCACGACGAGAACAACGCGTGCGGCATCGGCGACCGGGTGCTGCTGATGGAGACCCGACCGCTGTCGGCCACCAAGCGGTGGCGGGTCGTCGAGATCCTGGAGAAGGCGAAGTGATTCAGCAGGAGTCGCGGCTGCGCGTCGCCGACAACACGGGTGCGCGGGAGATCCTGTGTATCCGGGTGCTCGGCGGCTCCGGCCGACGCTACGCGGGCATCGGCGACGTCATCGTGGCCACGGTCAAGGACGCCATCCCGGGCGCCGGCCTGCGCAAGGGTGACGTGGTGAAGGCGGTGGTCGTGCGTACCGCCAAGGAGAAGCGGCGGCCGGACGGGTCGTACATCCGCTTCGACGAGAACGCCGCCGTG